>JBHHZJ010000030.1:0-30654 GCA_046758005.1 Kiloniellaceae bacterium
CGCGTCAAAGAACGCCCTATCAGCGAATTGTGATTCCGGGTACGAGCGGGCCCGCTGGTGATCTTCGTCAGCTACAACATCCAATGGGGAAAGGGAAAGGACGGGCGGGTCGACCTCGGCCGCATCGCCGCCGAACTGGAGGGCGCGGACGTGATCGCCCTGCAGGAGGTGGACCGCTTCTGGGCACGCTCGGGCGCGGTCGATCAAGCGGCGGAGATCGCACGGCACTTCCCGGATCATCATTGGGCGTATGGCCCCGGCATCGACCTGGACGCGAGCTTTCGCGACGACGCGGGGCGCCTCGTCGGCCGGCGGCGGCAGTTCGGCAACATGCTGCTCTCCAGGCGCCCGATCCTTTCGTCCCGCAACCACCTGCTGCCGAAAATGCATCTGGACGAGGCGTTGAGCCTCCAGCGCTCGGCGCTGGAGGCGGTGACCCAGGCGCCCTCCGGGCCGCTCAGGGTTTATTCGGTGCATCTGGGTCACCGTTCGATCCCCGAGCGCCTCGCCCAAATCGGCCGCCTGCTGGACATCGTCGCCGGCGCCCCCGGTGAGGGCGGCGCGTGGTCCGGGCGACGGTTCGATCCGGTCTGGGCGCTGGATGGGGCGCAGCCGCCGATGCCGCACCCGGCGGTCGTGCTCGGCGATTTCAATTGCACCTCGGACTCGGCCGAATACCGGTCGCTGTGCGGCGCAGCGGGCCCGGGTGCCGGCCGCAAGGCCGGCGCCGAGTGCTTGACGGACGCTTGGATCGCGACGGGCAATAACCGGGCCGACGGCTGGACCTGCGAGGAAGACGGCGCCCGGGTCAGGATCGACTATGCCCTCGTCACCGCCGATCTCGCGGGCAAGCTGCGCACGATGCGGGTCGATCATGACGCCCAGGGTTCCGACCACCAGCCGATCTGGCTCGCGATCGGCCTTTAGGGGCAGCCGCAGGAGCGCGCCCCGCGTATGCGGCGGCGCGGACGGCCGGGGTCGCTCAGGTTGCGTAACTCAACGGCAGCGCGGTGGTGTACTTGATCTCCTCGAGGGCGAAGCTGGAGCTGACCTCGGAGAACTCGGCCGCCCGGATCAGGCGCTTGTAGACCGCGTCGTAGCTGGCGATGTCGGGGACCACGACGCGCAGCAGGTAGTCGATGTCGCCGCTCATGCGGTAGAACTCGACCACCTCGTCCATGCGCGCCACCGCCGCGGCGAACTTCTCCAGCCATTCGTAGTTGTGGCGGCTGGTGCGCAGGCGGACGAAGGCGGTGACGCCGACGTTCAGCTTCTGCGCGTCGAGCAGGGCCACGCGGCGGCGGATGACCCCCGACCTCTCCAGGTTCTGGATCCGCCGCCAGCACGGTGTCGTGGACAGCCCGACGCGCTCGGCGATTTCGGCCACCGAGAGCGTGGCGTCGTGCTGGAGGCAGTCGAGGATATTGCGGTCGATCCGGTCCATGGGAGATGAAATTCCATACAATGGCTATTGTATAGGATGAACTTGCACATCTTAAGCATAAATTAGGAAAATTTGAAAACAATTTTCGCGATTCGTGGGATAGGGTGTTGACCCTGGACCGCGCGAGGGAAGCCCGTCATGTTGCGTTCGCTGTTCACCGAGCACCCGGCCAGCGTCGACGAGACCTATACCGAGCACATGGCCGCCGCCGCGTCCTTCGCCGCGCGGATGCTGCTCGGCAGCCTCGCCTGCCTGGTCCACGCGCTGCTGCCGTTTCTGTTCGTCAAGACCGGGAGCTCGATCATCGCCGAGCTGAACGAGCGGATGGTGACCAACCGCCGCCGCCACGCTCCCGGCCGCCTCGAGGCCGAGGGCAAGCTGCAGGCGCAGCGCTAACCCCGGCTCAGGCTTTTCACCTATCTGCTCTGCTCTGCGGCGCGCCAAACGTTCCGCAAGGTAATGGCCGCGCGGCGGCCCGCCCGCGTGCGCCCGGCCTCGCCGGCGCGGTCGTGGGTCGCGATCTCACCGGTTCAACGAAACGTGACGAGCCGCATCCGAATCGTGAGTAGATTCGACGGCGCGGTCCATGCATCTACACCCGGGCATAGGGGTGACGGCGTCCGACGCGGTAGGATCGGGCGCCAACCGGAGGGTTTCAGCGATCAGGAAGGGACATCGGGAAAATGAACGCACGCCACTTCACGACAGCCCTGGGCGTCGCCGCGCTTGTCGTATTCGCCCTGAGCGCATCGGCGGGCGCCTTTGCCGGCGATGAGGTGATCGCACGCGGCAGCTTCACGGGCAAGAAGGGCCACGCCACCTCGGGCGGGGTCAGCGTGGTCAAGACCGCGAAAGGGACGGTGGTCGTTCTCGATCCGGATTTCAGCTTCGACGGCGCGCCCGATCCCAAGCTCGGCTTCGGCAAGAACGGCTACGACAAGTCGGCGAAGTTCTCCGTCCTCCGATCGAATCGCGGAAAGCAGACCTACGACATCCCCGCGTCCATCGACCCGGCCGACTACAACGAGATCTGGGTCTGGTGCGAGAGATATTCCGTGCCGCTCGGCGTCGCGAAGCTGAAGTAGGGCCGAACGAAGCCGGCCGACCGGCTCTGTGGAACACGTCTCGGGCCATACCCTGAACCGAGGCCCTACGCGCATTCAGCGCCTTCGCGCCGCCACGAGCAGGCGGTCGAGGTCGAGGTGCGCCTCCAGGTGCTCGGCGAGGCGGTCGAGCACCGCGTCGATCTCGGCCTCGTAGGCCAGCCCGCTCGCCGCGCGGTGCTTGAGGCGGGCGAGGAACGCGTGGCGGAAGGCGTCGGCGGCGAACAGTCCGTGCAGGTAACAGCCCATAACCCGCCCGTCGGGCGAGACCGCGCCGTCGAACCTCTCCCCCAAGCGCAGCATGGGCCGCTCCGGCCCCGGCCCCGTGGCGCGGCCGAGGTGCATCTCGTAGCCGCGCACGGCCCGACCGGTCGAAAGCTCGATCCCCTCGGCCTCGACCAGCGTCTTGTCGCCGCCCAGCTCGGTCTCGATGTCGAGCAGGCCCAACCCGGGAACTTCGCCGCGCGCTCCTTCGATGCCTCGCGGGTCGTGCACCCGCGCCCCCAGCATCTGGTAACCGCCGCACAGCCCGACCACGAACCCGCCGCGGCGCAGGTGCGCGGCGAGGTCCACGTCCCAGCCCTGGGCGCGCAGGAACGCTAGGTCCGCGATCGTCGCCTTGGAGCCGGGCAGGACGACGAGGTCCGCATCCCCGGGCAGCGCTTGGCCGGGCCGGACGAAGTCCACGGCCACGTCGGGCTCGGCGATGAGCGGGTCGAGGTCGTCGAAGTTGGCGATGCGCGAGACGACCGGCACCGCGACCCGGATGGCGCGGTCGGCGTCCGGCCCGTGGTGCGACTCGACGGCGAGCGCGTCCTCGGCCGGCAGGCGGCGCGCCTCGGCGAAGTACGGCACCACGCCGAAGCACGCCAGGCCGGTCTCGCGCTCGATCACGGCGAGCCCGCCCTCGAACAGCGTCTTGTCGCCGCGGAATTTGTTGACGACGACGCCGCAAAGCCGCGCGCGCGCCTTCGCGGGCAGCAGCGTCCAGGTGCCGACGATGCTGGCGATCACGCCGCCGCGCTCGATGTCGCCGACGAGCGCGACCGGCACGCCGGCGGCCTCGGCGAAGCCCATGTTGGCGATATCGCCCGCGCGCAGGTTGACCTCGGCCGGGCTGCCCGCGCCCTCGACCAGCACCAGGTCGGCGCCCTCGGCGAGCCGCGCGAAGCTGTCCAGCACGCCGGGAAGGAGCTCGGCCTTGAGCGCGAGGTAGTCGCGCGCCGCGGCGTTGCCCCGGACCTTGCCCCGCACGACGATCTGCGCGCCCACGTCGGTCTGGGGCTTGAGCAGCACCGGGTTCATGTGCACCGAGGGCGCGAGCCCGCAGGCGCGCGCCTGCAAGGCCTGGGCGCGGCCGATCTCGCCGCCGTCGGCGGTGACCGCGGCGTTGTTTGACATGTTCTGCGGCTTGAACGGGCGCACGTCGAGGCCGCGCCGCCGGTAGGCCCGGCCGAGGCCGGCCACCAGGAGCGATTTGCCGACGTCCGAGCCGGTGCCCTGCAGCATGAGCGCCGCGGGCGCGCTCAAAACTCGATCCCCTTCTGCGCCTTCACGCCGGCGCGGAACGGATGCTTGACCTCGGTCATCTCGGTCACGAGATCGGCGATCTCGATCAGCTCGGGCTTGGCGTTGCGCCCGGTGACGACGACGTGCAGGTCGCGGGGCTTGTCCTTGAGGACCGCGATCACCTCGTCGAGCGGCAGGTAGTCGTAGCGCAGCACGATGTTGAGCTCGTCGAGCACGATCATGTCGTAGCGCGGCCGCGGCCCCCGGCAGGCGTCGATCATCTCCCTGGCCGCCTCCCAGCCGGCCCGGGCGGCGCGCACGTCGCGCGCGCGGTCCTGCGTGTCCCAGGTGAACCCCTCGCCCATCACCCGCATGTGCACCTGCTCGGGGAAGCGTTCGAGCACGGCGCGCTCGCCGGTCTGCCACTTGCCCTTGACGAACTGCACGACGCCGACGCGCAGGCCGTTGCCGAGCGCGCGCACGGCGAGGCCGAAGGCGGCCGTGGACTTGCCCTTGCCCTTGCCGGTGTGGACCATGAGCAGGCCCTTCTCGATCGTCTTGGTGGCCAGGATCTTCTCGCGCGCGAGCTTGCGCTTGCGCGCCTTCTCGTTGGCGCGGCGGTTGATCTCGTCTTCGCTCGGTCGGCTCATCCCGATTCCTCCACGGCGCCCCCGGCCAGCTCGGCGAGCCGCGGCCGGGCCGAGTTGGCGCGCGGCTGCCACAGGCCGCGATCCTGCGCCTCGACCAGGCGCTCGGCCATCTCCTTGAGCGCCGCCGGGTTCTTCTCGGCGAGGAAGGCGCGGACGTCCTCGTCCTCCAGATAGGCCTCGAAGACCGCGTCAAAGTGGTGGTCGGCCACGGCCCCCGTGGTCGCGGCGAAGGCGAAGAGGTAGTCGACCGTGGCCGCCATCTCGAAGGCCCCCTTGTAGCCGTGGCGCCTCACGCCGGCGATCCACTTGGGATTGACGACGCGGGCGCGCACGACCCGGGCGACCTCCTCCTCGAGCGTGCGCACCTTGGGCGACTCGGGGCGCGAGTGGTCGTTGTGGTAGACGACCGGCCGGCGGCCCGACAGATGATGGACCGCGACGCTCAGCCCGCCCTCGAACTGGTAGTAGTCGTCCGAATCGAGCAGGTCGTGCTCGCGGTTGTCCTGGTTGTGCACGACCACCTCGACGCCCTTAAGGCGCGCCTCGAACAGGCCGTGCTCGGGGGCCCCGGCCGCTCCCGCGCCGTACGCGTATCCGCCCCAGGCCACGTATGCACGTGCGAGGTCCGCCGCGCTGTCCCAGCCGCGCTCATCGACGAGCGCCTGGAGCCCGGCTCCGTACGCCCCCGGCTTGGAGCCGAACACCCGGAAACCTGCGCGGAGTGCCGCGGTCTCGGCATCCAGTCCCTGCGTCTCCAGGGTCCGTACGTCCGCGCGTACGCGCGCGGCGAGCGGGTTCTGGGCGGCCGGCTCGTCGAGCGCGGCGACGGCGCGGGCGGCCGAATCGAACAGGTCGATCTGCGCCGGAAAGGCGTCGCGGAAGAAGCCGGAGACGCGCAGCGTGACATCGACCCGCGGCCGATCGAGCACCGACAGCGGCAGCACCTCGAAACCGGTGACCCGGCGCGAGGCGGTCTCCCAGGTCGGCCGCACGCCCATGAGCGCGAGCGCCTGGGCGATGTCGTCGCCGCCGGTGCGCATGTTCGCCGTGCCCCAGGCGGACAGCGCGAGCGCGCCCGGCCAGGCGCCGTGTTCCTGGCGGTGGCGCTCGAGCAGGCGGCACGCCGATTTCCATCCCAGGTGCCAGGCCGCCGGCGTCGGCACGACCCGTGTGTCCACCGAGTAGAAGTTGCGCCCGGTCGGCAGCACGTCGAGCCGCCCGCGCGTCGGCGCGCCCGAGGGGCCCGGCTCCACGAAGCGGCCGGCAAGGCCGGCAAGCACGCCCGCGATCTCGGCCGGGCCGCTCTGCGCCACCGCCGGGCGCAGATCCCGGTCGATCCTGTCCAGCACCGCGCGCGCCGCCGTCCAGGCGGGCGCGGGCGCGGCCGCGCCGGCGACGAGCGCGCGGGCGAGGTGCTCGATGCGCTCGACGGTGTCCCCGGCCGTGCGCCACGGGCCGAGGCCGTCCCGGTCGGCGAGCGCGGCCGGGCGCGGCCCGGCCCAGGGCGCGCCCAGGTCGCAGTCCAGTGGATCGAACCCGTTGCCGAGGCCGAGGTCCGCCGCCAGCGCGCGCACGAGCGAGGCATCGCCGCCGGTCCCGTCCCCGCGCGGCAGGCGCGTCAGCGCGACCAGCAAATCCCAGAGCTGCTCCCCCATAGGGGAGTCTCCGAAGACGTGCAGGCCGTCGCGGATCTGCATCTCCTTGAGCTCGCAGAGATAGTTGTCGAGCTTGGCGAGCGCGCCGTCGGCGTCGTCGCCGGCCGCGATGCCGCAGTCCTTGTCGAGGCCCACGCGCCCGGTCAAATCCAGGATCTCGTCGCGCAGGACCTCGAGGCGGCGCGGATCGACGCCGGCGGCCTCGTAGTACTCGTCGACAAGCTGCTCGAGCTCGGCGAGCGGCCCGTAGGATTCGGCGCGGGTCAGAGGCGGGGTCAGATGGTCGATGATGACCGCCTGGGCGCGCCGCTTCGCCTGGGTGCCCTCGCCGGGGTCGTTGACGATGAAGGGATAGAGGTGCGGCATGGGGCCGAACACGGCCTCCGGATAGCACGCCTCGGACAGGGCCACCGCCTTGCCCGGCAGCCATTCCAGGCTGCCGTGCTTGCCCATGTGCACGAGCGCGTGCACGCCGACGGCCTCGCGCAGCCAGGCGTAGAACGCGAGGTAGCCGTGCGGCGGCACCAGCGCCGGGTCGTGGTAGCTGGCCCGCGGGTCGATGTTGTAGCCGCGCGCCGGCTGCAGGCCGACCACGACATTGCCGAGGCGGAAGGAGGGCATGGCGAAGGCGCCGCGGTCGCGCGCGCCGGGGACGAAGAACGGGTCCTGCTCCGGCGCGCCCCAGCGCGCGGTCACCGCGCCGCGCACGGCCGCGGGCAGGGCGGCGAAGAACCGCCCGTATTCGGCGCGCGACAAGGTCTCGCGCACGACCCGGTCCGCGGTCGCGGCGTTGGTCGGCCCTTCGAGCAGCCGGGCGATCAGCGCCTCGCCGTCGGCCGGCAGGTTCTCGACCGCGTAGCCGGCCTCCGCCAGGGCGCGCAGCACGTTCATCGCGCCGGCCGGGGTGTCCAGGCCGACGCCGTTGCCGATTCGCCCGTCGCGGTTGGGGTAATTGGCGAAGACGAGGGCGATCTTGCGCTCGGCCACGGGCGTGCGCGCCAGGCGCAGCCAGTTCGCGGCCAGCGCGGCGACGAAATCGGCGCGGTCCTGGGCCGGCGCGTAGGCGACGACGGGGCACTCGGTGTCCGGATCGAAGCGGGCTTCGGCCTTGAAGGAGACCGCGCGGCTCACGATGCGGCCGTCCACCTCGGGCAGGGCGACGTTCATGGCGATGTCGCGCGCCGACAGCCCGCGCGTGCCCTCGGCCCAGGCGGCCTGCGTGCCGCCGGAGAAGACGACCTGCAGGACCGGGCAACCGGCCTCGTCGAACGGGCCGTCGCGGCGCGGCGCGCCGGGGCTGGAAACGGCGAAGCCGGTCGCGTTGAGAACGATCCCCGGGCGCGCCTCGGCGAACACCCGGCGCAGCGTGTCGGCCGAGACCGGCTCCTTCAGGCTCGCCACGTACAGCGGCAGCGGATTGACGCCGGCCGCGCGCAACGCCGCGATCAGGGCGTCCACGGCGGCCAGGTTCCCGGTCTGCAACAGCGCCCGGTAGAACACAAGCGCGGCGATCGGCGCCTGCGCGCGCCACGCCGCGCGCAGGCCGTCGAGACCCGGGCGGTCGCGGCCCGGCCAGTAGATCCCCGCGCGCAGCAGCGGCCGCGGCTCCGCCCACTCGGCCTCATGGCCGATCAGCGAGGCGGCGAAGGCGAGCAGGTTGCGCGCGTTGTCCGGCCCGCCGTGGACGCAGTACTGCCACAGGCGGTGGCAGGCCTCGGGCGCCAGCGTCGAAAGCGCGGCCAGCTCCGGGTCGGGCTGGTCGTCGCCGGGCAGCAGTGCCAGCGCAATGCCGCGCTCGCGGCACACCGCGACCACCTGCTCGACGCCATAGGGCCAGTAACTCGCCCCGCCGAGCAGGCGCGCGATCACCAGGCGCGCCCCGGCGATCACCGACTCGACGTAGAGATCGACCGAGAGGTTGTGCGCCAGGTTCATCAGGTTGGCTAGGCGCACGCGCGGGAAGGCCGCGCCGAGCCCGGCGCGCGCGGCGGCCAGGTTGGCGAGCTCCGTGTCCGCCGCCGACAGCACCACGATGTCGCCCGGGCTCTGGCCGAGGTCGACCGGCTCGGACCCGTCCGCGATGCCGCCCGGCTGCGCCTGCAACAGGTGCATGGCCGGTCCCCCGGCGGGCTAACCGGCGAGCGCCGCCGCGATGGCGGCGCGGTCGAGGCCGGATTCGCCGATCACGACCAGGCGTGTTTTCCGCGCCTCGCCGGCGCGCCAGTCGCGGTCGTAGTAGTGCTGGATGCGTTCGCCCACACCCTGTACGACCAGGCGCATCTCCTTGCCCGCGACCGCGGCGAAGCCCTTGACGCGCAGGATGCCGTGCGCGGCGACGACCGGGCGCAGCCGCTCGACCAGCGTTTGCGGCGCGTTGACCTCGCCCAGGGACACGGTGAAGCTCTCGAAGTCGTCGTGATCGTGGTCGTCCACGCCGTCGTGGTGCGAGGGCCGGGCCTCCAGGTCGTCCTCCGCCGCCGCTTCGAGGCCGAGCAGCACCCCGGCGTCGATCGCGCCATGCGCGGCGCGCAGCACCTTGACCGCCGGGCGCAGCCGTGCGCCGAGCGCCCCGGTCACGCGCGCGAGCGCCGCCGCGTCGAGCAGGTCGGCCTTGTTCACGACCACCAGGTCGGCGCAGGCGAGCTGGTCCTCGAACAGCTCCTCGAGCGGGCTGTCGTGGTCGAGCGCCGCGTCGGCCCGGCGCTGCGCCGCCACGGCCTCCGGGTCGGGAGCGAAACGGCCGGCCGCCACGGCCTCGGCGTCGAGCACCGCGATCACGCCGTCCACGGTCACGCGGGTGCGGATCTCGGGCCAGTTGAACGCCTTGACCAGCGGCTTGGGCAGGGCCAGGCCCGAGGTCTCGATGACGATGTGCTCGGGCGGCGCGGGCCGGGCGAGCAGCGCCTCGATGGTCGGCACGAAGTCGTCCGCCACGGTGCAGCAGAGGCAGCCGTTGGCCAGCTCGAGCACGTCGTCCTCGGCGCAGCCTTCGATCCCGCACGACTTCAGGATATCGCCGTCCACCCCGAGCTCGCCGAACTCGTTGATGACGAGCGCCAGGCGACGGCCGCGCGCGGTGGCGAGCAGGTGCCGGATCATGCTGGTCTTGCCCGCGCCCAGAAACCCGGTGATGACGGTGGCCGGGACCTTGCCGGTCATGACGCCCGGACCCAGATGTCGGGGGCCTCGGCGTACCCCGGCCCCTTGAGCCGCAGCGGCAGCCCGGCGGTCATGGCGACGACCGACTGCGCCGCCGCGGCGAGCGCCTGGTTCAGCTGCCCGGCGCAATCGACGAAGCGCCGCGCGAGCGGATTGTCCGGCACGACGCCCAGCCCCACCTCGTTGGAAATGAAGACGACCGGCCCGGCGAGCCCGGGCAGGGCGGCGAGCAGGCGCGCGCGCTCCTCCTCCGGGTCGCGTCCGGCGCCGAGCAGATTGCTCAGCCACAGCGTGAGGCAGTCGACCAGCACGGCGCGCTCCGCCCCGACGGACTTCCGCAGCGCCCCCACGACATCGAGTGGTTCCTCGACCGTGGTCCAGCGCGCGCCCCGGCGCGCCCGGTGCGCCGCGATGCGCGCCGCCATCTCTTCGTCGCCCGGCTCGGCGGTGGCGAGGTAGACGCACGCGCCGGGCCGGCTCTCGACCAGCGCCTCGGCGTAGCGGCTCTTGCCCGAGCGGGCGCCGCCGAGCACCAGGGTCACGGGCGGCAGCGCGCTCATGGCGCGAGCGCGGCGAGGAGCGCGGCCGGCACCGGGCGGTCGGGCACGAGGCCGCCGGCCAGGGTCTCGCCCGGCACCTCGATCCGCTCGGCCGGAAGGAGCAGGCGCCAGTCGTGATCGAGCGGCACGACCCGGGTCAGGTGGTCCTTGCCCGCGGTCCGTTCGCCGAGGACCTCGGCAGCTACGTGGCGGCGCAGCAACGCGGCCAGGACCTCGGCGCTGCTCGCCGTCCGCGGGCCGACCAGCACGGTGACGCGCTGCGCGACGCCGACCCCGCCGGCGGCAAGGTCGACCGGCGTCGCTCCGCCGCGGCCGTGAAGGAAAAGCGCGCCCGGCCGCGGCCCGATCAGCGCGCCGGCCACCCGCAACATGCGGCCGAAATCGCCGCCCTCGTTGCCGCGCAGGTCGAGCACGACGCCGCGCGAGGCGCCCTCGCCCCCCGGCGTGGCCAGCGCCGCCGCCAGTTCCGGTTCCACCTTGCGGCCGAAGCGGTCCAGGACGACGAGCCTCCGGCCGTCCTCCAGGCGCCGCGCCGCGCGCACCGAGGGCCGCGTGCGCGCCCAGCGGATCGTGTCCGTGTCGGGGTGCGCGCTGCGTTGCACGCGCGCGTCTTCGCCCAAAGCCGCGGCGATGCGCGCGCCCGCGCAGCGCGCGTCCCGGCCGCAGGCCCGGCGCACGGCGCCCGGGTCGAGGCCCCGCGCCGGGGCGTAGCCGGCCACCGCGGCGAGCACGCGCCCGACCGGGTCCGCCGCCGCCGGGGCGCTGGGGGCGACGGCCGGCATAGCCGCCAACCCGACCGCGCAGCTAATGGCAGTAGTTGCGAGCGCCGACCATCGTGGCGCCCCAGGGCTCCGCGCCGACATCGTCGATCGTCTTGATCAGCTTGCGCGCGGCAACGTCGATCACCGCCACCTTGCCCGTGTCGCTCAGCGCGATGTAGAGCTTGCGCCCGTCGGGCGTCGTGACGCCGGTCTCGGGCGTGCCGGGCAGGGCGATCTCGCCGGCGCGCGCCATGGCCGCGAGGTCGAGCACCACGACCTTGTTCTCGCCGCGGCTGATCACGAAGGCCGTGGCACCGGCCCCGTCGCCGTTGACGCCCGTCATGTCGGCCGCGCCGGGCAGCGTGGCGATCACCCGCAACGAATCGGTCGAGATCACGGAGACGGTCTTGTCCCCGTTGTTGGGCACGAGCATGGTGCGGCCGTCCGCGCTGGCGTAGGCGCGCCACGGCAGTTCGCCCAACGCCAGGTCGCGGACCTTCTTCCGGGCATCGAGGTCGATCACCGCCAGGGTGTTGCCCTCGCCGTGCGCCGCGAAGCCGAGGCGCCGGTCCGGCGTCGCGGTGACGTTGATGATGCCCTGGTATTCCGCGCCGGCCGTGCCTTCCTTGGCGGCCAGCGGGGTCGGCTCGGCGACCGGAATCTCCGCCACGACCGCGGCGCGCGCCACGTCCACGACGCTCACGTGATCGGCGCCCAGGTTGGCGACATAGAGCAGCGAGCCGTCGCGGTTGAAGGTCAGGTTGTGCGGCTGGAAAAGGCCCGCGACCCGGGCGGTCTCCCGGTTTTCCGCCAGCGAGACGAACGAAACCGTGCCCGCGCCGATGTTGCCGACCGCGAGCAGCGTCCCGTCCGGGCTCAGCTCCATGTGCTCGGGCTCGGCATCCAGGCGCAGCGTCGCGACGGTCCTGTAGCCGTCGAGCGCGACGATCGAGATCGTGTCGTCGGCCGTGTTGCTCGCCACCAGCTTGCCCAGGCGCGCCGAGACGATCACCTGGTGCGGCACGCGCCCGACCGAAATCCGCGCCACGACCTCGTCGCGCGCGGTGTCGATGACGGCCACGTCCGCCGAGGCGCGGTTCGGGACGAACAGATAGCGGTCGAGCCGTTCGTGCGCCGCGCCCGGTCCAGCCGCGCCAAGGCCGGCAGCGAGCGCCGTCAGCGAAATAACGAGCAGGCGGCTATACAATGGACATCTGCGGCGTGACATGGGCCTTCCCCCTCTTGCGAATGCCACATACCCATGCCACCGCGAACCGAGGCCGGCGTGCCTGCACGCGGCAGGCGCCGGCCCATTTTCCGCCGGGTCCCCCGTCCGGCGGGTCCGCGCTGGCGGCGTGCGGCGGCAGGTCTCCTGGCTTGCGGATCGTCGCGCGCGCCGTGCCTTCCCGGTCGCCCAGTGGCGTCTTCCCAGTGGCGTCCTTACGGTGCGCTCACCGCCCACAGTTGCGGGGGCAGCCGAGGCCTTGGCCGCAATCCGCGGCCGCACCTCGTTCCCTATTAATCCCGAACGGGAACCGTCGCCTGGGCCAGACTAAGCCAGGCGGGCCGGCCGGCACAAGGGGCGTGGACGATCGGGCAGCCCTAGCCCATCGGACCGGCGCGCCGCGCGTGCATGCGCGGGTATGCGCCCCGCCCGCCGGGATCGGGCCGAGCTAGCCAGGGGGCATGAATTATTTGCCGATACGCGCAAGGCCCGCGACACGCCGTAATCTTCGGTAAACCGCATGCAAACGAACTTTAGGGAACGCCAATTAGATCTTGAGGTCGGTCGAGAAAATAGAAACACTTATTGCAATTACTAATTTTCGATCGTGTTTGAATAGCGGTCGAAAGGCCGGACGAACCGTCGACTCGCTCTCGAGAGCGGCGGGCATATCCCGGCCGGGCGGGGACCGGCGTGTACTCCGTCGCACAGGGGGGCTAAGCGTCTTGTCGCACGCCATCAAGGAAACCACCGGCTCGACCCGCGTCGAGCCCGCGGCCGAGCCCGGGGTCGATACCTCTGTGGGCCAAGTCCTGGTCAGCAAGGTGCCGCGGCGGGCGCTGTGGATGCTCGCCTCCATGACGCTACTCGGCATCCTCAGCCAGTTCTTCCGCTCCTCCAACGGGGTCATCGCGCCCAATCTCATGGAGGATCTCAGCCTCAACGCCGAGGAGATCGGCGTCGTGTCCGGGTCCTTCTTCTACATCTTCACAATCCTCCAGATCCCGATCGGGGTCCTGCTCGACCGCTATGGCGGCCGCTTCGTCATCTCGTCCATGATGATCCTGGCGATGGCCGGATCGCTGGTGTTCGCCGTCGCAGGCTCGCTGTTCGGACTGACCGCCGGGCGCCTTCTGATCGGCATCGGCTGCGCCGGGATCATGGTCGGCTCGCTGGTGATCTGCCGGCGCTGGTTCCCGCCGGAGCGTTACACCAGCGCGATGGCGGTCCTGTTCGCCTTCAGCAACGCGGGCAGCCTCGCGGCCGCCGGACCGCTCGCGTTCGCCGCGGCCGCCTGGGGCTGGCGCGGCGCGTTCGTCGGCCTAGCGGGTGTCGCCGCCTTGCTCACGCTCCTGTTCTACCTGGTCGTGCGCGACGCGCCGCCCGGCCACCCCTACCACCGGCGCACGCCGGACACGCTTGCGGCCACGATCAAGGGGCTGCGCGAGGTCTGGGCCTTGCGCGACGTGGCCTACATCCTGCCGATGGTCGCCGTCGGCTACGCCTCTGTGATCACCGTGCTCGGCCTGTGGGGCGGACCCTACTTCTACGAGGTGCACGGCCTGGGCGAGGTGGAGCGCGGCAACCTGCTGTCGCTCATGGCGATCGCCATGATCGCGGGCACGCTGTTCTATGGCCCGCTCGACCGGCGTTTCAACACCCGCCGAGGCGTGGTCACCTGGGGCGCGCTCGCCACCGCGGCGATGCTCGTCGTCCTGGTCCTGATCCCGAAGCCGTCCCTGTGGCTGGCCTCCGTGCTCCTGTCCTTGTTCTGCTTCCTCGGGGCCTACAGCCTGGTCGTGATGGCGCACGGGCTGTCGCTGTTCCCGGAGCGGCTGGCCGGGCGGGGGGTGACGACGCTCAACGTCGGCCTGATGGGCGGGGCCGCCGTGCTTCAGACCCTTACCGGTCAGCTCATCGGCTGGTTCCCGGATCGCCACGGCGATGCCGGCGACTTGGCCTACCGCCTGTTGTTCCTGCTCCTGGCGGCGCTCACCTTGGCGGCGCTCGTGCTGTACCGCCGGGTGCGGGACGTAAGACCGGTCCGGGTGGTGCCGTCCCGGTCCGGAACCGGCTCGCAGGCCCGCACCGGGGCCGCGTCCCAGGCCGACTGACCGCGCCGCCGGAACGCGGCGCGAGTCTTCGCCGTCCAACGAGCGGGACGGCGGCCGTTTGCGTCCGAAACCCAAGGTCTTAGGCCAATCTTAACCCAAAAACCCGACGATTCGCCGAGCGCAGGCGATGACCGCCCGCGCGCCAATCCCTTGGGAACGAAACGAGGTCAACGATGTGTAAGCATTTGTTGCAACACGCTTGGCGCTCGGCCGCTGCTGTCGTGCTGGTCGGGCTCCTTTCCCTGCCCGTGACGGTTCTGTCGGCCACGACCGACAGCCGCCCGATCCTCCACGTCACCGGCAAGATCACCAACGCCGACGGCGTCGGCGCCGCGGCCTTCGACATCGCCGGGCTGCGGAATATCGGCGTCTCGCGCGTGCGGACGTCCACGCCCTGGACCAAGGGCCAGCCGGTGTTCGAGGGCGTTCTGGTGCGCGACGTGCTGAACGCCGTCGGCGCCCGGGGCGACACGGTCGTGGCCACCGCGCTCAACGACTATAGGGTCGAAATCCCGGTCTCCGATTTTCTCAAGTACCCGGTCATCCTGGCCTACAAGATGGACGGGGAGCGCCTCAAGGTCCGCGACAAGGGGCCGCTGTGGATCATCTATCCGCAGGACGAATACCCGGAACTGAGGACGAAGAAGGTCCAGAGCCGATGGGTGTGGCAGGTCAAGGAACTCGTGATCCGGTGAAGACCGGGGGGAAACCCCCGTCTTTACCGGCACCGACGGGCATTCGGTGGAACAGCAAAGGCATAAGACCGTCCTGGGCAGATATGGCCTGATCATATCTGCCTTCCTGGTATTTGCGCTCGGCCTGTCGTTCGCCTTTCAGAACCTGTTCGAGCAAAAGCGGCTGATCGAAAAGGAAAGCCGCATCAACGTCTGGTTCCTGGCGCAGATCGAGATTGAGTACCTGCGCCTGCTCGAGGCGCTCGACCGTTACATCATCGAGGATGCCGGCGTCGACAAGGACGCCTTGATGCTGCGCTTCGAGATCCTGTGGAGCCGCCTGCCGGTCCTGTTGGATGGCGACCAGACCGAAGCGCTGCGCGCCGTGCCGGGCTTCACGGAGACGGTGTCCGACCTGCTCGAGGTGTTGCGCACGCTCGAACCGCTCCTCGCCGAGATGGCCCAAGGCGACCGGGACGGATTCTTCACGATCCGTGGGATGCTGGAACCGTGGGAGAAGCCCCTGCATCACCTCGTGCTCGACGCCCTGACCTACGAGTCGACGGCGACCAGCGCCGACAGGAAGAGCGCCGAGCGCCTGTATTACGAGATGCTGGCCTTCTCCCTGGCCACCTACGTCGGCATCGTGGTCCTGTTCCTCGCCTTGTACCGGGAAATTCGCAAGACGCGAATCGCCGAGGGCGAGGCCTCCGCCGCGCGGGCCCAGCTCATCGAGGCGATCGAGAGCATTTCGGAAGGGTTCGTGTTGTTCGACGACCAGGACCGCGTGGTGCTCTACAACTCCAAGTACAAGGAGTTCCACCCGGGGCTGGCCGACGTCGTCAAAGTCGGCGCGCGCTTCGAGGACCTCATGCGCGCCGCGGCCGATCGAGGCGCGGTGCCGGTGCCCCCGTCCGAGGTGGACGTTTGGCTGCGGACCTGCGTGCAGGCCCATCGGGAGCCCGGCGCGCCCTTCGACAGCCAACTCAGCGACGGCCGTTGGCTCAAGATCAGCGAGCGCAAGACCAAGCACGGCTGGATCGTGGGCGTGCATACCGACATCACCGAACTGAAGCGCCGCGAAGTCGAGCTCGGCCGCAAGTCCGCCCTGCTCGAGGCGACGCTCGAGAACATCAACCAGGGAATCTGCGTCTTCGACGGCGGCCTTCGACTGGTCATCTGGAACAAGCTCTACACCAACATGTTCGGGTTCCCGAACGAGCTCGTCTCGATCGGCCGGCCGCACATCGATCTGATCCGCTACAGCGCGCAACAGGGCGAATACGGGCCGGGCGAGCCCAGCGAGGAGGTGGTCCGCCACGACACCGCGATCGCCGAGGCGGTCGCCTCCGGCAAGGTCAGACGCAAGCGTATCGAGCGTGGTCGGCCGAACGGCACGACCCTCGAATTCACCTACAACGCCATGCCGGGCGGCGGCTTCGTCGCGACCTACACCGACATCAGCGAGCGGATCCGGGCGGAGGAGGAGCGCGTGCGGCTGACCAATCAGTTCCACGCCGCCCAGGAGGAGAACCTGCGCCTGCTGATGGAGCGCGAGTCGGCGCAGCGCCGCTCGGCCGAATCGCGACTGATCGCCGCCGTCGAAAGCTCCTCCGAGGCCATCATCCTGCTCGACTCCGAGCAGAGGATCGTGATCGCCAACAGCCAGACGAACCAGCTCCTGCCGGACATCGCCGGGTCGATCGTTCCGGGCGCCGCGTTCCCGGACCTGCTGAAGCAGGCGGAGGCCCGGGGCGTGTTCGCCTACACGCCGCGCGACGCGGAGCACAACGAGGTGTCGCGGGTCGCCGGCCCGGGCGCGAGGCCGACGGTGACCGAAAAGCGGCTCGCCGACGGGCGCTGGTTGCGGGTCAGCCGCAGCGCGACCCAGGAAGGCGGCGCCGTGATCATCTGGAGCGACATCACCGAGATGAAGCAGCGCGAGGAAAAGCTGCGCCTGGCGAAGGAGCAGGCCGAAGCGGCCAACGCGAGCAAGACCAACTTCCTGACCGGCATGAGCCACGAGCTGCGCACGCCGCTCAACGCCATCATCGGATTCTCGGAGATCATCGCGTCGGAGATGTTCGGCTCGGTCGATCCGCAGTACCGGGGCTACGCCCAGGATATCCTGAGAAGCGGCCACCACCTCTTGGACGTCATTACCGACATCCTGGATTTCGCCAAGAGCGAGGAAGGCCGGCTCCAGCTCCATCTCGACGCGGTCGATGCGGCCGCCGTCATCGCGACCTGCCGCAAGATCATGCACGACCACTGCGAGAAGACCGGCATCGCGCTCCGCGTCGAGGCACCAACGGACCTGCCCCGCATCCAGGCGGACGTGGCGAAGTTGCGCCAGATCCTGCTCAACCTGCTGTCGAACGCGGTGAAGTTCACGCCGCCCGGCGGCGAGATCACGCTCAGCGCCTCACCCGGCGCCGATGGCGGCCTCGACATCCGAATCGCGGACACCGGCATCGGAATGCGCCCGGAAGACATCCCGATCGCGTTGCAGCCGTTCCGCCAGGTCGACAGTTCGCTGGCGCGCAAGTACGAGGGCACGGGCCTCGGCCTGCCGCTGACGAAGACGCTCGTCGAGCTGCACGGCGGCAGCCTGTGGATCGAGAGCGAGCCGGGCAAGGGGACGACCGTGCGCATCCACCTGCCGCGCGCGCCCGTGGCCGCGCCGGGCGACGGCGCGACGAACCGCGAAGGCGGGCCCGATTCGATCGAGGATCCTCCCGCCCAAGCGCGGGCGGCTCAACGTTTCCCGTGGACTCGGTGATGCGATTCGGCGCTGGTGCCGCGGGAGGGACTCGAACCCCCGACCCACGCATTACGAATGCGTTGCTCTACCAACTGAGCTACCGCGGCCCCGCGGCGGGCGGGCAACCTCGAGACGAACCCGTCATCAAGGCCGCCGCCTCCGGTGAATCGCAACCTAATCGAGGCCCCCTGGCCCGTCAACGCTGAGCCCGTCAACGCCGCGCGCGCCGGCGCGGTGCGAGGCGCGCGCCTCGGCCGCCGCGGGCAGGGCGGGCGTGGTCGCTTCGGGGAGAGCAGCCGGCCCGGCCCGCCGCTCCGGCTCGGCCTCGATGAGCGTCGGGGCGACCCGCGGCGGGCGCTGCCAGGCCAGCCCGTCGAAGGTTCCGCAGGCGCCGCATCGCGCGCTCCACGCCTCGCAGAGCGCGCCGCACGAGCGGCACACCCAGGCCGGGTCCTGCGGCGCCTCGCTGGCGCGGGTCAGCCACGCCCGTCCGGCCGCCGCATCGCCGTGCTCGGCCTCCTCGAGCTCCGCCATCAGGCGGCAGACCGCCTCGCCCGGGGCACCGTCAAGGCCGTCCGGCCCGGCCGCGGCGCTCAGGTGCCGGCGCGCCTCGCCCCACAGCTTGGCCGCCAGTGCCGCGCGCGCCAGCGCCAGGTGGCTCTCGGGATGGTCGGGTCGGCCGGCGGTCAGGCGGGCGAGCCGCTTCAGCCGCTCAAGGCCGTCCTGGCTCGGTCGCGCCGAGAGATACACGCGTACGAGCTCCGGGTGCGGCGCCGCGGCCCATGCCCGTTCCAGCACCTTGGCCGCGCGCTGCCGCTGGCCCGCCGCGACCAGCAGCTCGCCGACCAGCACCGCCGCCGGAGCCAGCCCGGGGGCCCGCTTGTGCGCCTCGCGGGCGAGCCGCAGCGCGGTCCCGGTGTCGCCGGCCCGGCGGGCGGACAGGGCGCGCTCGAGCAGCAGCACCGCGCGCTTGCGCTCGGCCTCGGGCGCGGGCAGCGCCCTGGCCCGGGTCGCGTCCTTCAGCGCGCGCTCGGCGGTGTCCAGGTCGCCGCAGCGCTCGCTCAGGTCGAACAGCGAGGTCAGCACCCAAGGCGTGCTCGGGCGCAGGGCGTAGGCCTGGCGCACGTAGTCGAGCGCCGCCTGCTCGTCGCCGTCGCGCAGCGCTTGGGTGAGCAGGCCGCGCAGGCCGAGAAACCGCGTCTCGCGGTTGTCCAGCATCGCGGTGAAGTAACGCTTGGCCGCGGCCCCGTCGCCGTTGAGCTGCGCCGCCTGGGCCGACAGGAGCATGGTCAGCGGCGGCTCATCGAGCAGCGCGTCGGCCCGCTTGGCCCAGCGTGCGGCCTCGGCGGCCTCGCCCGCCGCGACCGCCACCATGCCCTGGGTCAACGCCTTGTAACCGCGGCGCCGGCGGCTCGCCTGCAGGCTGCGGCCGAGATCGCGCGGGGCCCGGTAGAGCACGCGCCAGAAGCGGTAGACGAGCGCCGCCGCGGCGGCGACGAGCGCGACGGCGAGGAGCAGGATGCCGACCGAGGTCTCGATGCGGTAGCCCAGCCACTCGATGGACACGGCGCCCGGGCGCTCGGCCAGCCAGTAGGCGAGCGCGACCAGGACCGCGACCTTGAGGCAGAAGACGAGGACGCGGATCATGGCTAACCGTCGGCGGGCACGGGCCGGGCGACGAGCAGGCGGGCGAGCCGGGCCAGCGTGCGCTCGGCGGTGAGGCGCGCCTCGGCCTTGGCGCGCCAGGGCCTGGCGGCCTCGGCGGCCCGGCCGGAGAGCGCGTCCAGCTCGCGTACGGCGGAGGCCAGGTCGTCGGCCGCGAGATACGCCTCGGCGCGGGCGACCACGGCCGCCGCGTCCTCGCCCTCGACCGGGCCGACCGGCCGTACCGTGACCAGGCCGGCGAGGCGGCGCAGGACGGCCGCGACCCAGTCATCGCCCGACCCGCCCCGCGCTTGGGCGAGGATCGCGCGCGCGGCGGCCGGGAACTCCGTCTTGAGCGCGACCAGGCCGGGCACGCCGGAGGCGGCATAGGGTTCGAGCGGCGCGATCGCCTCGGCCAGGCCGGCGGCCTCGGCGGCCGGGGCCGCCTCGGCGAGCGCGCGCAGCGCCTCGTACTCGGCCGCGAACGGGCCGGCCCCGCGCAGGGCGTCGCGCAGCCGCAGGACGGTCAGCGCAAGGGCCGCCTCGCCGGCCGGCCCCGCCGCCGCCTCGGCGCGGGCCGCGCCGAGCGCTTCTATCTTCGCCCGCAGGTCGGCGATGTCCCGGTCGCGCGCGTCGCCGCGTTCGCGCAGCCCGGCGAGGTCGTCCAGGCGCGCCATGAGTCCGGCCACCTCCCGGTCGAGCCCGGCGATGCGTGCTTCCAGGCCGGACAAGGCCTCCAAGCGTTGGTCCGGTCCTTCCGCGGGCGGGGCCTGCGCCGCCAGGGCGTCGAGGCGCGCCTTGAGCCCGGCCACCTCCCGGTCGAGCCGCGCGCTGCGGTCCTCCAGGCCGGACAAGGCCTCGAGGCGTTGGTCCGGTCCCTGCGCGGGAGGGCCCCGCGCCGCCAGGGCGTCCACGCGGGCGTTCAGGGCGGCGAGGCCCCCTTGCAACCTGTCCACGGCGGCGCGCGTTTCGTCCAGGTCCGGCGCGGCCTCGATCGCGCTCAGGCGGTCCTCCAGGTCGGCAAGGCGACCCGCGGCGAGGTCCTCCGCCGCCTCCGGCGGGGGTGGGGCGAGGTAAGGCAGCCAAAGGTCGCGCGCGAGGACCGCGGCGCCGGCGCCCAGTGCAAGGACGAGCGCGCCGGCCGCGAAGCCGCGCCACCACGCGCCGGCGGCCGCCGGCGGCGCCGTGGGCGCGGCGGGCCGGGGCGCCTCGGCCGCCTTTTCGGCCTCGGCCGGCGCCGGCACGGCCTGCTCGCGGGCCGGCGCTTCCGCCGCCGCCTCGGCGTGCGGCGCGCGCGCCTCGGGGCTCCGCTCGCTCTCCGTCAGCTCGGCGCGGTCGAGCGCGATGCCGTGCGCTTCGGCGGCGGCGAGGATCTGTCCGTGGCGCGCGGCCGGGATCGAGCCGCGCTCGCGCCAGCCCTGGACCGTGCTCACCGCGACGCCCAGCTTGCTCGCCATCGGGCGGATGCCGCCGAACTTGGCGATGATCCCGTGCGCGGCCTCCTTCGCCGCGTCGGGCGGCCGGGCCCCGGCGGAGGTCGGCTCGGGGGTGGGGTCCGCGGGCATGGCGCTCTCCGCGACCGCCGCCGACGCCGCGGCCGCCATGTCGTCGATGCAGGCGAGCAGGGCCTCCCGGTCGGGCCGTCCGGCGACGCGCACCTCGCGCCAGGACAGCGCCCGGGCCTTATCGGCCACCGCCTCGCTCAGGCAGACCGCGGCCAGCCGCGCGCACGCGGCGCCCAGGTCCGCCTTCTCGACCAACCTAACAAAGGTCTCCGCGGTGCGGGGAGAGTAAAACGTCGCCGCGTCGAGGCGCCCCTCGGCGAGCGCGGCGCGCAGGCCGTCCGACAGCGCGGCGGCCGGCCGCGCCTCGTAGAGCGTGACTCGGCGCACGGTGAACCCCGCCGCCTCGAGCGTGCCTTGGAGGTCGCCGGCGAGCTTGCTGCCCGCGCCGTGAAAGAGCGCGCCGTCCTCGGGGCTGAGTCGCTCGACGACGAGGCGCGCCAGGTCGTTCACGTCGCCGCCGGCGTTCTCGACCTCGGCGAAGCCGGCGGCGCGCGCCGCCGCGGCGCTCGCCTCGCCCACCGCGAACACCGGCAGGGCGCGTTGCTCGCACAGGCGGGCGAAGGCGCGCGCCCCGTTGGCGCTTGTGAACAGCAGGGCCTGCACGCCGGCGAGATCGAGTTGGGTCTCGACCCCCTCGGCCGGCGCCACGGTCAACATCGGCTCGACCACGACCTCGTGGCCGCGCGCGGCAAGCGCGGCGGCCAGCGCCTGGGCGTCTTTTTCCGGCCGGGTCACGAGAACGCGCATCGCGTCGCCGCTCCGTCGCGTGACGGCTCAGGACGCGGCGAGCGCGGCGAAGAACGCCGGCCCGGCGGCGGCGCGCAGTTCCTCGCCCGCCTCGCGGCCGAGGCGCTCGGCCTCCCGCGCCGGCCCGCGCCGCTCGGCGCGGTGCGCCCGGGTGCCGTCCGGCATGCACACCAGCGCGCGCAGGCGCAACGCGGCACCGCCGTCCTCGGTTTCCGCCAAGGCGGCGATCGGCGTCCGGCACGAGCCGTCGAGCGCGGCCAGACAGGCGCGCTCGGCGGCCACCCGGCGCTCGGACTGCGCGTCGTTGAGCGCGGCGATCCAGCCGTGGGTGCGCGCGTCGTCCCGCCGCGCCTCGACGCCGATCGCGCCCTGCGCCACGGCGGGCAGCATCTCCTCGGGCGCCAGCACCGCCGTGATCCGCGCGGCCATGCCGAGGCGGCGCAATCCCGCGACCGCGAGCAGCGTGGCGTCGACGCGCCCCTCGCTCAGCTTGCGCAGGCGCGTCTCGACGTTGCCGCGCAGCGGCACGACGCCGAGGTCGGGGCGGGCGAGCAGCGCCTGGGCCTGGCGGCGCAGCGAGGCCGTCCCGACCACGGCGCCAGCCGGCAGGTCGGCCAGGCTCGCGCCATGCGGCGAGAAAAAGGCGTCGCGCGGGTCCTCGCGCGGCAGGATCGCGGCGATCCCCAGGCCCTCGGGCAACCAGGTGGGCATGTCCTTCATGGAATGCACGGCGGCGTCGATGCGCCCGTCCAGAAGGGCCTCCTCGATCTCCTTGGTGAACAGGCCCTTGCCGCCGATCTCGGCGAGCGTGCGCTCCTGCACCCGGTCGCCGGTGGTCTTGATGACCACGATCTCGACCGCGTCCTCCCCGGCCAGCTCCGGACGCGCCTCGGCCAGGCGGCGGCGCACCTCGCGGGTCTGGGCGAGCGCGAGCGGGCTGCCCCGCGTGCCGAGCCGTAGGAGCGCTCGTACGGTCATGGCGGCAAGCTTTACGGGCTCGGCGCGGGCGGCGCAAGGACGGTGGCACGGCATCCGGCGAGGCGCTACTGTCGGGCGTCATGATCGTGCTGGGCATCGAGACGAGCTGCGACGAGACCGCCGCCGCCGTTGTGACCGGCGAGCGGCGCATCGTGTCCAACATCGTGCTCTCGCAGCTCGACGAGCACCGGCCCTACGGCGGCGTGGTGCCCGAGATCGCGGCGCGCAGCCACCTCGACCACCTGGACAGGCTGATCGCCCGCGCGCTCGGCGAGGCCGGGGTCGGATTCGAGGACCTCTCCGGCGTCGCGTCCACCGCGGGGCCGGGGCTCATCGGCGGGATCTTCGTCGGCGTGATGACCGCCAAGGCGATCGCCGCCGCGCGCCGCCTGCCGTTCCTCGCCGTCAACCACCTCGAGGGCCACGCGCTCACCGTGCGCCTGACCGACGATCTGGCGTTCCCCTACCTCCTGCTCCTGATCTCGGGCGGGCACTGCCAGCTCGTCGCGGTCGAGGGCGTGGGCCATTACCGGCGCCTGGGCGGCACGATCGACGACGCGCTCGGCGAGTGCTTCGACAAGACGGCCAAGCTGCTGGGCCTCGGCTATCCGGGCGGACCGGCGGTGGAGCGCGCCGCGCGCGAGGGCGATCCGGCGCGCTTCGACCTGCCCCGGCCGATGGTCGGGCGCGACAACCTGGACTTCTCCTTCTCCGGCCTCAAGACCGCGGTGCGCCACGGGCGCGCCGCGCTCGGCGACGCGGTGAACGCGTCCGTCGTGCGGGACATGGCGGCCTCGTTCCAGGCCGCCGTCGGCGACGTGCTGGCCGACCGATGCCGGCGCGCGCTCGAGGTGTTCCAGGAGCGGTGTTCCCGCCGCGGCCCGCTGGTGGTGGCGGGAGGCGTGGCGGCGAACCGGTATCTGCGCGTCCGGCTCGCCGCGGTCGCGGAGGAGGCCGGGGCCGAGATGATCGCGCCGCCGCCGGCGCTGTGCACCGACAACGCGGCGATGATCGCGTGGGCCGGGATCGAGCGCCTGCGCCTCGGCCTCGCCGACGGGCTCGACTTCGCGCCGCGCCCGCGCTGGCCGCTCGAGGAGGTGCGCGGCCCGGGCGAGGCCGACGCGCCGGAACGCCCGGACGACCGGCGCCGGGCCGGGGCCTGACGGCGCCATGGAGCGCATCGGCATCATCGGGGCCGGGGCGTGGGGCACGGCGCTGGCCATGGCGCTGCGCCGCGCCGGGCGCGAGGTCGCGCTGTGGGCGCGCGATCCGTCGCTCGCCGCCGACATCGACGCCCGCCACGAGAACCCGGCCTATCTCCCCGACGTCGCCCTCGACCCGGGCATCCGCGCGAGCGCGGACCCGGCCGAGGCCGCGAACTGCGAGGCGCTGCTCCTGGTCGTCCCGGCCCAGCACCTGCGGGAGGTCGCCGGCAAGCTGGCGCCGCACGTGCCCGCCGCGCGGCCGCTCGTCATCTGCGCCAAGGGCATCGAGCAGGGCACCGGGCGCCTGATGAGCGAGGTCCTGGCCGAGGCGCTGCCCGGGCGCCCGCTGGCCGTGCTCTCGGGGCCCACCTTCGCCGCCGAGGTGGCGCGCGGCCTGCCCACGGCGGTGACGCTCGCCGCCGCCGACGCGGCGCTGGGCGCGGCGCTGGTCGCGGCGCTGGGCAGCCGCACCTTCCGCCCGTACCTGTCCGGCGACCCGGTCGGCGCGCAGATCGGCGGCGCGGTGAAGAACGTGATCGCCATAGCCTGCGGCGTGGTCGCCGGGCGCGCGCTCGGCGACAACGCGCGCGCCGCGCTGATCACGCGCGGCCTGGCCGAGGTCGTGCGCCTGGGCCGGGCCAAGGGCGCGCGCACCGCGACGCTGATGGGCCTGTCCGGTCTGGGCGACCTGACGCTCACCTGCACGAGCATGCTCTCGCGCAACTACTCGCTCGGGCGCGCGCTCGGCGAGGGCGCGCGCCTGGAGGAGATTCTGGCCGCGCGCCGCTCGGTCGCCGAGGGCGTCTTCTCCGCCGCCGCGGTCGTGGGCCTGGCCCGGCGCCACGGCGCCGAGATGCCGATCGCGGAGGCGGTCGATGCGATCCTCAACCGCGGCGCCGGGATCGACGAGACGGTCGCGGCGCTGCTCGCCCGGCCGTTCACGGCCGAAACCGCCTGACAATCCGACCGCGAAGGAGGGATCACATGCATTTCGCCATCACGTGCATCGACAGGCCGGACAGCGGCGCGCTGCGCGCCGAAAACCGGCCGGCGCACCTCGACTACCTGAAGGCGCACCTCGACAGGATCCTGGTCGCCGGTCCCATGTTGAGCGACGACGGGCAGACGCCGACCGGGAGTCTGCTCATCATGGATTTCGCCGACCTCGCCGCGGCGCGCGCCTTCGCCGCCGCCGACCCGTACAACAAGGCCGGCCTGTTCGAAAACGTGACCATCAGGCCCTGGCGCAAGGTCCTGCCCTAACCGGCTAGCGCCGGCCGCCGGCAAGGCGGATCGACTCCGGGTGGGCGCGCAGGCGGGCCATCGCCCAGACCCCGAGAAACGGGCCGACCGCGAGCGGCGCGAAGGCGTAGCGCCAGCCGAGCCAATCGACCCAGGCCGGCATGAGGTGGATCGTGACCAGCGTGAGAGTGAAGCCGAGCGCGGTCTGCAGCGTCAGCATGGTGCCGACCAGGGTGCGCTCGGACAGCTCGGCGATCGAGGCCGAGAACTGCGCCGAGTCGGCGACGACGGCGATGCCCCAGACGAGGCACACCATGGTCAGCAGCCACGGCGCGCCGCCGAACAGGAACCCGACCGTGGCCGCGCAGGCGCCCGAAACCGCCATGGCGAGCATGGTCAGCGTGGTCCGCCCGAGGCGGTCCGCGAACAGCCCGCCGGCCAGGCAGCCGAGCGCGCCGACGCCGACCGTGGCGAAGGTCGCCAGCTTGGCCGCCGCGCCGGCCACCTCGGGCGCGAGGCTGAGCGCGAAGCTCGCCTGCAGGAACACCCCGATCCAGGCCCACATGGCGTAGAGCTCCCACATGTGGCCGAGGTATCCCAGGTTGGCGAGGCGGATCGGCTTGATCTTCCAGGCCCAGAGCACGTAGGCCGGGTCGAACCGGGGGGCGGCCTGCACGTTCGGGCCGATGCCGGCCAGATTGACCGCGAGCCCGCCGGCGAGAGCCGAGGCCGAGGCCGCGACGAGCGTGAAGCGCCAGTCGATCCCGCCCAGCGCGTTGAACAGGTGCGGCGAGGCCGATCCCAGGGTGAGCGCGCCGACGAGCAGCCCGACGATGAGGCCCATGTCGCCGCGCGCCCAGGTCGAGGCGAGCTTCATGCCGACGGGATAGACGCCGGCCATGCACGCGCCGGTGACGAAACGGAACAGCGCCACCCACGGCGAAGTCGGGTCGACGGCCAGGATGGCCAGGTTGGCCGCCGCGGCGACCAGCGAGGCGGCCATGAAAAAGCGCCGCGGGTCGAGCCGGTCGGCCAGACCGAGCACGGCGCTGGCCAGGCTGCCGGCGACGAAGCCGGCCTGGACGCCGCTGGTGTACAACGACTGGGTGAACCCGCTCAGCCCGAATTCCGCGCTCAGCGCCGGAACGACGGCAGAGGCCGAGAACCACAGCGCCATCGCCGCGACTTCGCACAGGCAAAGGACGGCCAGCGAGGCCCACTTCGAGCGGCCGATCAAGTGGGCCGGCTCCGATGGTCGGTCATATGACGGTTTTCTCCCCCCGGCAAACCAGCTAACACTCTCCGGCGCGGGAGCGGAGTCACAATCGCGCGAGCGGAGGACGAGAGCCATTCCGTACTGGTTGATGAAGTCGGAGCCGGGCGCGTGGTCCTGGGAGGACCAGGTCAAGGCGGGCACGGCGGAATGGGACGGCGTGCGCAGCCACCAGGCCTCGAACAACCTGAAGGCCATGAAGCGCGGCGACCGCGCCTTCTTCTACCACTCGGGCAACGAGAAGCGGATCGTCGGCATCGTCGAGGTGGTCAAGGAGTACTACCCCGACCCTGCCGATCCCACGGGGCGCTTCGGCATGGTCGACGTGACGGCGCTCAAGCCGTTGAACGAGCCGGTGAGCCTCGAGCGGATCAAGGCCGCGCCGCGCCTGGCCGGCCTGGCGCTGGTGCGTCAGCCGCGCCTCTCGGTCATGCCGGTGCGCGAGGCCGAGTGGCGCCTCATCTGCGAGATGGGCAAGACGACGCCGTGAGCGCGCCGCGCGCGTTGTGCCGCCTCGAGGACATAGCGGACGGGCAGGCCAAGGGCTTCATCCTCGACGACGGGCGCGAGATCTTCGTCGTGCGCGCGGGCGGCGAGGTGCACGGCTACGTGAACTCCTGCCCGCACCAGGGCACGCCGCTCGACTGGACCCCGGACTGCTTCATCAGCGCGCAGACCGGGTTGATCATGTGCGCCACGCACGGCGCGCAATTCCGGATCGAGGACGGCGCGTGCGTGGCCGGGCCCTGCGCCGGCAACAAGCTCAGGCCGGCGCCGGTGCGCCTCGATGGCGACGGCCGGGTGGTGCTTGATGCGGAACGAAGCCGCGCCGCGCCTTAGAGTCCGCCTCGAAATGAATTGATGAATTTCAATGGCTTGCGGATGCAGTCATTGCCCCTGTTGTCACCCTCGCGCTTGACGCGAGGGTCCATCCATCAGCGAGACTGCGACCTCGATGGATTGCCGGGTCATGCCCGGCAATGACAAATTGAAGAACGGGTTGTGCCAACCCATTGATCGATAGCGCTTCATTTCGAGCCGGACACTTAGGCCTCCCGCACCTTCTGCGCCGCGGCCTGGAGCGCGGCCAGGAGCCGCTTCTCCTGCGCGCCACCGTGGCCGCGGATCTCGTCCTTGATCACGAGGTTCATAAAGTCGATGTGCGCTGCGATCAGGTTCAGGTTTCTGGCGGCGGCCGCGCCGTCCTGTTCGATCAAGCGGTGGAGCATGTCCCCCAGGCTGGTGAGCAAGGGATAGCCGAAGGTTGCGCCCTGGCCCTTGATCTCGTGGGCGAACTTGCGGATGCGCTCGATCGCGCCGGGGTCGGGCCGCGGCCCGGCGCGCGCCTCGGCCAGCGCCTCGTTGATGCCCTTCAGGTAGTCCCGGATCCAGGTCTCGTAGTTGTCCTGCAGCCGGCCGAGCGCGGTTTCCGCCTCGGCGACGATCTGGTCGAGGCTGGGCCCGGGCGCGGTGCCGAGCTTGGCGCGCAGCAGATTGGGCACCTTGATGATCTGACCGTCATTTTCCTCGGCAGCGTCGCCCACCTCGCCCCTTTCCCGGCCGCCGCCCCGGCGCGGCGCCGTGTCGTTCAGGCCGTTTCGTCCGTCTCGTCCCTCGGGAGGTTTTCCTTACGCCGTTCGGGACCGCCGTAATTCGGATTCGCGTGGCGCCGGCGGCACGGCCCGAAGTACGACTTGGATTTCACGAAGGGCCGCGGGTCCTCGACGATCGCGACAATGCGCGAATAGAGCGACTTGATCGAGATCGGCTTGGCTAGAACCTCGTTAACGCCGGCATCGCGCGCCTCGATCACCCGGTGCAGCTCGGTATGGCCGGTGAGCAGGATGATCGGGATGTAGGGGTTCGGGCTGTCCGCGCCGCGCCGCACCAGGCGCACGAAATCCAGCCCGTCCAGCGGCTCCATGGCCCAGTCGGTGATGATGATGTCCGGATGCCATTGTCGCATTTCCATGAAGGCGTCGGCGGCGTTGTCGCTGAAGCGAATGTTCTTCACCCGCATTGAGTTCAGGATCCCCTTGACGACCATGTGCATGTGCTTGTTGTCGTCGACCACCAGGATGTTCAGCGCCTCCAGGTTGAGGTTCGGCATCGGATTCGGACTCCCCGCCGGATCGTCGGTCCGATCCGCCGGCGCCCGGGCGATCCGGAAGAGATGATAGTTCGGTTGTATGAAGTGAGACTTAATACGATCTTAGGTTGTCGCTCGACCGGGGCCTCGACGGGCCGCGCCGGCACGCGTCCCCCAAACGTTGTCCGGGCGGAGAAATCCGGAAATAATCGCGCCCAATTGCGCACATAACCATCGGCGCCCAACGCTGGGACAAAACCAGAACATTTTGAGGGAGCCTTGCGAGATGCCGGAAGCGAAAGTCATCCCCGTGCCCGAGGCGGTGGCGGCGAAGGCGTGGTGCGACGAGGCCACCTATTTCAAGATGTACGAACGGTCGATCAAAGATCCCGAGGGCTTCTGGGGCGAGCACGGGAAACGACTCCACTGGTTCACGCCGTACACCAAGGTCAAGGACGTCTCGTTCGGCCCCGGCGACGTCCACATCAAGTGGTTCTACGACGGCACGACCAACGCCTCGTACAACTGCATCGACCGCCACCTGCCGGCCAAGAAGGACGACATTGCGATCATCTGGGAAGGCGACGACCCCGCCGAGCACAGGCTCATCACCTACGGCGCGCTGCACGAGCGCGTCTGTCGCCTGGCCAACGCGCTGAAGTCCCTCGGCGCCAAGAAGGGCGACCGGGTCACCATCTATCTGCCGATGATCCCCGAGATCGCCTACGCCATGCTGGCCTGCGCGCGGATCGGGGCGATCCACTCGGTGGTGTTCCGCGGCCTCTCGCCCGGCTCGCTCGCGGGGCGGATCGAGGATTGCAAGTCCAACTTCGTCATCACCGCCGACCAGGGCGTGCGCGGCGGCCGCAAGATTCCGCTCAAGGCGGACGCCGACGCCGCGATCAAGGACATCGACCACGTCGAGAAGGTGCTGGTCGTGCGCCACACCGGCGGCGAGATCGACTGGGTCGAGGGGCGCGACGTCTGGTACCACGAGGCCTGCGCCGCCGCCGCGCCCGACTGCCCGGCCGAGGAGATGAACGCCGAGGACCCGCTGTTCATCCTCTACACGTTGGGCTCGACGGGCCGGCCCAAGGGCGTGCTGCACACGACCGGCGGCTTCCTCGTCTACGCCACGATGACGCACCAGTACGTGTTCGACTACCACGAGGGCGAGATCTTCTGGTGCACGGCCGACGTGGGTTGGATCACCGGGCACAGCTACATCGTCTACGGGCCGCTGGCCAACGGCGCCACGACGCTGATCTTCGAGGGCGTGCCGAACTATCCGGACGCCTCCCGGTTCTGGCAGGTGTGCGACAAGCACAAGGTCAACATCTTCTACACCGCGCCGACCGCGATCCGCGCCGTCATGCGCGAAGGAGACGGGCTGGTGAAGAGGACCGACCGTTCCTCGATCCACCTGCTGGGCACGGTGGGCGAGCCGATCAACCCCGAGGCCTGGCTGTGGTACTACCGGGTCGTGGGCGAGGAGCGCTGCCCGATCGTGGACACCTGGTGGCAGACCGAAACGGGCGGCATCCTGATCACGCCGCTGCCGGGCGCGACGCCGCTCAAGCCCGGCTCCGCAACGCGACCGTTCTTCGGCGTCAAGCCGGTGGTCGTCAACAACGACGGCAAGCTGGTGGAGGGCGCGGGCGAAGGCAATCTGTGCATGGCCGACGCCTGGCCGGGGATAATGCGCACCGTCTACGGCGACCACGAGCGCTTCGTGCAGACCTACTTCACGACCTACCCGGGCAAGTACTTCACCGGCGACGGCGGCCGCCGCGACGAGGACGGCTACTACTGGATCAAGGGCCGCGTCGACGCACCGGCCCCGTGATCGACCGGCCCCAAATGAACCCGCGCACGGTCGCCCCGCCACGCTAAGCCCCTCGGAAGGCACTGCAAAAAGGCGCTTGCCGCCCGTTACTGCAGCGTTTAAAAATCACCTCCCGCAGGTTCCGCGCGGATGCCTCATCAATGCGGCGGGTCGGCAACTTGAGCGCGCGACCGGGTGCCAAACGGGGAGGATGAGTGATGAGCGAACAAGAAACGGTCGGGGCGGCCGAGCTCAGCGAAGCGCAGATCGCGGTTCATTGGAAAGAAGAACGGTATCTCTACCCTCCAGCCCAATTTATTGGGCAGGCGAATATGACCGACCCCCGGATTTATGAACGGTTTGCTTTGGAGAATTTTCCTGAATGCTTCAAAGAATATGCCGATATGCTCACATGGTATAAGTATTGGCACACGACGTTTGATCCGAGCGATGCCCCTTGTTGGAAAT
>JBHHZJ010000031.1:0-30604 GCA_046758005.1 Kiloniellaceae bacterium
CTTCGGGCGATTCATCGACCCGGATCTGCTCTAGGTGCGTTGTCTCGATAGGTCTTCCGAACGAGACGAAGCCGGACGTTCGATCGGGGGCGCAACGCCGGTCAACGATCGAGCAAGCTCCGGCGACGACGGGTCCCGAACGCACGCGCCCCGCCGGGCGCGGATTCGCCGCCCCCGATCCGTGCGGGAGCCGCGCGGCTCAAGCCGCTTTCTTGACCGCCGCCATCATGGTCTCGGCGAGCACGCCGTAGACCGCCGCCCACGCCGCCTGCACCTCGGAGGTGAAATCCTCCTTGAGGCCTTGCTCGAGCGTCCAGAGCAACGCCCTGCCGACGGTGGCGTAATGCTGGTCCTTGACCCCGTAGCGGACATGGCGCCGCCCCAGGTCCTCGACCGCGGGGATCAGCTTGTCGGGATTGTCCAGGCCTTTGACCGCGGCCTTGATCATGGCCATGAGCTTGCGGCCCTGCTCCTTCATGTCGCCCTTGAACAGGGCCCGGGCCGAGGGGTCCAGCTCGAACAGCTTGTCGTAGAAGAGCGTCGCCGCAACCTCGGCAATCGGCTCCACCTTGGCGAAGCTTTCCTGCACGAGCCTTCGCTCCGCGGGGGTGAGCGGAGCGTTCTGCGGCAGGCGTTTTGGCGCGGCGGCCGCCGAGGCCGGCGCCCGTGCGGCGTGACCATGCGATGCCGAGGCCGCAGGCATGCCGCGCGCCGGTGCCGCCGGCTCGGAGCCTGCCTGCGCGGCGCCCCCACGTGCGGCGCCCGACCGGCCGATGGCGGCTTTGGCCGCCTCGCTGTGTTCGACCAGCCGCTCGGTCTGGGTGTTCAGGGACTGCAGGAGTTCGACGATCTCCTTCGTGGCTTGGCTGGTCTGGCCGGAGAGCTGCTTGACCTCCCCGGCGACCACGGCGAACCCCTTGCCCGCCTCGCCCGCGCGCGCCGCCTCGATGGTCGCGTTCAAGGCCAGCAAATTGGTCTGCCGTGCGATGGCCTCGATTTGCTGGGCGACCTTGCCGACCTTCCCGATCTCGCCGCGCAGGCGCTCCAGTTCCTGTTCGATTCCGGCGATGGCCTTGACCACGTCGCCGTGGGCGACGCCGCCGAATTCCGGCTGCGCACCGGATCCCATGATGATCGCCATTGCGCTGTGCTCCCGTCCGCGCGGCTCGGCCGCCGGAATGTCCCGAAATTTTCGTTTGGGGAATCGGGTAGCACGAAGTCCGTTAAGGGGCGCTTAATACCAAGTTTCGGTGCGCCGGATCAGCTCTCGTCGGTCAGTTCCAGGCGCGTCTTCCACGTCCCGTCGGCCTCGCGGCAGGCGATGGCCCGGCGCGTCTCGCGCCGTTCCTGTCCGTCGCGCAACTCGAAGACCTGCACGTACTCGCGGCACCACTGGCCGGTGGAGATGCGGAAGGTGCGGATCGGTTCGACGCGCCCGCTGCTGCCGCTGTCCGGGTTGCGCCAGTGCGCCGGAATGCCGCTCAGGTGCTTCTCCAGGGCGAGCGAAACCGCCGCCTGGATCATCTGCCGGTCCGCCGCGCGGACCGCTTCCAGACGGGCGATCCGGCGCTCGACCTGATACTCGGCGATGAAGTACGCGCCGGAAAGGCCGACGACCAGGGCCGCGATGGAGGCCGCGATCGCGCCGAACAGTTGCCGACGGATGAGCGGCCCCCCGGACGGGCCGCGGCCGCGCCGAGCCGCCTGCGCGCGCTCCGCGAAGGCCGTGTCGATGGCCTCGACCAGCCGGCCCGGCACCGGGGCGCGCAACGGATCGGCGAAGGCCGCACGCACCGCGGCGGCTCCTTCGCGCAGCAGGCGTGCGTCCTCGGCCAGTCGCGGGTCGGCGGCGAGCGCGGCTTCGACCTCGCGCGCCTCGGCTTCGGCCAGTTCGCCGTCGAGGTAGGCGACCAGGGTGTCGTCGTCGACGCGCGCCGTCATTCCTGCGCCGATCCTTCCGGTTCGGCTTCGCCCCGCCGCGCGCCTTCCATGTAGGCCTTGAGCGCCGTGCGCGCGCGGGCGAGCCGGCTGGTCACCGTGCCGATGGGTAGTCCCAGCATCTCCGACACCTCCTTGTAGGCCCAGCCTTCCACGCAGACGAGCAGGAGAACCGTGCGCTGCTCTTCCGGCAGGCGCCAAACAATCTCACGCACCACGCCGTACGTCAGGTGCGCCTCCGCGGCGCGCGCGCCGTCCACGTTTGCATACCGGTCCAGATCGGCGTCGGCGAGCTGCAGGTGCTGGCCCCGCACCTTCCGGGCCCGGATCTGATTCAGGTACGCGTTCCTGGCGATCCGGTACATCCAACTGTCCAGGCGGGTGCCGGGCTGCCAGGTGTCGATGTGCCTGATGGCACGCTCGCAAGTAGCCTGCACGAGGTCGTCTCCTTCGTCGACCGAGCCCGTCAGTCCGTAGGCGAAGCGGCGCAGACGCGGCAGCAGGGCAATCATCTCCCGACGAATGGTCTCGTCCACTGATTTCCCCGCGTCTGCCGGCAGCCCAGAATTCGGCCGCACCCCCGACCGGCGGCCCCGTCGTGCTCGGGGCACGGAGCGGCGCGACCCTGCGCTTGCCTAAGCCCGCACCCTGAAGAACACTCGAAACGCCGGTTTCTTCCCGTGCCACCCGAAAAATCGACCCACCGCGGAGGCCTTGGCCCAGCCCGGTGCGTTCCAGGGTCGCGAATCGGGCCCGTGGAAGAATTTAGCGTGCCCGGTGTTGTTTGGGCAGTGTCGATAGCCACAGCGCCAACAAAGCGGCCACAGCGGCGCGGTTTTGGGGTACAACACCGCAATCGGGATTCGCCACAAATGCTGAGCAGGCCAACCAAACGCGCATTTTGCTTGCTGGCGTCGACGAGCGTCCTCGCCTTGAGCCTGACGGCCGCGCCGGCGACCGTGAACCTCGATCCGGGCCAGCCGGTTCTGAAGGTCGCTCAAGCCGACTCCTCCTGCTTCACCGGGGGGACCCGGGTGCTCATGGCCGACGGCACGCAGCGGCCGATCGAGCAGGTCCGGATCGGCGACCTTGTGATGGCCCCGGGGGGCCGGACCAACCGCGTGGTCGGAATCGAGCGGCCGTTACTTGGCGAGCGCCTGCTCTACGCGCTGAACGGCGGAGCGCACTTCGTCACCGCCGAACATCCGTTCATGACCCCGGACGGCTGGAAGGCGATCGATCCAGCGGCCACGGCGGCCGAAAACCCGGGCCTGTCGCTGGCGCCTCTGCGCATCGGCGACTGCGTGATGGCGCTCCGCCCCGGGGCCGCGCCGGCCGTGGCCGGCAACCTGGTGCTGGCCGCCGGCTGCGAGCCGGTGCTCGAGCCGATCCCCCTGCTCGCCCTGGACGCCCGGCGGGCCGGGGCCGAGACGTCGCTCTACAACCTGCTGCTGGACGGCGACCACGCCTACTTCGCCAACGGCTTCCTGGTCCACAACAAGGGCGGCGGCGACGGCGGCGGTGGCGGCGGGGGCGGCGAAGGCAGCGGCGGTGGCGGCGAAGGCAGCGGCGGTGGCGGCGAGGGCAGCGGCGGGGGCGGTGAAGGCAGCGGCAGCAGTGGAGAAGGCAGCGGCGGCGGTGACAGCAGCGGCGAAGGCAGTGAAGGCGGCCAAAGCGGCGAAGGCAGCGAGGGCGGTCACTCGGGCGAATCCGGCGAGTCCGAATCCGGCGAATCCGAGTCCGGCGAATCGGGCAAGTCCGGCAGGTCCGGCGAGTCGGGCAAGTCCGGCAAGTCGGACGACTCGGGCAAATCCGACGACTCGGGCAAATCCGGCAAGTCGGGCAAGTCGGGGAAGGGCTCCGCCTCGACCGCCGGCTTCGGCGGGCTCGATCAGGTCGGGCCGGACCTGAGCCCTGACGAAGAGGCGGACGCGATCGCGAAAGGCTGGCAATGAGCGCCGCTTCCCGGAAGCCGACCAGGCGCGCATTGACGTTCTTTCTTGGTCTGGGGCTCGGCGTCGCAACAAGTTCCGGGTCTGTCCCTCAGGCCGCAGCCCAAGGCGCCTTTTACGACGGCCTGCAGGCGGAGGATGCCGCGCGCGCGCTGTCGGCCTTCCAGCAGACGTTGGAGACTCGGGTGAGCCACCGGCTGGCCCATTGGCGCAACGACGCCACCGGCACCTCCGGCTCGGTCATGCCGCTCAGGACGTTCCGCATCAGGACCGGCCACTACTGCAGGGAGTACGTGGAGACCATCCTCGCCACCGGCAAGATCATGTCTCGGGTCGGGACCGCGTGCCGGGACGACGGCGGCGCCTGGATCCCGGTACCGCAATAAGGCCGTGCCGGCCCGTGCGCCGGATGCATCGGGCCGCACCGAGATCGAAAAGGTTCGGGCGGCGGCCCGCGGGAGCGATTAAACGAGGCGGGACGGACGGCGGATGGAGCCGCGGGCGGCTGGCCTGAGCCGCGTGACCGGCGACCGGCGTCATCGCCCAAAAAGGCTTTCCTTGGCGCGCGAAACCGACCAGCATGCCGACGGCCGCGGCGCGGAGTCGTCCCAGTCGCGGCGGTTACGCGGCTGAGCCTTCCGCGCAGCCAGGGACGGTTTGCGGCCTTGAACGCTGTCTTTTTCGCGCTCGTCCTGATCGCCTTCGCCATCGCCGGCGTCCGGGAGTTTGCCTGGGCGCCGGCGGGTGCGGACCCGCAATCCCCGATGGAGGCCCTGTCGCTGGCCATGGTCGACGCCGCGGGCGGCGCGGTGACCCTGGCGATCGGGCTGGTCGGCGTCATGGCCCTGTTCCTCGGGCTGATGAAGGTGGCCGAGGCGGGCGGGCTGCTCGTCATCATCGCGCGCACGGTGCGCCCGCTGATGTTGCGCCTGTTCCCCGACGTGCCCGCCGACCACCCCGCCATGGGCGCGATGATTCTCAATCTCTCGGCCAACGTCCTCGGCCTGGGCAACGCGGCCACGCCGTTCGGCATCCGCGCCATGCAGGAGCTGGACACGCTCAACCCGCACAAGGGCACCGCGACCGACGCCATGGCGCTGTTCCTGGCGATCAACACGTCCAGCGTGACCCTGCTGCCCACCGGCATCATCGCACTGCGCGCGGCCGCCGGGTCGAGCGACCCGGCCGGCATCCTGCCGACCACGCTGATTGCCACGATCTGCTCGACCACCGTGGCGATCCTCGCGGCCAAGTTCTATCAGCGCTTTTCGCCCGCGCCCGCCGCGGCGATCGCCGCGGCGCACAACCCGGGCCCGGAACAAGACCGCCCCGCCCCGCCCCGGGACGGCGACGGCCTTCAGGCCGGCGCCTCGGAGGGCTATCCCGCCTGGGTCTCCATGCTGGTGCTCGCAGGCATCGCCGGTCTCGTTCCGCTCACGATCGTCTACGGCAAAGCGATCTCGCCCTGGATCATCCCGGGGCTGATGGTGTCGCTCCTCGGCTTCGGCCTGGCGCGAAAGGTGCCGGTCTACGAGACCTTCGTCGAGGGCGCCAAGGACGGCTTCCAGGTCGCGCTGCGCATCATCCCGTACCTTGTCGCCATCCTCGTCGCGGTCGGCATGTTCCGGGCGAGCGGGGCCATGGAGCTTCTGGTCGAGCCCGTGGGCCGCGTCACCGGCCCGCTCGGCCTGCCGCCCGAGGCGCTGTCCATGGCGCTGCTGCGGCCGCTGTCCGGCTCGGGCGCCTACGGCATCGTGGCCTCGATCATCGAGGACCCGGCGATCGGCCCGGACAGCTACACCGGATACCTCGTCAGCACCCTCCAGGGCTCGACCGAGACCACGTTCTACGTGATCGCGGTCTACTTCGGCGCGATCCAGGTCCGGCGCATCCGCCATACCCTCGCCGCGGGCCTGTCCGCCGACCTGGCCGGCGTCGTGGGCGCGGTCGCCATCTGCTCGTACCTGTTCGGGTAGCGCGCGCCGCACGCCGGCGTTGAAGGCGGCGTCCGGTTTAGTTTAGTTTAGTGCAAAGAACGATCGCCGGCGGCGGAGGGAAGGAACGGGGGAGTCCGACATGAAGAAATTCGTCAACAAGGTCGACGACATCCTGACCGAAAGCCTGCGCGGCTTCGCGGCGGCGCACGCCGACATCGTCAAGATCCACGAGCAGCCGAACTTCGTCACCCGCGCCGACGCGCCGACCAAGGGCAAGGTGGCGCTCGTCTCGGGCGGCGGCTCGGGGCACGAGCCGCTGCACGCCGGCTTCGTCGGTTACGGCATGCTCGACGCGGCGTGCCCGGGACAGGTCTTCACCTCGCCCACCCCGGACCAGATGCTGGCCGCCGCCGCGGCGGTCGACGGCGGGGCCGGCGTCCTGTTCATCGTCAAGAACTACTCCGGCGACGTGATGAATTTCGAGATGGCCGCCGACATGGTCGCGGGCGAATCGGCCACGGTGCTGACCAACGACGACGTCGCGGTCGAAGACTCGAGCTTCACGACCGGCCGGCGCGGCGTGGCCGGGACCGTCGTCGTCGAGAAGATCGTCGGCGCGGCGGCCGAGGCCGGCGCCGACCTGCAGGCCTGCCGGGCGCTGGGCGAGCGGGTCAACGAGGCGACCGGGTCGATGGGTGTGGCGCTGACCAGCTGCACGGTGCCGGCCGCGGGCAAGCCGACCTTCGACATCGGCGAGGACGAGGTGGAGATGGGGGTGGGCATCCACGGCGAGCCGGGCCGCCGCCGGGTCAAGCTGGCCCCGGCCGACGCCATCGCCGAGGAACTCGTGGGCGCGATCGCGGCCGACCTGACGCCGAAGTCCGACGACAAGATTCTATTGCATATCAACGGCTTCGGCGGCACGCCTCTGATGGAGCTTTACCTCATGTACGAGGCGGCGGCCCGGCAATGCCGGGCCAAGGGCCTGCAGATCGCGCGCTCGCTCGTGGGCAACTACACGACCTCGCTGGAGATGGCCGGCTGCTCGGTGACGTTGACCGTGCTCGACGACGAGATGATCCGCCTGTGGGACGCGCCGGTGCACACCGCGGCGCTGCGCTGGGGCCGCTGATAGGTTCCTGGGCCTCGCCCTTCGTCCCTCGACAGGCGCGCGATGAGGGCCTCGAAGCCTAGAGCAGACCCGGGTCGATGAGAATCGCCCGAAGGCGGTTCATCGACCCGGATCTGCTCCAGCCGTAATGTATAGAGCGGATTCACATGATGGATTGGAGCCGCGAAGGGGTTCCAATCAATCACGATCCGCTCCAGGGGCCGGCGGGCGCAACCGGCGGACCGCTTCGGCTTGAGATTACTCCCGCCCCCGCTGGGCGAGCGCGATGATGCGCCGGGCGAAGTGGCGGATCGCGTCCTCGACCTCGTGCTGCAGTTCCGGGTCGTCGAACAGCGGCACCTCGACGTGCAGCGTGTGGTGCCCGGCGCGGCGCCCGGCGCCGGTGTCGAGCCGGCGCGACTGGTTGGGATGGGCCACCCGGTAGGCGGCCAGGAAGGTCTCCCGCTCCTCTCGCGAAAAGTGGCAGATGCCCATGATCGCCGTTACGTGGCGCGCCGGCACGGGCACCGGATAGGCGGGGTTGGTGATCTGCGAGACGAAGCTCTTGTGCTTGCCGATCGCGTCGGCGATCTTGAGGCGCGTGCCGGACGGCCGGCGGTCGATGTACGACTGCAGGATCAGCTTGTAGGCGGCTACCAGGTCCTCCTTGCCGCGCCGCTCGGCTCTATCGGTCATCGGCGCCATCCCCGGCACAACGGCTGCGCGCCACCGCCGCCTTGGTCCGCGCGAGCGCGGCGGGTGCGACCGAGACCGCGCGCAGGCCGGCGGCGAGCAGGCGCGCGAGACACGCCGGCTCGGCGGCCATGTCGCCGCACAGGCTGACCTCGCGCCCGGCCGCGGCGCCGTGCCGCGCGACCCGGCCGATGAGCTCCAGCACCGCCGGGTTGAGCGAATCGTGAAGGTTCGCCACGCCGGCGCCGTCGCGGCTCGTCGCGGTCACGTACTGGACCAGGTCGTTGCTGCCGATCGAGTAGAAGTCCGCGTCGAAGTCGGCGATCGTCAGCGCCGCGGCCGGCACCTCGACCATCATGCCGAGCGGCGCCAGGCGCGCCTCGACGCCTTCGGCTTCGAGTTCGGCCACGGCCTCCCGGAACAGGGCGCGCGCGCGGTCGAGTTCCGCGGGCACCGTCACCATCGGCACCATGACCTTGAGCGGCCCGCACACCGCGGCGCGGGCGAGCGCGCGCAACTGCACGCGGAACACCTCGGGCCGCGCCAGCGACAGGCGCAGGCCGCGCAGGCCGAGAAAGGGGTTGGCCTCGCCGTCCGGAGTCAGGCCCGGGATCGGCTTGTCGCCGCCGGCATCCAGGGTGCGCACCGTCACCGGCCGGCCGCCCGCCCAGTCGAGCAGCCGCACATAGGCCCGGAGCTGCGTCTCCTCGTCGGGCAGGCCGGCCCCGCCGTAGAAGAGGAACTCGGTCCGGGTCAGGCCGATGCCGTCGCAGTGCGCGGGATCGAGGCCGGCGAGCGCCGCCGGGTCGTCCACGTTGATGCAGACCTGAACGCGCGCGCCGTCGGCGGTGAGCGCGGGCTTGGCCAGGTATTCGGCCTCCTGCGCGGCTTGCGCCCTGCGCTGCGCGAGCCGCCCGCGGTATCGTTCCAGCGTCGGCGCGGCCGGATTCTGGATCAGGCGCCCGGCCTCGGCGTCGAGGATGGCCTCGGCGCCGTCGCGCAGCGCGCCGAGATCCACGCCCAGTCCGATCACCAGCGGGATGCCGCGCGCCCGGGCGAGCATGGCCACGTGGCCGGCCGCCCCGCCGTGCACGAGCGCGGCGCCCCGGTAGCGGGTCCAATCCGTCTCCAGGAACCGCGAGGGGGCGAGGTCATCGGCCACGTAGATGCCCTGCCCCGCCGCCGGCCCGCACTCGCCGCCGCGCAGCAGGCCGGCGACCCGGTCGCGCAGATCCTTGAGGTCGGCCGCGCGGGCCTGGAAGTACGCGTCGTCGGCGTCGAGGTACCCGACGATCTGAGCGTCGAGCGCGGCGCGCCAGGCGTCGACCGCCGCCGCGCCGGCCTCGACGGCGTCGAACGCGGGCGCGGTGAGTTCCGGGTCTTCGAGCAGGGCGATCTGGAACATGAGGATGTCGCCGCCCATCCGGTCGCTTTGCCCGGCGAGTTCGCCCAACCGCTCGCGGGCGCGGTCCAGCGCGCCCTCGAGCGCGCGCCGCTCCTGCGCGGGGGTCCCCTTCGCCGCGGCGGCGCCGTCGCGCGCGAGATGCAGGGCGATCGGCCCGCGCGCCAGGCCGGGCGAGGCGACATGGCCCGCGAAGACCCGCTCAGCGGGCCGCGTTTTCATCGAAGTTCCGCTCCACCAGCGCAACGAGCGCCTCCACCGCCCGCGCCGCGTCCGCGCCCTCGGCCCGGAACAGCAGAGTTTGCCCGACCTTCACCTTCGTGGCCATGACGCGCACGATGCTCTTGGCGTCGACCCAGTCGCCGTCGTCGAGGACGCGCAGGCGGATCGCCGAATCGAACGTCCTGGCGAGCTGGGTCAGGCGCACCGAGGGCCGGGCGTGCAGCCCGATCGGATGGCTGACGACGATCCGTCCCTCGACCATGCCCGCGGCCGGAATCCGCCGGGGTTCCGAGGTCATGGCGAAAGCTCCTCGGCGGTCGCGCGCACCTGTTCGAGCGAGGCGCCGCCGGCGGCCTCGACCGAGGCCATGACCGCGCCCTCGACGATCGGCGCGTTGCAGATGACGATGCGCCCGCGCCGGTCCTCGGTCAGCAGCTCGATCGCCATTTCGCTGTTGGTCTCCGCCCCGCCGAGGTCGACCAGCAGGACCACGCCCGCCGGGCCGTAGACCCGCTCGATGGCCGACTTGATCGCGGCCACGTCGGTGCCCAGGCCGCCGTCGGCGTTGCCGCCGCACCAGGCGAGCGGCACCTCCTCGCCGACCATCTGCCGCACCATGTCGGCGGTGCCGCGCGCCACGTCCGGTGAATGCGAGACGATCACAATGCCGACGCGTGCGCTCATGCCCGCCTCGCCTCGCCAGTCGGCAGCGCCGCGGCGGCCACGTCGCACACGCTGTGCACCAGCAGCTGGCTCGACCGCGCGCCCGGATCGATGTGGCCGATGGACCGCTCGCCCAGGTACGAGGCCCGGCCCTTGGTCGCCCTCATGTCCCGGGTCGACTCGACGCCGCGCTCGGCAGCCTCGCGCACGCGGGCGAGCAGCGCCGCCGGCGCGGCCCCCTCCCGCGCCCCCGCGCGCAGCGCCTCCGCGACCGGGACCAGGACCTCCAGCATGGTCTTCTCCCCGGCGTCCGACCTGCCGCGCCGCTTGACCGCGGCGACGCCCTCGGCGAACGCGGCCGCGATGTCCTTGGGGTCCTCGAGCGGGTTCGGGATCGCCTTGCCCATGGCCATAAAGAAGCTGCCGTAGAGCGGGCCGGACGCGCCGCCGACCTTCATGACCAGGGTCATGCCGATCTTTTGCAGGGCGCCCGGCAGCGGCAGCCCGGCCAATTCGTCACGGATCTCGTGCACGGCGCCGAAGCCGCGCTTCATGTTGATGCCGTGATCGCCGTCGCCGATCGCCCGATCCAGGCTGGTCAGGTGGTCGGCGTCGGCGTCGATGGCCGCCGCCGCCGCGTCGATCAGGCGAGCCAACACCTCAGGAGCCATAGGCCTTCTCCACATCGGCTCGCGCGGCCGGGCGCCGCTGCGCGGGAATGCGTCGGCCGTCCGCGTCGAAGAACAGGGCCGCGCCGGACGGCGTCGAAACGGTCACGTCCTGGCCCGGCCGATAGCTTTCCCCGGGAGCGGCGAGGGCGTGCACCTCCTGTCCGCCCGTTTCCAGGAGCACGACGGTCTCGGCGCCCAGGTGCTCCACCGCGCGCACCCGTGCGCCGACCCCGCCCCTGCCCAGAACGATGTCCTCCGGGCGAACGCCCAGCGTCGCGGCATCCGGCGGTCCATCCGAAACGCCGAGCGCGCCGGGCGGAAGCAGGTTGATCCGCGGCGAGCCGAGGCGCCTGGCCACGTAGGCGGAGTTCGGCTGGGCGTAGACCTCGCGCGGCGTGCCGACCTGCACGAGGCGGCCCTCGGACAGCACGCCGATGCGGTCGGCGAGCGTCATGGCCTCCAGCTGGTCGTGGGTCACGTAGAGGACGGTCGCGCCGAGATCGACCTGGATGCGCTTCAGCTCGACGCGCAGGTCCTCGCGAAGCTTGGCGTCGAGCGAGGACAGCGGCTCGTCCATCAGGAACGCGGCGGGACTGCGCACGAGCGCCCGGCCGATGGCCACGCGCTGCATCTCGCCGCCGGACAGCTGGGTCGCGCGGTTGCCGAGCTTGCTCTCGATCCGGAGCAGGCGGGCCACCTCCTTGACCTTGGCTTCTATGCGCGCCTCGTCCGAGCGCCGCCGAGGCGAGCGCAGCGGGAACGCCATGTTGTCGAACACGGAGTAGTGCGGATACAGCGAGTATTGCTGGAACACGAAGGCCACGTCCCGCTCGGGCGGGGCGGCGCGCGTCACGTCGGCCCCGGCGATGCGGATCGCGCCCGCCTCCGGCACCTCGAGCCCGGCGGCCAGGCGCAGCGTCGTGGTCTTGCCCGCCCCCGTGGGCCCGAGCAGAACCAGGAACTCCCCGTCCGCCACGCGCAGCGACAGGTCGCTGACGGCGACGATGTTGCCGAAGCGCTTGGTGACGTTCTCGAAGACGAGCTCAGCCACGGCCACCCCCGACGTTGAGGTCGCTGCGCAGGGCCCGCTCGCTGCGCCGGTCGAACACGATCAGGGCCTCGTTCTTGAAGTCGAGGCCGACCGTCTCGCCCAACTCGACGCGCACCGAGTTCGGGCTGCGCACGCGCACGCGCCCGGCCTGGGTGTCGACCACCACGATCTGGCGCGTGCCGGTGTACTCGACGCCGAAGACGCGCCCGCGCAGCGCACCGGCATCGGAGATCGCGATGTGCTCCGGCCGCGCGCCGAGCACGGCGTCCTCGTGCGCCAGCCCCTCGTGCAGGCGCGGCACGGCGATCTCGGCGCCATTGACGGCAACCCGCTCGGCGCCGGGCGCGAGCGGCCCGCGGGCGCCGAGCAGGTTCATGGAGGGTGAGCCGATGAAATCCGCCACGAACAGCGTCGCCGGACGGCTGTAGACCTCCTCCGGCGGGCCGGCCTGGAGCACCTCGCCCCGGTTCATGACCGCGATCATGTCGCCCATGGACATGGCCTCGACCTGGTCGTGGGTGACGTAGACCGTGGTCGCGCCGATGCGGTCGTGCAGGGCGCGCAGCTCCTCGCGCATCAGATCCCGGAACTCGGCGTCGAGGGCGCCGAGCGGCTCGTCCATCAGGAACGCCTTGGGCCGGCGGATGATCGCCCGGCCGAGCGCCACGCGCTGCCGGTCGCCGCCGGCCAGGCGGCTGACCGGCTGGTCCAGCAGGTGCTCGATGCGCAGCAGCCGGGCCGCCTCCTCGACCCTGCGCCGGATCACGGCGCGCGGCGTGCGCTGGGTCTTGAGCGGAAAGGCCAGGTTCTGGCGCACGTTCATGTGCGGGTAGAGCGCGAAGAGCTGGAACACGAACGCGATGTCGCGGCGGGCGGCGCGCAGGCTCGTCACGTCCTGGCCGTCCAGAAGGATCCGGCCCGAGGACGGAATTTCGAGCCCGGCGGTCATCCGGAGCGTCGTCGTCTTGCCGCACCCGGAGGGACCGAGCAGCACGAAGAACTGGCCGTCCTCGACGGTCAGGTTCGTGTCGCGCACGGCGACGAAGCCGCCGAAGCGCTTGTGCAGGTTCTCCAGGCGGATCTCGGCCATGGCCCGTCCGATCACTCCTCCGGGAAGTGGCTGACGATCACGAAGCCGATCGTGCCGGCGATGATGACCGCGAACGACTCGCCGTAGAGCCACAGCGAGAACGGCTGCATGAGCATGAACACGCCGGCGCCGATCAGCACGGTGGCCGCGTTCTCCCACGGCCCGCGCCGGAACAAGCGACGCAGCCGGGCGCGCGCGCGCTCGGTCTGGCTCGCCTGGCTCATTTGCGCACCGCCCCGAAGGTGATCCCCCGCAGCAGGTGCTTGCGGAGGAGGATGGTGAAGAAGACGATGGGCAGCAGGAACAGCGTGGTCCCGGCCCCGACCGCCGGCCAATCGAGGCCGCCCTCGCCGATGATGATCGGGATGAACGGCGGCGCGGTCTGGGCCTCGCCGCTGGTCAGGAGCAGGGCGAAGGCGTACTCGTTCCAGGCGAAGATCAGGCAGAAGATCGCGGTCGCCGCGATCCCGGTCCTGGCCTGGGGCAGCACCACCTTCCAGAACGCGTGAACGCGGCTGTAGCCGTCGATCATGGCGGCTTCCTCGTACTCGCGCGGGATCTCGTCGATGAAGCCCTTGAGCAGCCACACGGACAGGCTGAGGTTGACCGCCGTGTAGAGCAGGATCATCCCGATATGCGTATCGTTGAGGCCCAGCGCCCGGTACATGAGATAGATCGGTATCGCGATGGCGATCGGCGGCATCATCCTGGTCGAGAGGATGAAGAACATCAGATCGTCCTTGAGCGGCACTTTGAATCGGGAGAACGCGTAGGCGGCGAGCGTGCCGAGAAACACCGCGAGAAAGGTCGAGCCGAAGCCGATGATCAGCGAGTTCTGCAGCCGCCCGGCGAAACGCGACGGGCCGGTGATGACCATGTTGCGCTTGCGCACCAGCCTCTCGTACCAGGCCTTCGGCGGCGGCAGGCTCGCTACGTACTGCGGCGTCTGGCGCGAACGGTTGGTGAACAGGTTGACGTAGCCCTCGAGCGAGGGACTGAACAACACCTTGGGCGGGTAGGCGATCGCGTCCGACGGCGTCTTGAAGCCGGTGAGGAAGATCCAGACCATCGGGATCAGCGCCACCACGGCATAGGTGATGACCAAGAGCGCCGCCAGCCGCCGGCTGAACGTCGAGGGCTCCACCACGGAGCGCGCGTCGTCGGCCGCCGCCTTCATCGCTGTTTCACCTTGTTGAGAAACTTCACGTAGATGTTCGCCGCGCCGAACACGGTGACGAACAGGATCACCGCGAAGGCCGAACTGTAGCCCGTTCGCCACTTCTCGAAGGCCGCGCGTTTCAGGTTGATCGAGGCCAGCTCCGTGGTCGAGCCGGGCCCGCCGGAGGTCAGCTCGGCCACCATGTCGAACATCTTGAAGTTCTCGATGGCCCGGAACAGCACGGCCAGCATCAGGAACGGCAGGACCATGGGCAGCGTGATGCTCCAGAACTGGCGCAGCTTCGAGGCCCGGTCCACCTCGGCGGCCTCGTAGAGGTAGTCTGGAATGGACCGCAGCCCGGCCAGGCAGATCAGCATCACGAAGGGCGTCCACATCCAGGTGTCGACCAGCACGATCGCCCAGGGCGCCAGGTCGACATCGCCGATCATGGTGAAGTCGCCGGCGTCGATGAAGAAATTGACGAGGGAATTGAAGATGCCGGCCTGCGGCTGGAAGATGTAGGTCCAGAACACGCCGACCACGGCCGGCGAAAGCATCATCGGCAGCACGATCAGCGTGGTCCAGATGCCATGGCCCTTGAACTGGCGGTTGATCAGGAGCGCCAGCCCCAGGCCCAGGACCACCTGGAAGAACATCGACCAGCCGACGAAATGGGCCGTGACCTGCAGGTAGCCCCAGACGTCCTCGCTATCGAGCAGGCGCTCGTAGTTGCGCGTGCCGACCCATTTGATCGCCCGTCCGGGCCGGTTGGCCTTGAAATTGGTGAAGCTGAGATAGACCGTCCAGAGCAGCGGGAAGATGTTGATCGCGAGCAGCAGCGCCATCGTGGGCCCGATGAACGTCCACGCGATGGCGCGGTCGGACACTGCGCCCATGCGCCGGGCGAGGCCGTTCGAGACGAGAAACGGCGTCCGCTTGGTGACGGTGGGTTCCGTGGTCTCGGTCATCGCGCGCGGCCCCGCCGATCGATCCCGCCGTCACGGCGCCGTCCGCCGGCCGGACCGTGGCCCGGCCGGCGGGATGAAGCGCCGCATCAGGCGTCCGGCTAGAGCTTGCCCTCGTCCTCGAAGATCTCCGTCCAGTCCACGATCAGCTTGTCGAGGGCCTCCTGCGCCGTGCCCTTGTCGGCCACGACGAAATCATGGACCCGCTTTTGCATGGTGAGCAGCAGTTCCGCGTAGGCGGGCTCCTGCCAGAAGTCCTTCACGCCGCTCATGGCCTTCAGAAAGTCCGCGGCGAACGGCGCGGTGTTCGGGAAGTTCGGGTCTTCCAGAACCGCCTTGTGGCACGAGTAGCCGCCGAGCGACCACCATTTCTTCTGCACGTCCGGCTGGGCGAACCACTTGATGTACTCGAGCGCCATGTCCTTCTTGTCGGAGTACGAAACGACCGAGATGCCTTGGCCGCCGAGGGTCGAGGCCTCGACCTTCTGGCCCGGATTGACGAAGAAGCCGGACCTGTCGCCGCCGACATCCTCATCCTTGAGAATTCCGGGCATGAAGGCGAACCAGTTCATCTGCATCGCCACCTGCCCGGACTTGTAGGCGTCCAGGTTGGCGACCATGTAGGCGTCCGAATGGCCGGGAGGCGTGCAGCACTTGTACATCTGTTTGTAGAACTCGAGCGCCTCGGCCGCTTCCGGCGAATTGACGAAGCCCTCCATGTGATAAGGATTTTTGGGATCGTCGTAGCGGAAGCCCCAGGCGTACATCGCCGAGGTCACGCCCATTGTGATCCCTTCAGAACCGCGCTCGGTGTAGATCGCGACGCCGTAACGCTTCTTGCCGTCGATCTCGCGGCCCTGGAAGAACTTCGCGACGTCCATGAGCTGGTTCCAGTTCTTGGGCACGCCAAGCTCGTAGCCGTGTTTCGCCTTGAACTCCTGCCTGAGCTCGGGCCGGGAGAACCAGTCCTTGCGGTAGATCCAGCCGAGCGCGTCGCCCATGGCGGGCAGCGCCCAGTAGTTCGGCGATCCCTTCGGCCAAGTCGAGTAAGCATACACGGTGGCCGGGAGGAAGTCGTTGATGTCGATGCCTTCCTTCTCGAAAAAATCATTCAGCTTGACGTAGTGGCCCTCGCTCGCCGCCGTACCGAGCCACTGGCTGTCGCCGATCATGAGATCGCAAAGCTTGCCCCGCGAGTTCAGCTCGTTGAGAAAGCGGTCGGCGAAGTTGGTCCAGGGAACGAACTCGAAGCTCATCTTGATCCCCGACTGGGCCGTGAAGTCCTTCGACAGTTCCCTGAGCGCGTTGGCGGGATCCCACGCCGCCCAGCACAGCGTCAATTCCTTCTCCTGCGCCTGAGCGGGCTGCAGCGCTCCCGCGGCGACAAGCGCCCCCGCTGCGAGCAACGACTTCATCTTGTGCATGAAACCCTCCTCCCTTGATCGACCCGCGGCGGGGTCTGTTGGCCTGGACGCCGGCTCGAAACCGGTCTTGTTCCGTTCGCGCGTGCCAGCCCGGGCGGCCGGACTTCCCGGCCGGCGGACCGCGCCGCGCCAACGACCGTTTCGGTCGTCAGTTTAGTAAATGAAGTGTTGAACTAAACTAAACTTCTGTCAAGCGCCGGCGCGCTCCAGCAACACGTGCAGGAGCACGTCGCACCCGGCGGCCAGGTCCTCGGGCCTGGCGTTCTCCATCTCGTTGTGGCTGATGCCTTTCTCGCAGGGCACGAAGATCATGCCGGCCGGCATCGCCCGCGCCAGGTTGCAGGCGTCGTGTCCGGCGCCGGAATGGATGTCCCGGTGCGCGATGCCCAATCGCTCCGCGGCCCGGCGCACCGCGGCGATGCAGCCCTCGTCGAAGGCGACCGAGGGGCGCTCGCTGGTCTGCTCGAAGGCGATCGCCAGTCCCGCCTCGGCGGCGATGCGCCCGCACTCCGCCTGCATGTCCTCGGCCAACGCGGCCAGCGTGGCGTCGTCCGGGTGCCGGCTGTCGATGGTGAAGACGGCCCCGCCGGGGACCGTGTTCGGCGAGTTGGGCCGCACCTGCAGCGCGCCGACGGTGACCACGGGGACCGGCTCGTGCCGGAAGGCGGCGCGGTTGAGCGCGTCGATCATCCGCGCCGCGCCGAGCAAGGCATCCTTGCGCCGGTCCATGGGCAGGGTCCCGGCGTGGCCTTCCTCGCCCTCCACGCCGACCCGGAAGCAGCGCTGCCCCTGGGCGCCGAGCACCACGCCGACCGTCTTGCCCTCGGCCTCCAGGATCGGTCCTTGCTCGATGTGCGCCTCGAAATAGGCCTCGACCGGAGTGCCGCCGACCGGCTCGGGGCCGGCGTAACCGATGCGCGCAAGCTCCTCGCCGATGGTGCGCCCGTCCGCGTCGGCGCACGCCAGCCCGTCCTCGAGCGCGTACAGGCCGGCGAAGACGCCGGAGGCGAGCATCCCGGCGCGGAAGCGGGCTCCCTCCTCGTCGGTCCAAACGACCACGTCGATTGGCCGCCGGGTCGCCAGCCCGGCGTCGTCGAGCGCGCGCACCACTTCGAGCCCGGCGAGCACGCCGTAAATGCCATCGAACTTGCCGCCGAGCGGCTGAGTATCGAGGTGGCTGCCGGTCAGCACGGGCGCCAGGCCGTTGTCCGCGCCGGCGCGCCGGGCGAAGATGTTGCCCATGCGGTCGACGCGCACCGTGCAGCCGGCGGCCTCGCACCAGTGCACGAACAGGTCCCGGGCCTGCCGGTCGAGGTCGGTGAGCGCGAGGCGCCCGACTCCTCCCCCCGGGGTCGCGCCGATCCGCCCCATCTCCATCAGGCTGTCCCACAGCCGCGCGCCGTTCACCCTCACCGCGTCCATCGGGCCCTCCCGCGTCGTTCCTTGCCGGCCGGCCGCAGCCGGCCCCTCCGCTAGCCTATCGGCGCCCCCGGCCCCTGGCGAGCGTCCACCGGCCACGGCGCTTGCCCGCCGGTCGAGCGCCCGGCTAGTCTCATGACAATCAAAACCAATCCTGCCGAGGGAGGCGGCGACGGCGGAGTCCGTTCTGTTCCGAAACGCGACCGTGCTGGACACGGCCGCGGGCGAGCTCGTCCCCGACCGGCACGTCCTGGTCGCGGGCGACCGCATCCGCGAGGTCGCCGAGCGTCCGCTCGCCGCCGGCGAGGCCGCGGTCGTCGACCTGCGCGGCCGGGTCCTCATGCCCGGGCTGTGCGACGGCCACGTCCACGTCACCGCCGCCACGGCGAACCTGGCGGCCCTGCGCCACTGGTCGCCGTTCTACCTCTCGGCGCGCGCGTCGGCGATTCTTCGCGCGATGCTGATGCGCGGCTTCACCACCGTGCGCGACGCCGGCGGGGCGGACTTCGGCCTCGCCGAGGCGGTCGCCGAGGACCTCATCGTCGGCCCGCGCATCCTGTTCTGCGGCAAGGCCCTGTCGCAGACCGGCGGCCACGGCGACATGCGCCCACGCGGCGAGAACGCCCTGGACGACTGTTTCTGCTTCGCCGGGCTCGGCCGGGTCTGCGACGGGGTCGCGGAGGTGCGCCGCGCCGCCCGCGACGAGATCCGCAGGGGCGCGACCCACCTCAAGCTCATGGTCTCGGGCGGGGTGGCCTCGCCCACCGACCGGATCGGCAACACGCAGTTCGCCGTGGAGGAGATCGCCGCCGCGGTCGAGGAAGCCGAGGCCGCCGAGATCTACGTCATGGCCCACGCCTACACGGCGCGGGCCGTCGCCCGGGCGGTCGCGCAGGGCGTCCGCTCGATCGAGCACGGCAACATGATCGACGAGCCGACCGCCGACCTGATGGTCGAGAAGGGCGCCTACCTGGTGCCGACGCTCTCGACCTATGCCGCGCTGTCCAGGGAAGGCCTCGAGGCCGGCATGCCCCCCGACCAGCACGCCAAGCTGGGCGTCGTGATCGAGGCCGGCATGCGCGGGCTGGAGCTTGCCCATCGCCGCGGGGTCAAGCTGGTCTACGGGACCGACCTGCTCGGCGACCTGCACCGGCATCAGTCCGGCGAGTTCTCGATCCGGGCCGAGGTGCAGAAGCCGGCCGAGATCATCCGCTCCGCGACCGTGACCGCGGCCGAGTGCTTCCGGATGGCGGGCGAGATCGGCGTCGTCGCGCCGGGCGCCCGGGCCGACCTGCTGGTTGTGGACGGCAACCCGCTGGACGACCTCGGGCGGCTCCAGGATCAGGGCCGGCACCTCCTGGCGATCATGAAGGACGGCAAGTTCTACAAGAACGAGCTGAACTAGACGCCGCCGGCGCGGGCGGCGGCCGACCGTCCCTGCCAAGAATCGGGACATGGCGTCGCGGTTTGTTGCTCTTGCCCCATTCCGCCGCTCCGGTATCCTAAACGCACGGACCCGGCGCGCCGCCTCTCCCGCTGACGCGGCGGCCGGACCCCCGCGTGGACAGGCGATGCAAGGCAACGCGCAGAAAAGCTCCGCCCTGGAGAAGGCGGTGACGATCCTCGAGGCCGTGGTCGGCGAGGCCCGGCCGCTCGGCCTGCCGGACCTCACCGCCCAGGTCGGCCTGCCCAAGCAGACCGTCCACCGCGTGGTGCGCCAGCTCGAGGCGAACGGCCTGCTGCGCCGCGACGCCGCGCGCGACCGCTACGCCATCGGGCCGCGCATGAACCGCCTGGCGCTGGACACCCTCTACGCCTCCTGCCAGGCGGCGCCGACCCGCGCGATCCTGCAGGAGCTTGTCGCCACCATCGGCGAGACGTGCAACGTCGGCATGCTCGACGGCCACGAGGTCGTCTACATCGACCGGGTCGAGTGCGACTGGCCGCTGCGCGTCCGGCTTCAGGCCGGCAGCCGGGTGCCGGTGCATTGCACCGCCATCGGCAAGCTGCTGCTCGCGCACCTGCCGAGAAAGGCGCGCCGCCGGTGGCTCGCCGCCGCGGCGCTGCCCCGCTACACCGACAACACCATCACCGATCCGGGGCAATTCGAGACGGAACTGGCCCGCATCCTTGCCCAGGGCTACTCGACCAACGACGAGGAATTCGCGCTCGGCCTGATCGCCGTGGCCGTGCCGATCCGCGAGCGCGGCGGCCGGGTGCTCGCGGCGCTGGCGGTCCACGCCCCGACGCCGCGCCTGAGCGTCGAAGCGGCGTGCGCCCACCTGCCCACCCTGCGCGCGGCCGCGCAACGCCTCGGCGAGGCGCTGGAGCCGGACGGAAGCGCGCCGGACGAGCCGTGACGCGTTCGCTCCGGCTCGGTCCGGTCTCGGCGGCCCGGCGCGCTCGAACGCCGCGGGCCCCTGAAAACGAATCCGCCGCCGAATGACACCGGATCGGTCGGCCAAGGCGCAAACGTTCCACGAGCTTCACCTGCGCCCCGGCATTTTTCTGATGCCCAATGCCTGGAACGCGGGCAGTGCGCGGATGCTGGCCGCCGCCGGCTTTCCCGTCATCGGAACCACGAGCGCGGGGATCGCCTATTCGCTCGGCGTGCCCGACGACGCCGGGCGGGTCAGCCGCGCCCAAGGACACGGCACCCGCCCGGCCGACATTGTGCTTGACACCTCGGTACAGCTTGGAAAAATTCGGAACATGGTGTCCCGAAATATAACAAAAAGATCGCCCACGGACGCGCTGTTGCGTCATTTCGCCGCCGCGCCGGGTCATGGCCCGGCCGCGTGACCCCGACGAGGGGTCCAGGAAACGAGCAGACCACAAGCGACGGGGAGGAAACGACATGTGGAAGCGGACACCTTCGGGCCTGCCGGCCGCGGGCGTCCTGGCCGGCTGAGCCGACGACGAGAGGAAGGAGGGTCATGACACGGCACGCAGTCAAAACCGAAACCCCCGCGCCCGAGGCCGGCGCGGCGCAGGCGGTGGCGGCCGAGCTGGTCGGCCGCGCGCGCGCGGCGATGGCGGCATTCCTGGGGTCCGATCAGGACCGGGTGGACGAGGCGGTGCGCGCGCTCGCCTGGTCGATCTACAAGCCCGAGCACGCGCGCGAGCTGGCCGAGCGCGCGGTCGCCGACACGGGCCTCGGCAACGTCGCGGACAAGATCGTCAAGAACCAGCGCAAGACCTTCGGCGCGCTGCGCGACCTTTTGCGCGTGCGCACGGTCGGCGTGATCGAGGAGGATCGCGCGCGCGGCCTGGCGCTCTATGCCAAGCCGGTCGGCGTGGTCGCCGCGATCACGCCCTCGACCAACCCGGCGGCGACCCCGATCAACAAGGCGATGTTCGCCGTCAAGGGCCGCAACGCGATCGTGATCGCGCCCTCCCCGGCCGGCTGGGCGACGACCGCGCGCACGGTCGAGCTGGCGCGCGCCGAGCTGGACAAGGTCGGCCATCCGGCGGACCTGGTGCAGGTGCTGCCCAAGCCCGTGACCCGGGAGGCGACCGCGGCCCTCATGCGCGCCGCCGATCTGGTCGTGTGCACGGGCAGCCAGAACAACGTGCGCGCCGCCTATTCCAGCGGTACCCCGGCCATTGGCGTGGGTGTGGGCAACGTGCCGGTCATCATCGATGCCGGCGCGGATCTGGCCGGCGCGGCGGCCAAGATCCGCCAGTCCAAGATTTTCGACAACGCGACCTCGTGTTCCTCGGAGAACGCCGTGGTGATCCTGGACGAGGTCTACGACGCCGCGCTCGGCGCGCTGAAGGACGCGGGCGGCTACCTGGCGGACGCCGAGGAGCGCGGCCGCATCGCCAAGGCGATGTGGGTGAACGGCAGGCTCGACCGCGGCCTCATCGCCAAGGACGCGGCCGTGTTCGCCCAAGGCGCCGGCCTGCCGTCCGCGGCCGGGCGGGCGCGATTCTTCATGGTCGAGGAGACCGGGGTCGGGCCGGATCATCCCTTCTCGGGCGAGAAGCTGTCGCTCGTGCTCGCCGTCTACCGGGCAAGGGACTTCGCGGACGCGAAGCGGATCGTGCGCGCGATCCTCGACCACCAGGGCGCCGGCCACTCGGTCGGCATCCACACCGCCGACATGGACCACGCGCGAGAACTGGCCGAACAGATCGACGTGGTGCGCGTGCTGGTCAACCAGGCGCACGCCTTCGGCAACGGCGGTTCGTTCGACAACGGGCTGAACTTCACCCTGTCCATGGGCTGCGGCACCTGGGGCGGCAACTCGATCTCCGAGAACCTGAACTGGCGCCACTTCATCAACGTCACGCACCTGGTGACGACGATCCCGGAGGACCGGCCGTCCGAGGAGCAGTTGTTCGGCCCGCACTGGGCCAAGGTTGGAAAGTGAGCCTGTGAACTTCGAGGAGCACGCGGCCAAGCCCCTGCTCGCCGCGGCGGGGATCGCGACGCCGCGCGGCGAGGTGGCCGCCAATCCGCGGGAGGCCGAAGGCATCGCCCGGCGGCTCGGCCCGTGCGTGGTCAAGGCGCAGGTGCCGGCGGGCAGGCGCGGCAAGGCCGGCGGCATCAGGTCGGCGGCGACGCCCGAGGAGGCCGTCCGGGCCGCCGACGCGATCCTGGGCACGGAAATCGGCGGCCACCGGGTGGGCCGCGTGCTGGTCGAGGCGCGGGTCGGCATCGAGGCCGAATACTACGCCGCGGTGCTCAACGACCCGGCGAGCAAGGGGCCGCTCGTCCTGTTCTCCGCCGCCGGCGGCATGGAGGTCGAGGACCTGGCGGAATCGCGCCCGGACACGCTCCTGCGCCTGCCGGTCGATATCCGGCTCGGCCCGGACCGGCGCGCGCTCGAGGCGGCCCTGTCGCGCCTCGGGCTGGTGGAGACCACGGCGGCGGTCACGGACGTCCTGATGCGCCTCTACGACGTCTATGCCGGCAACGACGCCGAGTTGGTCGAGGTCAACCCGCTCGCGCGCACGCCCGAGGGCAAGCTGGTCGCGCTCGACTGCAAGTTCGTGCTGGACGATTCGGCGATCCCCCGTCGCGGGGACCTCGCCGCGCGCGGCTGTCCCGAGCCGCTCACCGGCCTCGAGGCCCGGGCGCACGAGGTGGGCCTGCGCTACATCGCGCTGGACGGCCCGGTCGGCATCCTGGCCAACGGCGCGGGGCTGACCATGACCACCATGGACGCGGTGCGCCATTACGGCGGCGCGCCGGCCAACTTCCTGGAGATCGGCGGCGACGCCTACACCAAGGGCACGGCGGCGCTCAAGCTGGTGCTCGCCAACCCCGACGTGAGGAGCCTGCTGGTCAACTTCTGCGGCGCGTTCGCCCGCACCGACGTGATGACCGAGGGCATCCTCGACGCCTGGATGGAACTGAAGCCCACGCTGCCCGTGTTCTTCTCGATCCACGGCACCGGCGAGGACGAGGCGGCGGCCATGGTGTGCGCGCGCTTGGGCCTGGAGCCCTTCGACCTGATGGACGACGCGGTCAAGGCGGCGATCGCGGCGGCGACCGGGGCGGGGCGATGATCGTGCACGGCGGCGAGCGGGTGCTCGTTCAGGGGATCACCGGGCGCCAGGGCACGTTCTGGACCGAGCGGATGCGCGCGTACGGCACGCGCGTGGTCGGCGGGGTCAACCCGAAGAAGAGCGGCGTCACGCACTGCGGCGTGCCGGTCTACGCCACGGCGCGCAAGGCCATGGACGAGTCGCCGTTCGAGGTCTCGGTCCTGTTCATCCCGCCGCTCGGCGTCAAGGCCGCGGCGCTGGACGCGATCGTGGCGGGCGCACGCAAGCTGGTCGTGCTGACCGAGCACGTGCCGGTGCAGGACGTGATGTACGTGCTGGCCGCGGCGCGCGAGGCGGGCGCCCGGGTCCTCGGGCCCAACACCGCCGGCGCGGTGACGCCGGGGGAATGCTTCGTCGGCTTCATGCCGGCCTTCAACCCGCGCGTCTTCAAGCCCGGCCGGGTCGGCGTGATCTCGCGCAGCGGCAGCCTCGGCGCGCTCGTCTGCCTCAACCTGGTGCGCGGCGGCTTCGGCATCTCCGCCTTCGTCGGCATAGGCGGCGACCCGATCCTCGGCACGACGGCCAGGGAGGCGCTCGTCGAGCTCGACCGCGACGACGGCACCGATGCGGTCGCCATCGTCGGCGAGATCGGCGGCGCGATGGAGGAGGAGGCCGCCGGCTACGTCAAGGGCATGACCAAGCCCGTGGTCGCCTTCATCGCCGGCGCCGCCGCCCCGCCCGGCAGGCGCATGGGCCACGCCGGCGCGATCGTCATGGGCGGCAAGGGCACCTACGCCTCCAAGCGCGCCGCGCTCGAGGCCGCCGGCGCCACGGTGCTCGACACGCCCTCGGAGGTGGCCAAGGCCCTCGCCGCGCGGCTGGGGTGAACGGCCGGCTCCGTCGAGACGTTATCGAGACGCTTCCCGAGGGGATGTTTCGGCGCGTGATGCACGTATAGTAGCCGAGATCGCAAGGCTGTTCGCCGCGCGCGGGTATCCGATGATGAGCGCAGTACCGGGACGGTTTTTCCGAAACGTCTGCCTCGGCGCGGCCCTTTGGCTCGCCGTGTCGAGCGCGGCGCCGGCGCTCGCCGACGCGGGCCGGCTGGCCTTCGTGCAGGACGACGGCACGCTCAAGATCGGGACCCGGATCGTCCGGCTCTACGGCATCTACATCCCGCCGACCGAACGCATCTGCCGGACGTTCCTGCAGCCCGTGCGCTGCGCCCCGCGCGCCGCCCTGGAACTGGACCGCAAGATACACGGCTTGGTGTTCTGCGATCGGGTCGGCGGCCACCGCGACGGCAGCGTGAGCGCGGTGTGCCGTGTGCGGACCGACGACCCGACCTATGGGCCGCGCGAGGACCTGGCCGCCTTCCTGTTGCGCCAGGGCTGGGCCGTCGCCGTGCCCGGCGCGCCGTTCGCGTACCACACCTTCGAGAGGATCGCGCGGGTCCACCGGCGCGGCATCTGGGGCTTCCAGGCCGACAGCGTCCGGGTTCCCTGACCGCGCCTCGTCTTGCGGAAAGGGGCGAGACGCGCTACCCAATGCCGCGCATCCACTCGCTCCCTGACAGCATCACCGACCGGACCGGCGACATGCTGCACACGCCGAGAGCCATGCGAGGCATGGTCGTGGCGCCGCACCACCTCGCGGCGCAGGCGGGCCTCGGCGTCCTGCGCGAGGGCGGCAACGCCATCGAGGCCATGGTCGCCGCGGCGTCCGCGGTGGCGGTCGTCTACCCGCACATGAACGCGCTGGGGGGCGACAATTTCTGGCTGATCCACGACGGATCCGGCGCGCCGATCGGGATCGACGCCTGCGGCGCGGCGGCGGGCGCGGCGGACGCGGCGTTCTACCGCGACCGCGGCCATTCCGAGATCCCGGCGCGCGGGCCGACGGCGGCCAACACGGTGGCGGGCGCGGTCTCGGGCTGGCACACCGCGCTGGAGGTCAGCGCGCGCTGGGGAGGAAGGCTGCCGCTTGCCCGCCTGCTCGAGGACGCGCGGACCTACGCGCGCGACGGCGTGCCCGTGACCCGCAGCCAGCACGCCAACACGGCCGCCAAGCGCGTCGAACTCATCGACGTGCCCGGCTTCGCCCAGACCTTCCTGGAGGACGGCAACGCCCCCGCGGTGGGCGCGATCTTCAGGCACCCGGCCCTGGCGGACACGCTCGCGCGGCTGGCCGAGGCGGGCCTCGACGACTTCTACCGGGGCGAACTGGCGCGTGCGATGGCGGCCGAATTGCAGCGCCTGGGCAGCCCGCTCGGTGCCGACGATCTCGCCCGCCACCGGGCGCGCACGGTCGCGCCGCTCGAGGTTCGCCTGCGCGCCGGCACGGTCTACAACCTGCCGCCGCCGACCCAGGGGCTGGCCTCGCTCCTCATGCTGGCGCTGTTCGAGCGGCTCGACTGCACGGCGCCGGACGGCTTCGATTACGTCCACGGCCTGGTCGAGGCCGCCAAGCGCGCCTTCGCGGTGCGCGACGCGCACGTCACCGACCCGGCCTACATGGACCGCGACCCGGAAAGTTTCCTGAACGAGGACGCGCTCGACGCCATGGCGGCGAGCATCGACCGCCGCGAGGCCGCGCCCTGGGGCGCCGCGCAGCCGGCCGGTGGCGATACCGTCTGGCTCGGTGCGATCGACGGCCAAGGACGCGCCGTCAGCTTCATCCAGAGCCTCTACTGGGAGTTCGGCTCGGGCGTAGTGCTGCGCGACACCGGCGTCTTGTGGCAGAACCGCGGCACCAGCTTCAGCCTGGACGATGGCGCGCTCAACGTCCTGCGCCCCGGGCGCAAGCCGTTCCACACCATCCAGCCGGCCATGGCGTTGCCAACGGACGGACGGGTCGTGGTCTACGGCACCATGGGCGGCGAGGGCCAGCCCCAGACCCAGGCCGCGGTCTACACCCGCCACGTGGTCTACGGCCAGGCGCTGCAGGCGGCGGTCAGCGCGCCGCGCTGGCTGCTCGGGCGGACCTGGGGCGCGGCCAAGACCAGCCTGCGCATCGAGGACCGCTTCCCGAAGCAGGTCCTCGCGTCGCTCGCCGCCGCCGGTCACGACGTCGAAGTGGTCGGCCCGTTCGACGAGGTCATGGGCCACGCCGGCGCGCTCGCGCGCCATCGCTCGGGCGTGATCGAGGGCGCGGCCGATCCGCGCGGCGACGGCGGCGTCGCCGCGTTCTGACGATACCGCGCGCGCCCTACCAGCCGATCGCGCGCGGCAGCCAGGTCGCGATCTGCGGGAAGTAGAACAGCAGCACCACCGCGGCGACCTGCAGCGATACGAAGGGCAGGACGCCGACGTAGATGTCGCGCGTCGATACGCCCGGCGGGGCCACCCCCTTGAGGAAGAACAGCGACCAGCCGACGGGCGGGGTCAGGAACGAGGTCTGGAGCACGAGGCACACCAGCGTCGCCATCCAGACCATGTTGACCTCCGTGTCGGTGAAGATCGGCAGGAACAGCGGCAGCACAATGTACGAAATCTCGATCCACTCGAGGAAGAAGCCGAGCAGGAAGATGAGCGCCAGCATGAAGACGAGGTCGGCGGTCGGGCCGCCCGGCACGAGCGCGAACAGATCGAGCACCAGGTCCTCGCCGTCCAGGCCGCGGAAGGCGAGCGAGAAGGCCTGGGCGCAGATCAGAATGAAGAACACCATCGCGCTGATCTTGACCGTGTTCTGAACCGTCTCGGTCAGCACCCGCAGGTTGAGCTGCCCGGCCATGGCGACGACCAGGATGCTGCCGAGCGCGCCCATGGAGGCCGCCTCGGTCGGCGCCGCGACGCCGCCGATGATCGAGCCGAGCACCGCGACGATGAGCAGGAACGGCGGCAGCACCACCTTGAACAGGCGCACCGCCAGGTCCTTGCGCGAGAGTTGGCTGCGTTCCTCCAGAGGAATGGGCGGCGCCAGGTCCGGGCGCACCCAGCCCACCCCCAGCATGTAAGCGGCGTAGATCGCGGCAAGCACGAGGCCGGGGACCATCGCCGCGGCAAACAGGGTGCCGACCGATTCGCCGACGATGTCGGCGAGCAGGATGAGCACCAGGCTGGGCGGAATGATCTGGCCGAGCGTGCCGGAGGCGCAGATCGTGCCGCAGGCGAGCCCCTTGCCGTAACCGCGGCGCATGAACGTGGGCAGCGTGAGCAGCCCGAGCGTCACCACCGTGGCGCCGACGATTCCGGTCGAGGCGCCCATGAGCACGCCGACCGCGATGATCGCCAGCCCCATGCCGCCGCGCAGGCCGCCCGCGGCGTGGCCGATCACGTCGAGCAGTTCCTCGACGATGCGGGAGCGCTCGAGCATCACCCCCAGGAACACGAACAGCGGGATCGCCATCAGCGTGTAGTTGGTCACCACGCCGTAGATGCGCAGCGGCAGAAGGTTGAACAGCCCCATGCCGAAGCCGAGGTAGCCGAACGACAGGCCGGCGGTCGCCAGCGCTATTGCGACGGGAAACCCGATGAGGAGCAGGCCGAAGAAGCTCAACCCCATCAGGATCGCAAGGATTTCGCTGTCCACGCTAGAACCTCCTAACGAGGAACAGCAGGTTGCGCGCGGCCTGGGCCACGGCCTGCAAAAGCAGCAACGCGAAGCCCAGCGGGATGAACGACTTGAGCAGGAAACGCAACGGCAGGCCGCCGGGATCGGGCGAGATCTCGCTGGCCACGTAGGACTGTTCGACATAGCCGAGCGACAGCTTGATGATGATGGCGGAGATGATCGCGGTCGCCAACGCCGCCGCGAGGTCGATCGCCTGGCGGACGGTCTCCGGAAACTTCTCGTAGAAAATGTCCACCTGCACGTGGGCGCCGTGGCGCATGGCGTAGGCGATGCCGATCAGCGCGATCGGCGAAATCAGATGCCACTCGAGCTCTTGAAGGGACACGGGACCGATGCGGAACGCGTAGCGCAGGATGACATTGACCGCGACCAGCACGACCAGCGCGAGCGCGGCCCAGGAGGCCCAGCGCCCGATGCCGTCGATGAACGCTTCCAGCACGTCCGAGAGGCGCGCGAGCGCCGGCCGATTCCGATCCGCCGGCGAAATCGGGTCGGCAGCTGTTGGCGAGCGAGTGGGCCGCTCGAGGCGGCTCATGGTCCGACTCCTCCTCGATATGGAGCCCCGCGCGGGCGCGCGGCGGACAGGGGCTTCCGGCGCACCGGGCGGAGGAAGCGGTCCCGCACGGAAAGGGCGGGACCGCGTTCGGGCTAACGGATGCTCAGGAAGAATCCCTCGCTGAGGGTGGACCAGGCGTCGTGCTTCTTCTTGAAGGCCATGAATGAATCGTGGACCTTCTTGGTGATCGGGTCTTCCTTGGACTTGCTCTCGAGCACGTCCGCCGTGACCTCGCGCAGCGCGTCGATCACGTCCTTCGGAAACTGCCGGGTCTGCACGCCATAATTCGTCACCAGGTCGTCGAGGGCGTCGGCGTTGTTGGCCTCGGCCCAGGTGTGGCTGGTGATGTTGGCCGCCCGCGCCGCGGCCTGGACGATCGCCTGCAGGTCCTTGGGCAGCTTGTTGTAGGCGGTCTTGTTGACGATCAGCTCCGACGTGGTCGAGGGCTCGTGCCAATCGCTGGTGTAATAGAACTTGGCCGCCTTGTGCAGGCCGAGGCGGCGGTCCTGATACGGGCCCACCCACTCGGCCGCGTCGATCACGCCGCGCTCCAGTGCCGGAAAGATCTCGCCGCCGGGCAGCAGCTTCACGTTGACGCCGATCGCCTCGTACACCTTGCCGGCGAGCCCCGGAATGCGCATCTTGAGGCCCTTGAAGTCGGCGAGCGAGTTCATCTCCTTGCGGAACCAGCCGCCCATCTGCACGCCGGTGTTGCCGCACGGCATGGCGACCAGATTGAACGGCACGTAGATCTCGTTCCAAAGCTCGAGCCCGCCGCCGTGGTAGTACCACGCGTTCTGGCCCTGGAAGCTCATGCCGAAGGGCACCGTGCCGAAGTACTGCGCGGCGAAGATCTTGCCGGCCCAGTAGTAGGCGACGCCGTGGTTCATCTCCACCGTGCCGGCCGAGACCGCGTCGAAGCCCTCGAACGCGGGGATCAGCTCGCCGGCCGCGTACACCTTGATCTTCAAGCGGCCGTCCGACATCGACTCGATGGTCTTGGCCAGGTCCTCGGCGCTGCCCGGCCCGACCTGATAGAACGGCAGCTGCGGCGGCCACGTCGTCGTCATCTTCCAACTGAATTTCTCGGCGGCCCTCACGACCGTCGGCGCGGCCACGGCGCCGAGCGCGGCGCCGGAGACGCCGGCCTTCAAGAACGTGCGACGTTTCATGATTCGACTCCTCCCTGATGCCTGAGTTGTTCGGGGATCGCCGCCGGGCAACACCAGCGCGCGGCCCGGCGACCGTACGAGCGTAGGCAAACGGCCGGGATAAATCCATCAAAGTGTTGCCGCGCGCTCGACGCGCGCCGCGCGTTACGAGCCGGTGCGCAGCGGCGCGCGGCGGATCTCGCGGATCAGGTCCTCGAGCGGCCGGCCCTCGGCGCGCGCCCGGTCCCAGAGTCGGTCGGCCGCGGCCACATCCAGGCGGCCGTAGAGCGTCATCCACAGCGCGGTCTCGCGCAGGTCGCGCGCCTTGTGCCGCGCAAGCCAGTCCTCGAAGCGCCACTCCTCGTCGGCCGCATCGCCGCGCGCGCTCGCCGTGAAGGCCTGGGCCTCGACGATACCCCCGTCGAGCAGCTCGACCGCGACGGGCGCAGGCTCGTACTCGACCGATTCGAAAAACAGGATCCGGTCCACGTCGGCCGCGCTCAGGCCCCCCACCACCACGCCCTCGACGCGCGAGCCCGGCGCGGGCGCGAGCACCGGGAAGGACTCGCCGCGCAGCCGCGCGAGCCGGAAGCCGGCCAACCGCGCACGCGGAAAAGGCCGGCCCGGCGCCGGCCGGCCGATGACCAGCTCCAACATGTCGCTGTCGGCCAGGAGGCCGAAAAAAAAGAACCGCATCGCGCTCGACTGCCGCCGTCGTCTTGGCCCACGGCCCATACCGCAAAACCATGCCGCGCGGGCGTGCGCCGCCGGCGCGGCCTTTGTAGCAAATTCCGCACCGGTCATGCATCCGGCGATCATCGCACGGACGCCCGCGCCGCGACCGTAGCCTCCGCAAGGCGCGGCGGCGCGGAGCGAAAGAAGCACGCGCGAGGTGTGACGCTCAAGACGGCAGGGGCACGATCGCGAACGTGACAAACAGCCAGAGCGTCGCGCTGATCGCGCCGAGCACGGCGAAGGAACGCAGTTCCGACCGCCGCACCTTGAGCATCTTGCACACCCGCCGGTCCATCGCGCTCTGCGCCCAGGCCACAGTTTCGCCTCCCGCTTATCTTGTTCGGGCGGGCCGCCGCGGCAACGCACGACCGTTCACATTCGCGCGCGCGTAGGCGCG
>JBHHZJ010000032.1:0-30565 GCA_046758005.1 Kiloniellaceae bacterium
TACTACGGCGGCTGCGAGTTCGTCGACGTTGCCGAGCGGTTGGCGATCGACCGCGCCAAGAAGCTGTTCGATTGCACCTTCGCCAACGTGCAGCCGCATTCCGGCGCCCAGGCCAACCAGTGCGTGCTGCTGGCGCTGTGCGAGCCCGGCGACGCCATCATGGGCCTGGCCTTGTCGGCGGGCGGCCACCTGACCCACGGCGCGGCGCCCAACCTGTCGGGCAAGTGGTTCAGGGCCATCCAGTACGGCGTGCGCCGCGAGGACGGCCTGATCGACTACGACGAGGCCGGGCGTCTTGCGCGCGAGCACCGGCCGAAGCTGATCATCGCCGGCGGCTCGGCTTATCCGCGCGTCATCGACTTCGCCCGCTTCCGCAGCATCGCCGACGAGGTCGGCGCCTATCTGCAGGTCGACATGGCGCATTTCGCCGGCTTGGTCGCCGCGGGCATGCATCCGAGCCCGCTGCCGCACGCCCACGTCGTGACGAGCACGACGCACAAGACCCTGCGCGGCGCGCGCGGCGGCCTGATCCTCTCGAACGAGCCGGAACTCGGCAAGAAGATCAACTCCGCGGCCTTCCCCGGCCTCCAAGGCGGCCCCTTGATGCACGTCATCGCGGCCAAGGCGGTTGCCCTGGGCGAGGCTCTGCAACCGGGCTTCAAGGTCTACGCGCAGCAGGTCGTGGACAATGCGCACACGCTCGCCCAGGTCCTGCTCGACAAAGGCTTCGCCATCGTCAGCGGCGGCACCGACACGCACCTCATGCTGGTCGACCTGCGCCCGAAAGGGCTGACCGGCAAGGCGGCGGAGGAGAGCCTGGATCGCGCCGCCATCACCTGCAACAAGAACGGCGTACCCTTCGACCCGGAGAAACCGACCGTGACCTCGGGCATCCGCCTGGGCACGTCGGCGGCCACCACGCGCGGCTTCGGGTCGTCCGAGTTCCGTCAGGTCGGTGAGATGATCGGCCGGGTTCTGGATGCTCTTTCCGCCCATCCGGACGACAACTCGGCGGTCGAGCGGGACGTAAGGGAGGAGGTGCGCGCCCTGTGCCGCCGCTTCCCCATCTACCCGGGGCTAACGGTCTGAGCCTCGGGACGAGTACGGAGACGAAGGATGCGCTGCCCGTTCTGCGGAAACGATGACACCCAGGTCAAGGATTCGCGGCCGACCGAGGACAATTCCGCGATCCGGCGCCGCCGGCAGTGCCCCAACTGCGGCGCCCGCTTCACGACCTTCGAGCGCGTTCAGTTGCGCGAGCTGACGGTGCTCAAGTCGAACGGCAAGCGCGAGCCCTTCGACCGCGACAAGCTGTTGCGTTCGATGACCATCGCGCTGCGCAAGCGGCCGATCGACCGGGAGCGGCTGGAGCGCGTGGTCAACGGCATCGTGCGCCGCCTCGAGTCCTCGGGCGAAAGCGAGATTCCGGCCAAGGTCATCGGCGAGCTGGTCATGGACGTGCTGTCCAGCCTCGACCCGGTCGCCTACGTGCGGTTCGCCTCGGTGTATCGCAACTTCCGCGAAGCGCGGGATTTTGAAGAGTTCATCGAAAAGCTCGGCGGCGAGGCCGACTGAGCGCGCCGACCTGGCACACATGGGCGCCGCCCTGGTCCTGGCCGGGCGCGGTCTCGGCCGGGCGGCGCCGAACCCCGCGGTCGGCTGCGTCATCGTAAAGGACGGCCGCGTCGTCGGCCGCGGCTGGACCCAGCCGGGCGGCCGGCCGCACGCCGAGGCGGAGGCGCTGGCGCGCGCCGGCGAGGCAGCCCGCGGCGCGTGCGCTTACGTCACGCTCGAACCGTGCGCCCACCACGGCCGGGCCGCCCCCTGCGCGGAGGCCCTGATCGCGGCCGGCGTGGCGCGCTGCGTGGTCGCGCTGGAGGATCCGGACCCGCGGGTCGCCGGCGCCGGTTTGGCGCGCCTGCGCGCGGCCGGGGTCGAGGTCGTCACCGGCCCCGGCGCCGAGACCGCCGCCGAGGTCAACGCCGGCTACCTGCTGCGCCGGCGCGCGGGCCGGCCGCTGGTCACCCTCAAACTCGCTACCACGCTCGATGGGCGCATCGCCACCAAGCGCGGCGAGAGCCGGTGGATCACCGGGGCCGCCGCGCGCGCCCGCAGCCACCTGCTGCGGGCAAGCCACGACGCGGTGCTGGTCGGCAGCGGCACCGCCGTGGCCGACAACCCGCGCCTCGACGTGCGCCTGCCCGGGCTGTCGGCGGCCTCGCCTCTGCGCGTGGTGCTCGACGGCCGGTTGCGCCTGCCGCTGACCCACGACCTGGTCCTGCGCGCCAGGGAGCAGCCCACCTTGCTGCTGACACGCGCGCACGGCGAGCGCGCACGCCGGCACGCCTACGAGGATGCCGGGGTCCAGATCATCCCCCTGGAGGAGGACGAGGAGGGGCGCGTCTCGCTGCGCGCGGCGCTGCGCGCCTTGGCGGAGCGGGGCCTGACCCGCGTGCTCGTCGAAGGCGGCGGCCGGATCGCCGCGGGCTTGCTGCGCCTCGGCCTGGTGGACCGGCTCGTGTGGTTCCACGGACCGCGAATCCTCGGCGCCGACGGGATGCCGGCGGTCGGCGGCCTGGGGCTCGAGTCGTTGGCGGATGCACCAGAATTTGCGCTGCGCAGCGTCGCGCGGGTGGGCGAGGACGTGGTGGAAAGCTACGCCCGCCCGGTCTAGTTTCCCGCTCATGTTCACCGGCATCATCACGGACCTTGGCCGGGTGCGCCGGGTCGAGCGCCGCGGAGATACGCGCTTCGTCTTCGACACGGGTTACGACACGGCCGGCATCGACCTCGGCGCCTCGATCGCCTGTTCGGGCGCTTGTCTGACGGTGGTGGACAAGGGCTCCGGCTGGTTCGCCGCGGACGTTTCGGCCGAGACCTTGTCGAAGACCACGCTGGGCGATTGGCGCCCGGGCACGCCGGTCAACCTCGAGCGCGCGTTGCGCCTCGGCGAGGAGCTGGGCGGGCACCTCGTCTGCGGCCACGTCGACGGGGTCGCCGTCGCGGTGACGCGCCGGGAAGAGGGCGATTCGCTGCGCCTGGCCTTCACCGCACCGGCGGACCTGCTCCGTTTCATCGCGCCCAAGGGCTCGGTGGCGCTGGACGGGGTGTCGCTGACCGTGAACGAGGTGCGGGACGGGCCCGACGGCGGGAGCTTCGGGGTCAACATCATTCGCCACACCGCGCGCATGACCACGCTGGGCGATTGCCGGCCGGGCACGCGGGTCAACCTGGAAATCGACCTTCTGGCGCGCTACGTTCAACGTCTCCTGGCGAGGAATTGAGAGATGGACGCGGCAAAGGATCAACCGTGGCGCGCCACCTTCGGCGAGGTCGTCTCGCCCATCGAGGCGATCATCGAGGAGGCCCGCAACGGCCGGATGTTCGTCCTGGTCGACGACGAGGGCCGGGAGAACGAGGGCGACCTGGTGATCCCGGCGCAGATGGCGACGCCGGAGGCGATCAATTTCATGGCCAAGCACGGCCGCGGCCTGATCTGCCTGGCGCTGACCCGCGAGCGGATCGAGGCGCTCGGCCTGCCGCTCATGGCGCGGAAGAACGAGTCGCGCCACGAGACCGCCTTCACGGTCTCCATCGAGGCGCGCGACGGGGTGACCACCGGGATCTCGGCGCCCGACCGGGCGCGCACCATCGCGGTCGCCACCGACCCCACCAAGGGACCCGAGGACATCGTCTCCCCGGGGCACGTCTTCCCCATTGTGGCGCGCGACGGCGGCGTCCTGGTGCGCGCCGGCCACACCGAGGCCGCGGTGGACCTGGCCCGCCTGGCCGGGCTGAACCCGTCGGGCGTGGTCTGCGAGATCATGAACGACGACGGCACGATGGCCCGGCGCGACGACCTGATCGCCTTCGCCCAGCGCCACGGCCTCAAGATCGCGACCATCGCCGACCTCATCGCCTACCGCCGGCGCCACGACCGCATCGTCGAACGGGCGCTTACAGCGACCTTCGAATCCCGTTACGGTGGCGCCTTCCAGATGGCGGTCTACGTCAACAAGACCACCTACGCCGAGCACCTGGCCCTGTGGAAAGGGGACCTCTCCTCCCCGGAGCCCGTGCTCGTCCGGGTCCACGTGCTCAACCTCCTCGACGACGTGCTCGGTAACCGCGCGAGCGGCAAGGCCGGGGAGCTCGAGCAGGTCATGCGCATGATCAGCGCGGCCGGCCGCGGCGTCCTGGTCATCATCCGCGAGGCGGTCGCGACCAGCCTGTCGGACACCGTGCGGGCGCGCCGGGGGGCGCCCGAGAAGACCTTCGGCGAATTGCGCGACTACGGCGTGGGCGCGCAGATTTTGCTCGACCTCGGGGTCACCGATATGATCGTACTGTCCAACACCAAGCGCACGATCGTGGGCCTCGACGGTTACGGCCTGAAGGTGGTCGAGCAACGCCCGATCCCCCTGAGCGGAGAATAGGCAATGGCGCAGCCCGATGAGGCGCCCAACCTCCTGATCGTGGAGGCGCGGTTCTACGACGACATCGCCGACGAACTGGCCAAGGGCGCGACCGCGGAGTTGGATCGGGCCGGCGCGCGCTACGAGCGGGTCTCCGTCCCCGGGGCCTTCGAGATCCCGGCGGCCATCGTGATGGGCATCCGCTCCATGGACTTCTTCAGCGGCCGGCGCCGCTTCGACGGCTATATCGCGCTCGGTTGCGTCATCCGCGGCCAGACGACGCACTACGACTACGTTTGCAGCGAGAGCGCGCGCAAGCTCCAGGACCTCGCCTGCCAGTACGCATTGGCGCTCGGCTACGGGATCCTGACCTGCGAGAACAAGAAACAGGCCTGGGAACGGGCCCGCGCGGACGGCCGCAACAAGGGCGGCGAGGCGGCCCGGGCGTGCCTGGGCATGCTCGCGCTCAAGCGGCACTTCCACCTCTATCCGCGGTGAGGGCAGGCCCGTGATGACCCAATCCGCGCACAGGCGCTCGGCGAACCCGACCCGCAGCCGGGCTCCGGGCAGCCCGAAGCGCAGCGCCGCGCGTCTGGCCGCCGCGCAGGCGCTGTATCAGATCGAGATGACCGGCGCCGCGGCGGATCGGGTCCTGCGCGAGTTCCTGGACCTGCGCCTGACGGAGGAGGTGGACGGGGTGTGCCTCGCCGGCGCCGACCGCGGCATGCTCGCCGACCTTGTCCGCGGGGTGGCCGGCGAGCCCGGGGAGCTCGACGACATGCTCTCCGCCGTGCTCGACGAGGACTGGCCGGTCGAGCGCCTCGAGACCTTGCTGCGCGTCGTCTTGCGCGCCGGGGCTTACGAGCTGACCGAACGCCGAGACATTCCGGCCCGGGTCATCATCAGCGAGTACGTCGATCTTGCCGACGCGTTCTTCGGCGGCAAGGAGCCGGGCCTGGTCAACGGCGTGCTCGACCGGCTCGCCCACGCGCTGCGGCCGGAAGAGTTCGACGCCGAGGCGCCGACGCCCGCCCGTTCCGGGGCGGGCTGATCGCACCTTCGGGCGACCCGGAGGCCGACGTGCGCGGGGAATTCGAGCTGATCGCCCGCTACTTCGCCCCGCTCGCGGCCCGGGCGCCGGAGGCCGGGGGCCTGCGCGACGATGCCGCGCTGTTCGACCCGGCCGTCGGCGCCAGTCTCGTCGTCACGGTGGACGCCCTGGTCGAGGGCGTTCACTTCCTGCCGGAGGACCCGCCCGAGCTGATCGGGCGCAAGCTGCTGCGGGTCAACCTTTCCGACTTGGCGGCCATGGGGGCGCGGCCGCGCGGCTACCTGCTCGCCACCGCTTTTCCGCGGCGCATCGAGGAGGCCTGGATCGAGGGCTTCGCCGCCGGCCTTGCCGCCGATCAGGACGCTTTCCACGTCAGCCTTTATGGCGGCGATACGGTCTCGACGCCCGGCCCGCTCGCCCTGTTCCTCACCGCGTTCGGCGAGGTCGCCCGGGGCCGGGCGTTGGCGCGGTCGAGCGCGCGGGCCGGGGATCTGGTTTACGTCTCCGGGACCCTCGGCGACGGCGCGCTCGGGCTCGAGGTCCTGCGCGGCGGACTGGCGGACCTGCCGGCGGCGGAACGCGAGGCGTTGGCCATGCGCTACCGCCTGCCGCGGCCGCGCCTCTCGCTCGGCGAGGCCTTGGTCGAGACGGGCCTGGGCACGGCGGCCATCGACGTCTCCGACGGGCTCGTCGCGGATCTCGGCCACGTCGCGGAGACCTCGGGCCTGGCGGCCGAGATCGAGGCCGCAGCGGTGCCGCTATCGCCCGCCGCCCGGCGCGCCCTGGCGGCCGATCCCGGGCTGCGGCCTGCGGTCCTGGCGGGCGGGGACGACTACGAGCTCCTGTTCACCGCGGCCCCGGAGCGGGCCGCGGAGGTGGCGGAGCTTGCCCGCTCCCTCGACCTGCCGCTGACCCGCATCGGCGTCATGAGGGAAGGCCGGGGGGTGCGCGCGCTCGACGAGGCGGGCCGGGAGGTTCGGCTTCCGGGCGCGGGCTGGCGCCATTTCTAGATAATCCCGTCAGATCAGGGGTTTAACGCAATCTTCACCAAACTCGGGTTAATGATCGGGATCTGAGCGCCTCCTTCGAGGCGACCGTGCCCGGCGATGAAACGACTGGCGATCCTCATCGTGCTGATGCTCGTCGTCGCCGGTGCCGCCGGCGCCGGCTGGTGGTTCCTGCTGCGCGAAGACCCGGCCCAAGAGGTCGCCGGGTCCGAGGCGGAATTGGACGGCGACGTGCCGGCCAAGCGCTTCGTCGAGATCGAGCCGATGGTGCTGCCGATCCTGCGCGAGGGACGGGTCACCCTGCACATGACCTTCATCCTCGTCGTGGAACTCGACCGGCCGATGCGGGTCGATCGCATCCACAATGTTTCGCTCCGGCTGCGCGATTCGCTTTTCAGCGAGCTGCACGGGATCTTTGCCTTTCGCCACGTGCAGGACCGAGGCCACGAGTTGCCGATCGTCAGGGAACGGCTGGCCGTGGCCGCCGAGCGGGCGCTCGGCGCCGGTACGGTGAAATCCGTGCTCATCAAGTCGGTCAGCCAGCGCGTGCCGAACACGAGCTAGGAACAAGGCCGTCGGTCGGCGCAACGAATCCGGCCGCCATGCCCGCCGGACCGTCACGGGCGGTTGCCTTCGGCAGATGGTTCTGGCATGTTCCCGCGCGATTTTTCGCACCTGCGAAAATCGGGGGCGTGTTCGATCGGGCGCGCGGGCGCCCAATCACCAAAAAGGGAAACGCGGATGACGACGCAGTTGGTGTTTGTCCTCGCCTGCGGTGTGCTGGCCTTGATCTATGGCGTGTGGGCGTCGCGGTCCGTGCTGGCGGCCAGCGCGGGGACGGAGCGCATGCAGGCGATCGCCGGGGCGATCCAGGAGGGCGCGAAGGCCTACCTCAACCGTCAGTATCGGACGATTGCCGCCGTGGGCTTCGTGGTCTTCCTGATCATCTCGTTCGCCCTCGGGATCAAGGTCGGCATCGGCTATCTGATCGGCGCGGCACTGTCGGGCGCGACCGGCTACATCGGCATGAACGTCTCGGTGCGCGCCAACGTGCGCACGGCGGAGGCGGCCCGCAAGGGCCTGGCCGAAGGACTGGGCATCGCCTTCCGCGCCGGCGCGGTCACCGGGCTGCTCGTCGCCGGGCTCGCGCTGCTTGCGGTGGCGGGGTATTACGCCGTCCTGCTCGGCATCGGCGCCGAAGGCCGGGACCTGACCGAACCGCTGGTCGGGCTCGGCTTCGGGGCGTCCCTGATCTCCATTTTCGCCCGCCTCGGGGGCGGCATCTTCACCAAGGGTGCGGACGTGGGCGCCGACCTGGTGGGCAAGGTCGAGGCGGGAATTCCGGAGGACGACCCGCGCAACCCGGCGGTGATCGCGGACAACGTGGGCGACAACGTGGGCGACTGCGCCGGCATGGCGGCCGACCTGTTCGAGACCTACGCGGTGACGGTTGTCGCGACAATGGTGTTGGCCTCGATCTTCTTCGCCGGAACCGAGATGATGGCTCAGACCATGGTCTATCCGCTGGTGATCGGCGGATCGTGCATCATCGCCTCGGTGATCGGCACGTTTTTCGTCCGCCTGGGCCGGAGCCAGAGCATCATGGGTGCGCTCTACAAGGGTTTCATCGCCGCGGCCGTCATCTCCGCCATCCTGCTGTGGCCGGTGACCGAGTGGGTGATCGGCACGGACACGGTCCTGACCGTGGGCGGCCGGACGTTCGTCGGCCGCTACCTGTATTATTGCGGCCTGATCGGTCTGCTGATTACCGGCGGGATCATCTGGGTGACCGAGTACTACACCTCGACCGACTACCGTCCGGTGCGCAGCATCGCCCAGGCCTCGACCACCGGTCACGCCACCAACGTCATCCAGGGCCTGGCCGTATCCATGGAGGCGACCGCCGTTCCGGCGCTCATCATCGTGGCCGGCATCATCGCGACCTATCTGCTCGCCGGCCTGTTCGGCATCGCGATCGCGGTCACCACGATGCTGGCGCTGGCCGGCTTGGTCGTGGCGCTGGACGCCTACGGTCCGGTCACCGACAACGCCGGCGGTATCGCCGAGATGGCGGATCTCGAGGCGGACGTGCGCAAGATCACCGACGCGCTCGACGCGGTCGGCAATACGACCAAGGCGGTGACCAAGGGCTACGCCATCGGTTCGGCCGGCCTGGGCGCACTGGTTCTGTTCGCGGCCTACACCTCGGATCTGGATCTGTTCGTGAAGCAGGGCCTGATCGATGTCGGCGACGGGATCGACTTCGCGCTGTCCAACCCGTTCGTCGTCGTCGGCCTGTTCATGGGCGGCCTGCTGCCGTACCTCTTCGGCGCGCTGGGCATGACCGCGGTCGGCCGGGCGGCCGGCGCGGTGGTCGTCGAGGTGCGCCGCCAGTTCAAGGAGATCCCCGGGATCATGGAAGGCGAGGGCAAGCCGGAGTACGGCCGCTGCGTCGACATGCTGACCAAGGCCGCGATCAAGGAGATGATCGTGCCCTCGATGCTGCCGGTGCTGTCGCCGATCGCGCTCTACTTGGTCGTGTTGCTCATCGCCGGCCAGGCGGCGGCGCTGGCCGCGCTCGGGGCCATGCTGCTCGGCGTGATCGTGACCGGGCTGTTCGTGGCCGTGTCGATGACCGCCGGCGGCGGCGCCTGGGACAACGCCAAGAAATACATCGAGGACGGCCAACACGGGGGCAAGGGCTCGGAGGCCCACAAGGCCGCCGTGACCGGCGACACCGTGGGCGATCCCTACAAGGACACCGCGGGCCCGGCGGTCAACCCGATGATCAAGATCACCAACATCGTGGCGCTGCTGCTGCTCGCCACGCTCGCCGCGTAGGCGTCCGGGCCACGGCGCGCAAGCAAAGCCCCGGGGGCGATCCCGAGGGGTTTTTCTTGCCCCACGAATTCAGGGACAGCGGGATAATACCAGCGGTCATTGCAAATGACCGCTGGGCGTTCAAACGCCACGCAGGCTTTCCTCGCCTAAGCTCGGGCGCGCGGTCGCGCTTGCCAAAGGGCATTGTGAGTCAATCACAATGCCCTTCGGTATAAGCGTCTTTTGCAACGAGATTTTCGCTGAGCGCGCCGGGCGTCACTGCGTGGCGCCGGAGAACCGTCCAAGATTGCCGAAGATCTGCTGCAGCAGCGTCACCTCGCGCCCCTCGGTCGGCGTAACGCGATCGACCGGGTCGATCGTCTGCCCGTCCGCGAGCGTGTAGGTCTTCGTGTCGGCGACCTTGCCGCCCTCGTCGAAGGAGACGACGACGACCTTGCGTTCGAGCACCTCGGGCCTGAAGAACGCGAACTCCGTCGTCTTCTGCCCGATGTAGTACCACTTGCTGTCCTGGAACGTGGACACCGTGGAGGGCGAGCCGAGCAGCTTGGCGACATCGACCCGCGAGTGGACGCCGGGGCTGATCTTCGACAGGTCGGCCGGGTCCGGCAGATTGCCGCGAACCTGAATCGACTGCTCGCAGGCGCCGAGCCCGAGCGCCAGGATTGCGCCAAGTAACACCGACCGAAGGCCCGCGCGATCCGCCGAGTTTGCGGCGATGTTGCTCATGGCCCCGCCCCTCCGCATTGGTTCGATTTCTCCCTCACGACTTGATTACACAGTTCACCGCCGCCATTTCAAGCCTGAATATCAGCAAATCCGCGCCGGGGGGCGTCCGGACGAGGCATCGGGACGAGGGGCATGGTTCTTGGCAACCTGTTTCGCCGCAACTCCTGCCAGGCGCAGGCGCGCGCGCTGTACGAGGCGGTCGTGGCGCAGGCGCGCCGGCCCGAGTTCTATACCCACTGCGGCGTGCCCGATACGCTGGACGGCCGCTTCGACCTCGTGGCGCTGCACGCCTTCCTGCTGCTGCATCGCCTGAAGCGGGATCACCCGGCCTCGGCCGAGCTTGGCCAAAGCGTATTCGACACCATGTTCCTGGACATGGACCAGAGTCTGCGCGAACTGGGTGCCGGGGACCTCGGGGTCGGGCGCAAGGTGAAACGGATGGCCCAGGGCCTGTACGGACGGATCGCGGCCTACGAAGCCGGGCTCGAAGGCGCCGATGCGGAGCTGGAAGCCGCGCTGCGCCGCAATCTCTACGGCACCGCGGCGCCCCAGGCGGCTTGCGTCGAGGCGGTCGCCGCCTACATGCGGCGCGAGGCGGCGGCGCTCGGGCGGCGGAGCTACGCCGCGCTGGCCGCAGGCCGGCTGTCCTTCGGCGCCCCGCCGCGCCCGCGGGACGGAAAATGAGCGCGCGGCGGGCGACGCGCAGCCCGGCGGAACGGGACTTACCCGGGAGAGCGATGTTGACCCAGGGGAGACAACCGAAGCCCGAGTTCTCGCGCCTCATGCCCGTGGAGCGACTGGGCGAGGCGGAGGCACGCGAGGAAATCGCGGCCACGCCCGAGGAACGTGCGGCGGTGGCCAGGCGCTTCGACCTGCGCGCGCTCGACGAGCTGCGCGCGGTCGTGCGCGTCAGGCGCGAGGGAAAGGACCTGATACGCGTGCGTGGACGCTTCACGGCCGACCTGGTCCAGACTTGCGTGGTCAGCCTGGAGCCGGTGCGCAACCGCCTGGAGGAGTCCTTCACGCAACTCTACACACTCGCGCCCGCCGCTGCGGCGGTCCGGGAGGCCGTGGTGGAGCCGGACGAGGAAGAGCCGCCCGAGGCGGTCGGTCCCTCCGGCATCGACCTGGGCGAGGCCGTGGCCCAGCAGCTCGCCGTGGCGCTCGATCCCTATCCCCGGGCGCCCGGCGCGAAGCTGTCGCAGGCGGCCTTGGGCGAGCGCGGCGAGGCTGGTGACGACGGAGGCCCTTTCGCCGCCTTGAAGGCCTTGAAGGGGCGCGGGTGACTGATGCCGCTGGGGCTGGCCGGGAACTTGGCCGGGCTTGCCGGACCGACGGTTTTTGGCTAAGAAGCGGCCTTGAGCAGGCCGATCTGGATTCGGAAGACGAGATTATGGCGGTTCCCAAAAAGAAGGTCTCCCGCTCGCGACGCGACAAGCGGCGGGCGCACAATGCCCTGGCGCCGAACGCCTACCACGAGTGCCCGAATTGCGGCGAACTGAAGCGCCCGCACCACCTGTGCGGGGCTTGCGGCTATTACGACGGCCGGGAGGTCGTCGAAATCGAGGCGGTCTGACCCCGGCCGACCCCAGGCGCACGACCAGACCGGACATCCGCCGGACAGGAACGGAAAACGGCGTGAGCGGTCGCCTGACCATAGCCCTTGACGCGATGGGCGGCGACGCCGCTCCGCGGATGGTCGTGCGCGGCGCCAACATTGCGCGCCAACGCTATCCGGAGGCGGAGTTTCTGATGTTCGGGCGCGAGAACGAAGTGCGCCCGTTTCTCGACAAGCTCAAGCGCCTCAGGGCGGTGACCACTCTCGTGCACACCGACGACGTGGTCAGCGGCGAGGAGAAGCCCTCGGTCGCGCTGCGCAGCGGCCGCAACTCCAGCATGCGCCTGGCGATCAACGCCGTGCATGAGGGCAGGGCCGACGGCGTCGTCTCCGCCGGCAACACCGGGGCGCTCATGGCGATGGCGAAGTTCGTGCTCAAGACGCTGCCCGGGGTCGACCGCCCGGCGATTGGGGCGTTCTTCCCGACCTTGCGCGGCGAGACCCTGATGCTCGACCTTGGCGCCAACGTGTCCTGCAACGCGCGCAACCTCGTCGACTTCGCGGTCATGGGCAACGCCTTCGCGCGTTGCGTCCTCGGCGTCCTGCAGCCGACCTTCGGGCTGCTCAACGTGGGCTCCGAGGAACTGAAGGGCCACGAGGCGCTGCAGGAGGCGAGCGCCGCCTTGCGCGAGGCCCACCTGCCGGGCGAGTTCGTCGGCTTCATCGAGGGTGACGACATCGCCAAGGGCACGGTCGACGTGGTCGTAACCGACGGCTTCACCGGCAACGTCGCGCTCAAGACCGCGGAAGGCACCGCCATGCTCATCAACGAGTACATGCGGCGCACCTTCAAGAGTTCGATCGTGGCCGGGCTCGGCTATCTCCTGGCGCGCTCGGCGATGCGCAAGCTGCGCAAGCGGCTCGACCCGCGCCGTTACAACGGAGCCATTTTCCTCGGCCTGAACGGCATCACGGTGAAAAGCCACGGCGGCACCGACTCGCTCGGGTTCGCCAACGCGATCGGCGTGGCCATCGACATGAAGAAGTACGGCATCATTCAGAAGACGCGGGCCGACTTCGCCACCTTCATGCAGCGGCCGCCGAAGGCGCAGGCCGCGGCCGGATAATGGCGCGTCGCTCTTTGGTCGCGGGCTGCGGCTCCTATCTGCCCGCCCGCGTGATCACCAACGCCGAGCTCGCCCGAACCGTCGATACCTCCGATGAATGGATCCGGCAACGCACCGGGATCAGGGAACGCCGGGTCGCGGCGGAGGGCGAAACCACCTCGGACCTGGGGTTGCAGGCCGCCGAGGCCGCGCTTGGCATGGCCGGGCTGGCGGCCGGCGACCTGGATCTCGTCGTGTGCGCCACCTCGACGCCGGACGAGACCTTTCCGGCGACCGCGACGCGGATTCAGGCCCGGCTCGGCATGACGCGGGGCGTGGCCTTCGACGTGCAGGCCGTGTGCAGCGGCTTCATTTACGCTCTGGCTGTCGCCGACAATTTCGTGCGCCTGGGCCAGGTCAGGAACGCCCTCGTAATCGGCGCCGAGACCTTTTCGCGCCTTCTCGACTGGGAGGACCGCACGACGTGCGTGCTGTTCGGCGACGGCGCCGGCGCGGTCGTGCTGCAGGCCACGGACGGCGCGGGCGGGCCGGAGGATCGCGGCCTGTTGTCCACCCATCTCTATTCCGACGGCCGTTACCACGACGCCCTGTACGTCGACGGCGGGCCGTCCTCGACCGGAACCGTGGGCCATCTGCGCATGCAGGGCCGCGAGGTGTTCCGCCACGCCGTGGTGCGCATGGCCGAGGCCATCGACGCGGCGCTGGAGGCCAATGGCCTGACCCCCGGGGACATCGACTGGCTCGTGCCGCACCAGGCCAACCTGCGCATCATCGAGGCCATGGCCCGGCGCCTCAACCTGCCGGACGAGCGCGTGGTCGTCACCGTGAACCGCCACGCGAACACCTCGGCCGCGTCGATCCCGCTCGCGCTTTGCGAGGCTGTGGGCGACCGGCGAATCCAGCGCGGCGACCTGATCCTGATGGAGGCCATGGGCGGCGGTTTCACCTGGGGTTCGGCGCTGTTGCGCTGGTAACCGGATTCGCCGCGGCGGGCGGTCTCGACCCACGCTTTAAGCAAACGGTCCATCCTCCGGAAGTGGCTGGATGTTTGACCACCCGGCGGGGTTGCGCTAACGTTTGGCGAATTACATTCATTGGGAGAGCTTCATGGCCCCTCGAACGGTGACGCGTGCCGATCTTAGCGAGGCGGTCTATCAGGAGGTCGGCCTGTCGCGCAACGAGTCGGCGGACCTCGTCGAGTCGGTTCTCAACGAGATCTCCGATGCCCTGGTTCGCGGCGAGCTGGTCAAGCTCTCGTCGTTCGGGAGCTTTTCCGTGCGCCAGAAGGGCCAGCGCATCGGCCGCAACCCGAAGACCGGTGAGGAAGTCCCGATCCTGCCGCGGCGGGTGCTCGTCTTCCGCGCCTCGCACGTGCTGAAAAACCGCATCAACGAATCCCTGACGCGCTCGCGCGGCTGAGGGCCGATACGCAAGGGACATCGCCCGGGAGCCATTGCCAGACGATGCCAGCGAATCGTACGGGAGGGAAATCGGCCGCCGCGTTCCGCACGATCAGCGAGGTATCGCACGAGTTGGACGTGCCGCAACACGTCCTGCGCTTCTGGGAGGCCAAGTTCTCGCCGGTGCGCCCGCTCAAGCGCGGCGGCGGGCGGCGCTACTACCGCCCGGAAGACGTCGACCTGCTGCGCCGGATCCGCAATCTGCTCTACACCGAGGGATACACGATCAAGGGCGTCCAGCGCCTGCTGCGCGAGGGCCAACTCAAGATCGACCGGCAGGTGCCGGACCCGCCGGCGCCCTCGCAGCGCGAGCAGCTGCAGGCGATCCTCCACGAGCTCGTCGAGCTGCGCGACATCCTGCGCCGCGCGATCCGTTAGCCGCATTGCCTCGGCCCGCGGCCGGCGGTATATAGGGTCAGGCTTGGCATTCCGCGGCCCGATCGGGGCCGCACCAGGGCGGAGCGTGGCGCAGGCTGGTAGCGCACTTGGCTGGGGGCCAAGGGGTCGCCGGTTCGAATCCGGCCGCTCCGACCATCTCTTGTCTCAATCGTTTGCGGCCTCGGTTTCGCGCCGCGCGGGCCGCCGCGCCTGGCCGGCTCAGCGCACGACGAGCGGGAATTCCACGCCGTCCTCCCAGGTGAAGCCTCGGTCGGTCTTGATCAGCTCCGGGAAGTGACCGGGGACGATGCGGTCCGCCATGTCGAGGATGCGCGCGATGGTTTCGGTGCCGTTCTCGACGCTGTCGAAGGCCATGTCGCAGCGGCCGTTGATCGCTTCCCTGGCGTATTTGATCGCGTCGCCGGCGATGACCACGGTCCCCTTGTCGTCGGTCTCGAGCCTAAGCGCGTAGCCGCCCGGCGTGTGTCCGGGGGCGGGGAAGAAGCCGATCCGGTTGCTCAGCGTCCCTTCGCCCTCGATCAGTTCCAGGTCGTGCTTGTCGAGCTGTTCGTGGATGCCCCAGGGCATGAAGATGTCGTCCTCGTGCGGGGCGGCGGCGTAGTCCCACTCCCGCTTGCCGACCAGGACCTTGGCGTGCGCGAACAGGTCGATGTTGTGGCAGTGGTCGAAATGAAGATGCGACAGGAACACGATCCTCACGTCCGCCGGGCGCAGTCCGCGCCGCTCGAGCCCCTTCAGCAGCGGCAGGCGCGAGACGTAGCCCCCGGTGTCGAACAGCAGCGGGCCGTCGGCCGTGTCCACGAGCGTCAGGTTGGCCAGGCCCAGGAAGCCGTCCCTCAGGCGCAGGTTGTTGCCCTGGACGATGATGTCGTAGGTCGGGTTCATGCCGTCACCTCCGTGTTCGGCCCAATGGTACGGCGAATCGCGCGCGGACAGTACATTCATCGGCCGCGCGTCCTGGCGCGGCCGGTCCGGAGTCTCGCGCGACGGCCGGACCCGCGGCCGGCGCGGGGAATTTCCACGCGCCGAGGCCCGATCCCGGTCGATCCGCATCGCTTCCTTGCCCGGCGCGCCTCGTAGTATCTTGCCCGGCACCGGCGCGGGGCGCTTGCCGTACGCGAAGCACTTTTGTATGAGCGGCGGGGCGGGGGGTTTTCTGTTCGACAAGGATCGGGACCGGCGATGACGAATTCGGATACGCGCGCCGCGGCCGACGGCATGACGTACGCGGTCGGCGCGGCGCTCGCGCTCGGGGCGGTGTTCGGCATCTTCCTCATGGCCCGGGCGGTGGACCCGGTCATGGAGTTCCACGGGTTTCTGTTCTTCGCCTTCTGCGTGGCCGGGACCTTTTGGCTGATCGGGCGGCACTACGGGGCGGTCGCGGCGGCCGCGGCGGGGGAGGCCGTGCGCTACAACGACGCGGTGGTCAGGGCCGGGGTGATCGCGTCGACCCTCTGGGGCGTGGTCGGGTTCTCGGTCGGTCTCGCGATCGCCTTGCAGCTTGCCTTTCCGGTGCTCAATTTCGACCTGCCGTGGACCAACTTCGGTCGCCTGCGGCCCGTGCACACCTCCGCGGTCATCTTCGCCTTCGGCGGCAACGTCCTGATCGCGACCTCGTTCCACGTGGTGCAGCGGACCTGCCGCGCCCGCCTGGCCGGCGAACTGGCGCCCTGGTTCGTGTTCTGGGGCTACAACCTGTTCATCGTGGTCGCGGCCACGGGCTACGTTCTCGGCGTCACGCAGAGCAGGGAATACGCCGAGCCCGAGTGGTACGCGGACCTGTGGCTGACCTTGGTCTGGGTCGTCTACCTGCTGGTCTTCCTGGGCACCCTGTGGCGCCGGCGCGAGCCGCACATTTACGTCGCCAACTGGTTCTACCTGGCCTTCATCGTGACCATCGCGATGCTGCACATCATCAACAACCTGGCGGTGCCGGTGTCTTGGGCCGGCGTGAAGAGCTATTCGCTGTTCGCCGGGGTGCAGGACGCGCTGACCCAATGGTGGTACGGGCACAACGCGGTCGGGTTCTTCCTGACCGCCGGCTTCCTGGGGATCATGTACTACTTCGTGCCCAAGCGGGCCGAGCGACCGGTCTATTCCTACCGGCTGTCGATCGTGCATTTCTGGTCGCTCATCTTCCTCTATATCTGGGCCGGTCCGCACCACCTGCATTACACCGCGCTGCCGGACTGGGCGCAGACGCTGGGCATGACGTTCTCGGTGATGCTGTGGATGCCGTCGTGGGGCGGCATGATCAACGGCCTCATGACCCTCTCGGGTGCGTGGGACAAGCTGCGCACCGACCCGGTGATTCGCATGCTGGTCGTTTCGGTCGCGTTCTACGGCATGAGCACCTTCGAAGGCCCGGTCATGGCGATCAAGGCGGTCAACTCGCTCAGCCACTATACGGATTGGACGATCGGCCACGTGCACTCCGGCGCGCTCGGCTGGGTCGGCTTCGTCAGCTTCGGCGCGCTGTACTGCCTCGCGCCCGCGCTCTGGGGGCGCGAGCGGCTCTATTCGCTTCGCCTGGTCGGCCTGCACTTCTGGGTCGCGACCATCGGAATCCTGCTCTACATCACGGCGATGTGGGTGTCGGGGATCATGCAGGGCCTGATGTGGCGCGCCTATGACAGCCAGGGCTTCCTCGTATACTCCTTCGCCGAGACCGTCGAGCAGATGCACCCCTACTACATGATCCGGGCCGCGGGCGGCGCGCTCTACGTGTTCGGGGCGCTCGTCATGGCCTACAACCTGTGGCGCACCGCGCGCGGCGACGTGCGCGAGGAGGGGCCGGCACCGACGCTCCGGCCGGCCGCGGCGCCGGCGGAATAGAGGGGGCCGAGGCGATGATCAAGCACGAGACGGTCGAGCGGAACTCGATCCTGCTGCTCGTCCTGGTCCTCATCGTGGTCTCGATCGGCGGCATCGTCGAGATCGCGCCGTTGTTCTACCTCGAGAGCACGATCGAGAGGGTCGAGGGGATGCGGCCCTACTCGCCGCTGGAGCTGGCCGGGCGCAAGATCTACATCCGCGAGGGCTGCTACAACTGCCACAGCCAGATGGTGCGGCCGCTGCGCGACGAAGTGGAGCGCTACGGCCACTACAGCCTGGCGGCCGAGAGCATGTACGACCACCCCTTCCAGTGGGGATCGAAGCGCACCGGCCCGGACCTCGCGCGGCTCGGCGGGCGCTACTCCGACGAGTGGCACGTCGCGCACATGAAGGCCCCGCGCAGCATCGTGCCGGAGTCGGTCATGCCGGGCTACCCGTTTCTGGCGGAGACGCCCCTTCGCTTCGAGCGCATCGCCGAGGACCTTCGCGCCAACCGCGCCGTGGGCGTGCCCTACACCGACGAGATGATCGCGGCCGCGGTGCGCGACGTGCGCGCCCAGGTCGACCCGGATGCCGAGGGCGTCGACGCGCTGCTGGAACGCTACCCCAAGGCGAACGTGCGCGACTTCGACGGCAACCCGGAGGCGATCTCGGAGCTGGACGCGCTGATCGCCTACCTGCAAATGCTCGGCACGCTCGTTGATTTCGACGTCTACCGGGCGGAGGAGAACCTGCGTTGAGCGAGGCCGCCATGACTTACCAGGACGTGCTTTCCTTCGTCGGAACCTACGGCCTGATCTACTTCCTCATCCTGTTCGTCGGGGTGCTTGTGTACGTCTTCTGGCCGGGCAATAAGCGAAGGTTCGAGGACGCGGCGCGCCTGCCCTTGAAGGAGGACTGAGGTGGCGGGGCACAGGGAGACGGACGCGGTCACGGGCACCGAGACCACCGGCCACGAGTGGGACGGCATCAAGGAACTGAACACGCCCCTGCCGCGCTGGTGGCTGTGGACCTTCTACGCCACGATCGTGTGGGCCATCGGCTACTGGATCGTGATGCCGGCCTGGCCGCTGGTCAACGATTTCACCCGGGGCGTCCTCGGCTACACCAACCGCGCCGCCGTGGCCGAGCGGCTCGCCGAGGCCCGCGCGGCGCAAAGCGCCTACATCGCGCGCATCGAGGCCGCCTCGCTGGACGAGATCCGCAGCGACCCGGAGCTGCTGGAGTTCGCGCTCGCCGGCGGGCGCTCGGCCTTCGCGGTCAATTGCTCGCCGTGCCACGGCCTCGGCGCGGCCGGCTCGCGCGGCTATCCGAACCTGAACGACGACGCCTGGCTGTGGGGCGGGACGTTGGATGAGATCGCGCGCACGATCCGGTTCGGCGTGCGCTCCGGACACGAGGAGGCACGCTTCGGCGACATGCCCGCCTTCGTGCGGGACGGCCTGCTCACCCGCGAGCAGGCGTCCGATGTCGCCGAGTACGTGCTGTCGCTGTCGGGGAGGAGCACGGATGCCGCGGCTGCCGAACGGGGCGCGGAAGTCTTCGCCGAGCAGTGCGTGGCCTGTCACCAGGAGGGCGGCGTCGGCTCCGACGAGCTCGGCGCGCCCAATCTCGCCGACGCGATCTGGCTGTACGGCGGCGACAAGGAGACGATCGTCGAGACCGTGTCCTTCGGCCGCGCCGGCGTGATGCCCGCCTGGACCGGGCGCCTGGCGCCTGCCACCATAAAGCGGCTCGCGATCTACGTGCACTCGCTCGGCGGAGGGCAGTGACCTGCGACCGTCCGGCGGGGCCGGGAGCGACGCGTTGACGATAGACATGGCCGCGATACGCGAAACGGAAGCGCCGGCGCCCGCACCGGCCGCCGCGTCGGGCGTCGAGCGCGCGGACGTTCGCCCGGTCAACAAGCGCGAGCGCCGCTCCCTTTACCAGAGGCGCGCTCGCATCTATCCCAAGAAGGCCCGCGGCACGTTCCGCCGCCTCAAGTGGGCGATCATGGCGGTGACCCTGTCGATCTACTACCTGGCGCCGTGGATTCGCTGGGACCGCGGGCCGAACGCGCCCGAGCAGGCGATCCTGATCGACATCCCGGCGCGCCGCTTCTACTTCTTCTTCATCGAGATCTGGCCGCAGGAGGTCTATTACCTCACCGGCCTGCTGATCCTGGCCGCGCTCGGCCTGTTCCTGGCGACCTCGATGTTCGGCCGGGTGTGGTGCGGTTATACCTGTCCGCAGACCGTCTGGACCGACCTGTTCGTCGCCGTCGAACGCCTGATCGAGGGCGACCGCGCCGCGCGCATCCGGCTCGATCAGGCCCCGTGGAGCGCGCGCAAGGTCGCCGAGAAGGCGGCCAAGCACGCGATCTGGCTGGTCATCGCCGTGCTCACGGGCGGGGCCTGGGTGTTCTACTTCGCCGACGCGCCGAGCCTGCTTGGCGAGCTCGCGACCCTGGAGGCGCCGGCCGTCGCCTACATCGCGATCGGCGTGCTCGCCTTCACGACCTATACCCTCGGCGGTCACGCGCGCGAGCAGGTGTGCACCTACATGTGCCCCTGGCCGCGCATCCAGGCCGCGATGGTCGACGCGGACTCGCTCGTCGTCACCTACCGCGACTACCGGGGCGAGCCGCGCGGCCCGCACCGAAAGGGCGAGGCCTGGGAGGGGCGCGGCGACTGCATCGACTGCAACAACTGCGTCGTGGTTTGCCCCATGGGCATCGACATCCGCGACGGCCAGCAGCTCGAGTGCATCAACTGCGCCCTGTGCATCGACGCGTGCAACGACGTGATGGACCGGATCGGCCGGCCGCGCGGGCTGATCGCATACGACACCCTGGCCAACGTCGAGCGGCGGGCGGCCGGGGAGAACCCGCGGGTTCGGTTGCTGCGCGCCCGGCCGGCGATCTACATGGGCCTGATGGTCGTCGTCGGCGCGGCCATCCTGGTCGGCCTGACCACGCGCGCGGCGCTCGACGTCAACGTGCTGCGCGACCGCAACCCGCTGTTCGTCACCCTGTCGGACGGCGCGATCCGCAACGGCTACACCCTCAAGGTCATCAACAAGCTGCACGACGAGCGGCGGTACCGCCTGAGCGTCGAGGGCCTGGCCGACGCGCGCATCGGCGTGGTCGGAGACCGGGGCGGCGTCGAGGCCCTGTTGACGGTCAAGCCCGACCGCCTGGCCAGCTTCCGGGTCTTCGTCACCGTCCCGCGGGAGGCGCTGACGGACGCGGCGACCCCGGTCACCTTCGCGGTCACCGACACGGCCGACGCCACCCGGGTCACCTACGACACCGTATTCCGGGGGCCGGCGCGATGAGCCCGACGCGCGAGCGGACCCTGACCGGGCGCCACGTCCTGATCGCCGTCCTCGCCTTCTTCGGCGTAGTGATCGCGGCCAACGCCGTGTTCGTCGTCCTGGCGCTGGACACCTGGACCGGGCTCAGCACGGAGAACGCCTATCAGCGCGGCCTCGCCTACAACGAGACGCTGCGCGCGGCCGCCGCGCAGCGGGCGCTCGGCTGGCGCGCCGATCTGAGCGTCCGCGCGACCGGCGCGGGGCGCGACCGGCTGGAGGTCGCCTTCACCGACCGGCGGGGCGCGCCGATCGAGTCCCTTGCCGTCACCGTCCGCCTGCGCCGGCCGACCCACGAGGGCTTCGACCGCGACGTGGCCCTGGCGCGCGCCGGACCGGGCCGCTACGCGGCGGATTTGGAGCTTCCGCTGCGCGGCCAATGGGACGTGCGACTCAGCGCCCGGTCCCGCTACGGCAAGCGCTTCGAGTTCGAGGACCGGATATGGCTGAAGTGACGCTGCCCGCCGTGCCGGAGGAGTGGGCCGCACCGGTCGATCCGGCGGCCTATGTGCGGCCCCGGGCGAACGGCACGGCCGAGCTCAACCTCGTGGTCGAGAACCTCCACTGCCCGAGCTGCATCCCACGCATCGAGGGCACGCTGCAGCGCATGCCGGGCGTGCTCGAGGCGCGGGTCAACCTGAGCACGCGCCGCCTGCGCCTGCGCTGGCGGCAGGGCGCGGTCGAGGCCGGCGACCTGGTCGCCGCCGTGGCCGCGCAGGGGTTTCGCTTGTCGCCCTACGATCCGGCCGGTCTCGAGGGCGCCCACGAGCGGGAGGGCCGGGCGCTGCTGCGCGCCCTGGCGGTGGCCGGCTTCGCCGCCGGCAACGTGATGCTGCTGTCGATCTCCGTGTGGAGCGGGCTGGTCTCCGACATGGGGCCGGCCACGCGCGGGCTGTTCCATTGGGTCTCCGCGCTCATCGCCCTGCCGGCGGTGGCTTACGCCGGGCGGCCGTTCTACCGCTCGGCCTTCGCCAGCCTGCGCGCCGGGCGGCTCAACATGGACGTGCCGATCTCGCTCGCCGTCCTGCTCGCCGCCGGCATGAGCCTGTTCGAGACCGTGCGCGGCGGCGCGCACGTCTACTTCGACGCCTCGGTCATGCTGCTGTTCTTCCTGCTTGTCGGCCGGTTCCTCGACCTGCGGGTTCGCGGCCGGGCGCGCTCGGCGGCGCAGAACCTGATGATCCTGCGCGCGGTCGCGGCGACCGCGATCGACCCCGACGGGCGGCGGCGCGCGGTGCCGGTGTCGGAGATCGGGCCCGGCATGCGAGTCGCCGTGGCCGCGGGCGAGCGAATTCCGGTCGACGGCCGGGTCGCGGCCGGGCGTTCCGAGGTCGATACCAGCCTGGTCACCGGCGAGAGCCTGCCGCGCCCGGTGGCTGCGGGCGCCGAAATCTTCGCCGGGACCCTCAACCTGGGCGGGCCGCTCGAGGTCGAAGTGAGCGCGGCCGGGGAGGACACGCTGCTGGCCGAGATCGTGCGCCTGATGGAGGCGGCCGAACAGGGCCGGGCGGATTACGTCCGCCTGGCCGACCGGGCGGCGCGGATCTACGCCCCGGCGGTCCATCTTCTGGCGGGCGGGACGTTCCTGGGCTGGCTCCTGTTCGGCGGCGCGGCCTGGCAGGGCGCGCTGCTCACCGCCGTGGCGGTGCTCATCATCACCTGCCCGTGCGCATTGGGACTGGCGGTGCCGGCGGTCCAGGTCGCGGCGGTCGGGCGGCTGCTGCGCCGGGGCGTGCTGGTCAAGTCGGCCGACGGGCTGGAGCGCCTGGCGCGGGCGGACACCGTGGTCTTCGACAAGACCGGGACGCTCACCCTGGGCCGGCCGACGCTCGCCAACGCCGAAGAGATCGCCGGGCGCGACCTGCGCCTGGCCGCCTCGATCGCGGCGGCCAGCCGCCACCCACTCGCCCGCGGGCTGTGCCGCGCCGCCGGCCCGGTGGCCGCGGCGGCGGAGGTGCGCGAGGAGCCGGGCATGGGGCTGTCGGCCACGGTCGAGGGCCGCGAGGTGCGCCTGGGCAGCCGGCGCTGGTGCGGGATGCCGGAGCACGGCGAGGGTGCGGCGGTCGAGACCGAGCTGTGGCTGGCCGGTGAGGGACGGGAGCCGGTTCGTTTCGCCTTCCGCGATGCGCCGCGCGCCGATGCGGCGCGGATCGTCGCCTGGCTGAAGCGCCGCGGCCTTGCGGTCGAACTGCTCACCGGCGACCGGGCGCCGGCGGCGCGCGCGGTGGCCGAGGCCCTGGGCATCGCGCGCTGGTCCGCCGAACGCAGGCCGGCGGACAAGATCGCCCGGCTCGAGGCCCTGGCGGCCCAGGGGCGCAGGGTTCTGATGGTCGGCGACGGCCTGAACGACGCGCCGGCGCTTGCGGCCGCCTACGTGTCGGCCTCGCCGGCCGAGGCCGCCGACGTGAGCCAGACCGCCGCCGACCTCGTTTTGCAGGGGGAGGGCCTGGCGCCGCTCGCCGAGGCGCTGCGCGTCGCCCGGATCGCCCGCCGGCTGGTGCTGCAGAACTTCGCGCTGGCCCTCGGCTACAACGCGGTGGCCGTGCCGCTTGCGGTCGCCGGGCTGGTCACGCCGCTCATCGCGGCGCTCGCCATGTCCGCGTCCTCGCTGGCGGTCACGCTCAACGCCCTGCGCCTCGCCCTCATCGCGCGGGAGGCGCGGCCGTGACGGTGCTCGGCTACTTGATACCGGCGGCGCTGTTTCTCGGCCTGCTCGGCCTGGGCGCCTTCCTCTGGGCGCTCAAGTCGGGCCAGTTCGAGGACCTCGACGGCGCGGCGCACCGCATCCTGTTCGACGACGAGGATGGACCGGGCGGGCGGGGCGACGAGCGATCCTGACCCCGTCGGCCGCCTTCCTGCCCGGTCAGCCCACTGCCTCGTCGATCAGGTCGCGGTAGGCGTGCCAGGTGGCGTGGCCGACCAGCGGGAAGGTCACGATCAGCCCGAGGTAGGCCGGGACCAGGCCGCAGACGGTCAACACGATGATCAGCCACGCCCACAGGGTCAGCACCGCCAGGTTGGCGCGCACGGTCCTGACGCTCAGCACCATGGCCGTGATCGCGTCGACCTCGCGCACCATGAGCATCGGCACCGAGACGACGCTGATCGCGAACACGATCGCGGCAAGCACCGCCCCGACCGCCGTGCCGACCACGAGCAGCCCCAGCCCCGGCCAGGTGAAGAACAGGAGCTGGGTGATCTCCGGCAGCGGCGGGAATTCCAGGGTGCCGAAGAACAGGGCGAAGAGCAGGGTGGCGAGCCGCATCCACGCGAGCAGGATGAGCATGAGCAGGATGCCGAGGAAGGCGAGCTGGGTGGGCGACCTGGTGGCGACGAGGAGCGCGGCGCGCAGGGTCACCGGCTCGCCGGCCTGGAGCCGCCGGCTGGTCTCGTACAGGCCCACCGCCAGCATCGGCCCGACCAGCATGAAACCGGCGGCCAGCGGCGGCAGGAGGTACTCGAGCCCGGCCAGGAACAGGCCCACGGTGAGCGCCAGGCTGATCGCGGCGAACAGGGCCCCGTATGTCAGGCTGACGTGCGGGGCGCGCCAGATGTCCCGCCAGCCGGCGGCCAGCCAGGCCCACGGCCGCTCCAGCGCCACGCGGCGGATGCGGGGGGGCGAGGCCAGGGTCTCGCTGTGCGCCATGGGCCTGGGATCCCTTTCGTCCGGGGCGCATATGGCGTGCCGGTCGAGGGTGGATTCAGGGCTCGCCACGAAATATGCGCATTCTGTTTGACTTGGATCAAGGTGGAACAGGCCCGTCTGCCGTGTAATTCGCGCATGGTCTGCGGCCTTCTGTCCAAGTACGACTTGCGCGTTCCGCGCTACACGAGCTACCCGACCGCGCCCCACTTCGGGCCCGCCGTCGGGGCCCGGGCCTACGGCCGCTGGCTGGCGGAGCTCGACCCCGGCCTGCCGCTGTCGCTCTACCTCCACGTGCCGTTCTGCGACAGCCTGTGCTGGTTCTGCGGTTGCCATACCAAGATCGTGCGCCGCTACGAGCCGGTCGCCGGCTACCTGGTGCAGCTGCGCCGCGAGATCGAGCTTGTGGCCGACGCGCTCGGGACGCGGCGCAGGGTCTGCCACATCCATCTGGGCGGCGGCACGCCCACGATCATCGAGGCCGCGGACCTGGAGGGCCTGTTCGACCATCTGCGCGTGCGTTTCGACGTTCTGGCCGGGGCCGACATCGCCATCGAGAACGATCCACGCGAGCTCAGCCAGGACCTCGTCCGCACCATGGCGGCGGTCGGGGTCAACCGCGCCAGCCTGGGCCTGCAGGACATCAACCCGGAGGTCCAGCGGGCGGTGAACCGGGTCCAGTCGATCGAGCAGACCAGGCGGGTGGCCGAGGCACTGCGCGCGGCCGGCATCGCCTCGATCAACGTCGATCTCATGTACGGCCTGCCGCACCAGACCGTGCCGCGCGTATTGACCACGATCGAGGCGGTGCTCGACATGGCGCCGGAGCGGATCTGCGTCTTCGGCTACGCGCACGTCCCGTGGATGAAGCGGCACCAGCGGCTGATCGACGAGGCGGCCCTGCCCGGGCCGAGCGACCGGTTCGCCCAGTACATGGCGGCGGCCGAGCGGCTGCAGGAGGCCGGCTACGTGTGGATCGGCCTCGACCACTTCGCGCGGCCCGACGACGAACTGGCCGTGGCCGCGCGCGAGGGCAGGCTGCACCGAAACTTCCAGGGCTACACGACCGACGAGGCGCCGGTGCGCCTTGGATTCGGGCCGTCGGCGATCGGCACCCTGCCGCAAGGCTTCGTCCAGAACGCGGTGCCGCTGCACGCCTACCGGGAAGCGGTCTCGTTCCGCCAATTCCCGGTCGCGCGCGGGCTTCGCCTCACCGACGACGACCGCCTGCGCGCCGCGGTGATCGAGCGCCTGATGTGCACCCTCGAGGTCGATCTCGGCGAGGTCTGCGGCGCGTTCGGCTGCGACACGGGTGTGTTCTGCGAGGAACTCGCCGGGCTGTCCGAAATGGAAGCGGACGGCGTGGTCGCGCTGGACGGCGCGCGGGTGCGGGTCACGGCCAGGGGCCGGCCCTTCGTACGCACCGTGTGCGCGCGCTTCGACCGTTACCTCCGGCCCGAGGTAGGGCGCCACGTGCGCGCGGTGTGACCCCGACCCATTCGCCCGGCGGCACCTGCGGCCGTTCGGTGCCGAAGCCGGGCGGTTTGCTTCGGGTCAGCCTTGGTCCGATTGCCGAACCGAGTCGTCCCGCACCGCCCCCGAGCGCGCCCGCGCCCGCATCCGCGCGGCCGCGCGGCCGGCATCGGTCAGACGGCACACCAGCCATTCGGGCTTGATCGCGTTGTGGATCCAGGGCTCGGCCCAGCCCTGCTCGATGCAGCTGCGGATTGTGCGCGCGCTGTAGGAGCGGCCGTGCTCGTCGAACAGCGGGAGCTTGCCGCCAGGGTCGCCCAATCCGCGTTGCAGCCACGCATGTTGGACCGCGCTGGGGCGGCCGCGTTTGCGCCGCCCGAGCCCGTCGGCGGGCGTCCCGAGGACGTCGGTCGCGCGGGGTTCGACCATCTTGTCCTCCGTTACCGGCGCGCATCTCGCGCGGCCGGCATGGCACACTATGGTACACGAACGAATGCGATCCTGCCAGCCGACAGTCCCCGCCATCCTGCTGTGCCTGCTATGATGGTGGGTTCCAAAGAGCAGCCGGAATTCCGCCATGAACTACAGCCTGATCTACATCACCGCCGGCGACGCGGAGGAAGCCAGGAAACTGGGCCGCGCCCTGGTCGAGGCGCGCCTGGCCGCCTGCGCCAACGTCCTGCCCGGGATCACGCCGATCTATTGGTGGGAAGGCGAGGTCCAGGAGGGCGGCGAGGTCGCGCTCATCGCCAAGACGCGCGCCGACCTGGTGGAGCGCGTCATCGCCTTCGTCAAGGCGCGGCACAGCTACGACTGCCCGTGCGTCGTCGCGCTGCCCATTGCGGCCGGCAACCCCGCCTTCCTCGACTGGATCGCGGCGGAGACGGCGGGTGCCTGAGCCGCCGTAGCCGCCCGGCGCCGCCATCATGGCTATCATCCTTCCATGATGGTGTGTATGAGTCGGTGCTCGATTCTTCGGCGCGGTAACGACAGGAGGTCTCGACCCCATCATGCGGTGGTTTCTGGGTGCCGGATGCCTCGGCCTTGCGCTTGCCCTGGGCGCGCCCGCGGCGCTGCTTGCACAGACCGGGGCCGTGCCCGACTCGCGCGAGACGATCGAGCTGTCCTTCGCGCCGGTGGTCAGGAAGGTCGCTCCGGCCGTGGTCAACATCTTCTCCAAGCGGATCGTGCGCCAGCGCGCCGTCTCGCCGCTGTTCAGCGACCCCTTCTTCCGGCGCTTCTTCGGCGAGGATTTCGGCATGTTCGGCGTGCCGCGCGAGCGCATCCAAAACTCGCTCGGCTCCGGCGTCATCGTGTCCGAGGACGGTCTGATCGTGACCAACCACCACGTCATCCAGGGCGCGGACGAGATCACCGTGGTGCTCGCCGACCGGCGCGAGTTCGCGGCGCAACTGGCGGTCGACGACCAACGGACCGACCTCGCGGTCCTGCGCATCGATCCGGGCGGGAAGAAGCTGCCGCACGTGGAGTTCCGGGACTCCGACGAGGTCGAGGTCGGCGACCTCGTGCTCGCCATCGGCAACCCCTTCGGCGTCGGCCAGACGGTCACGAGCGGCATCGTCTCGGCGACCGCGCGCACCCAGGTGGGCATCTCGGACTACAGCTTCTTCATCCAGACCGACGCCGCGATCAACCCGGGCAATTCGGGCGGCGCGCTGGTCACGCTCGACGGCAAGCTGCTCGGCATCAATACCGCGATCTATTCGCGCGGCGGCGGCTCGATCGGCATCGGGTTCGCGATCCCCTCCAACATGGCCAGGACCGTGGTCGCCAGCGCCGTGCGCGGCGCGGCGATCATGCGGGCGTGGACCGGGCTGCTCGGCCAGACGCTCACCCAGGACCTGGCGAGCGGCTTCGGGCTGGAGCGGCCGGGAGGCGTGATCGTCAGCCGGGTCTACCCGGGCGGTCCGGCCGACCGCGCCGGGGTCAAGGTCGGCGACGTGATCCTAGCCGTGGACGGCCAGCCGGTGGAGGACGTGGAGGCCTTCCGCTTCCGCGTGGCGACCCGCGACCTGGGCGGCACCGCCACCCTCGAGGTGTGGCGCGAGCGGCGGCGCATGAGTTTCGAAATGCCGCTGGTATCGGCGCCCGAGACGCCGCCGCGCGAGGAAACGATGCTCGAGGGAGAGCATCCCCTGGCCGGCGCCGTGGTCGCCAACCTTTCGCCCGCGCTCGCCGAGGAGCTCGACATGCCGGGCGCCTGGGACGGCGTGATCATCACCAAGATCGCGCGCGGCAGCCCGGCCCATCGCCTGCGGTTTCGGCCGGGCGATATCGTGCTCGCCGTCAACCAGTACGAGGTCCGCGACGTGAAAGGCCTGGCCGCCCAGCTGCGGCAGCCAGGTTCGCGCTGGCGGATCAGCTTCCAACGCGAAGGGCGCGTGCGCCATGTCGCGTTCGCCTTCTGAGCGGCGCCCGGCGGAGCCATGACCGGCCTGTTCGAGGCCCAGGCGCCGCGCCCGCTCGCGGACCGTCTGCGCCCGACCTCGCTCGAGCAGGTCGTGGGCCAGGACCACCTGATCGGCCCGGACGGGCCCATCGGACGCATGCTGGCCGGCCGCCGTCTCGCCTCCATGATCCTGTGGGGCCCCCCGGGCAGCGGCAAGACCACGATCGCCCGCCTGCTCGCCGAGGCGACCGACCTGGAGTTCGAGCCGCTCTCGGCGGTCTTTTCCGGGGTCGCCGACCTGCGCAAAGTGTTCGAACGGGCCAAGCAGCGCCGCCTGGCCGGGCGCGGCACGCTGCTCTTCATCGACGAGGTCCACCGCTTCAACCGGGCCCAGCAGGACGGCTTCCTGCCCTACGTCGAAGACGGGACCGTGATTCTGGTGGGCGCCACGACCGAGAACCCCTCGTTCGAGTTGAATGCCGCGCTGCTCTCGCGCTGCCAGGTCTTCGTGCTCAAGCGCCTTGACGAGGCCGCGCTGGCCGAGTTGCTGCGCCGCGCCGAGGCCGACGTCGGCCGGCCCTTGCCGCTCGAGGAGGAGGCGCGAACCGCGCTCATCGCCATGGCCGACGGCGACGGGCGATACGTGCTCAATCTCGCCGAGGAGCTTTTCGATCTGCCCCGGGGCCCGATGCTGAATACGGCCCGCCTCGCCGCGGTCGTGCAGAAGCGCGCGCCGCTCTACGATAAATCGCAGGAAGGCCACTACAACCTGATCAGCGCGCTGCACAAGTCGCTGCGCGGCTCCGACGTGGATGCCGCGCTGTACTGGCTGGCGCGCATGTTGGACGGCGGCGAGGACCCGGCCTACATCGCCCGCCGCTTGGTCCGCTTCGCCTCCGAGGACGTGGGCCTGGCCGACCCGCAGGCGCTGGTGCAGGCGCTGGCCGCCTGGGACGCCTACGAGCGCCTCGGCACGCCCGAGGGCGAGTTGGCCTTGGCCGAGGCGGTGATCTACCTGGCGACCGCGCCCAAGTCGAACGCCGCCTACCGGGCCTTTAACGCCTGCACCCGCGCGGCCCGCGAGACCGGCTCGCTGGCGCCGCCAATGCACATCCTGAACGCGCCGACCCGGCTGATGGGAGAGCTCGGGTACGGCAAGGGCTACGCCTACGACCACGACGCGCCGGAAGCTTTTTCCGGGCAGAACTACTTCCCCGAGGGCATGGCGCGGCGCAGGTTCTACGAGCCCGTCGAACGCGGCTTCGAACGCGAGGTGAGGAAGCGCTTGGAATATTGGGCCAAGCTCCGCGCCGAGCGGCGAAAGCAGGGGGCTTGAGCCAGCTTTGCGATTCCTGCGGGCCTGCCATTCCAAGGTGCCGGTTGCACGCCGCGCGATCCGGACTAGGTTGTTGGTTCAGCGACCGGGCCAGGCCCGGCGCCGGCGGCGTTGCCACGGGAGATCGGATGGCCAATTACTGCGTGCCGGAACGGGACAAGGCGGCCCTTCTCACGTTGTCCGCGCAGCGCGACTTTCTGCGGCCGGGCTCGCCGGTCAAGGTTTCCGGCGGGGAGCGCGCGAAGCCGGTCATGCGGCGGTTGGTCGAAGGATTCCGGGCCCAGAACGCGCGCATCTGCCACGCGATTCGGCTGTACCGTCCCGACGGTTCCAACGTCGACGCCTGCCGGCGCCAAGCGATCGAGGAGGGCGAGCGCGTTTTCATGCCCGGCAGCCTGGGCGCGGAGCTGCTCGAAGAGCTGAAGCCCGATCGCAGCGTGCGGCTCAAGCCCGACTGCCTCCTGAACGGCCGTTTGCAACTGCTCGGACCCAACGAATGGGCGTTCTACCGCCCGCGGTGGGGCGCCTTTTACGGGACCCCCCTGGAGGCCCACCTCCGCGCTCTGGGCGTGTCGACCCTCGTCATTTGCGGGATGAGCTTCGCGACCGGCATCCGGGCGACGGTCTATGAAGCCAGCGCGCGCGATTTCCGGACGGTCGTGGTGCCCGACGCCCTCGGGTCCGCGAGCGAACAGGGGGTGCGCGAGCTCGGGCGCCTGGGCGTCTACCTGATGACCGGCGAGAGCTGCCTCAACTGGCTGGCCGGCATCCGGTCGCCTTGCGTGCCGGCCTGAGGGCGAAGCTCGCCGCGCGTTGTCTTCCCGGCGGCGCTCTGGTACCAGCTTGGCGGCGAGGCCGGCGCGTCCCGAGCCGATGCGGCGACCTTGCAGGGCATCCATCCCTAGAGCAGATCCGGGTCGATGAATCGCC
>JBHHZJ010000033.1:0-30559 GCA_046758005.1 Kiloniellaceae bacterium
GCAGCAGATCGAGGAGACGACCTCGGACTACGACCGGGAGAAGCTGCAGGAGCGGTTGGCGAAGCTGGCCGGCGGCGTTGCGGTGATCCGGGTCGGCGGCGCCACCGAGGTCGAGGTCAAGGACCGCAAGGACCGGGTCGAGGACGCCATGAACGCGACCCGCGCCGCGGTCGAGGAGGGCATCCTGCCCGGCGGCGGCTCGGCGCTGCTCTTCGCCATGCGGGAGCTCGACAGGCTCAAGCCCGAGAACGAGGACCAGAAGGTCGGCATTGGAATCGTGCGCAAGGCCCTTGAGTGGCCGACGCGTCTGATTGCGGAGAACGCCGGCAAGGACGGTTCGATCGTGGTCGGCAAGCTCCTGGAGAAGAGCGATACGAGCTGGGGTTATGACGCGCAGGAGGACCGCTACGTCGACATGTTCGAGGCGGGCATCATCGACCCGACCAAGGTCGTGCGGGCGGCCTTGCAGGATGCCTCCTCGGTGGCGGGCCTGCTGATCACGACCGAGGCGATGGTCGCCGAGAAGCCGGAGAAGAAGAACTCTTCGCCGGCGCCAGGGGCCGGCGCAGGCGACATGGACTTCTAGGTTTTCGCGTTCAGGCGCGGGGGGCCGGGAAAGCCCGGCCTCTCGCGCCCGGCCTGCCCACGACCCCTTTTTGAGCACGGACGTGACCTTTGGCAGGGTTCCTGCCGGGGGCGGGATGCGGCTTCTTCGGGGCGGGCAAAGCGGGGCACCGCGCGTTGTCGCCCTGGCCGGGCGCCGGAGGGGCCGCGCGGAAGACGGAGGACAGGAAGGTCGGCCCATGTCCGTCCGTTTGCACGGCGTAGACAAGCACAGACGGCGGAGCCGGACATGATTGTCGTAGACGAGTTGACCCGAAAGTACGGCGAGTTCACCGCCGTGGACCGGATATCGTTCAGCGTTCAAAAGCGCGAGATCGTCGGCCTGCTCGGCCACAACGGCGCCGGTAAGACGACCATCATGAAAGTGATGACCGGCTACCTCGAACCGACGGACGGCACGGTTCGTGTGGACGGTCTCGACATCGAGACCGCGCGCCGCGAGGCGCAGGCAAGGATGGGATATCTACCCGAGAACTGTCCCCTTTACCCCGAAATGACGGTGGTCGACTATCTCGACTACGCCGCCGAGCTGAGGGCCGTGCCCGCGGCCGAGCGGCCTGACGCCGTGCGCAGCGCCGTCGAAGCGACCGAACTCTTCGACAATGCGACGCAGCCCATCGGTATCCTGTCCCGCGGATATCGACAGCGGGTTGGCGTGGCGCAGGCCATCTTGCACAAGCCGAAGATTCTCATTCTCGACGAACCGACCAACGGCCTGGACCCGACCCAGATCAGGCATATGCGCGACTTGATCCGGCGGTTGGCGGAAACGTCGACGATCATCCTGTCGACCCACATTCTCCAGGAGGTGCAGGCCGTCTGCGACCGGGTGATCATCGTGCACAGGGGGCGCGTGGCCCTCGATTCGCGGCTCGCCGACTTGCGCTCGGCCGGCCGTCTCAAGCTGGTTACGGACGGGCCGCCGCCCGAGACCGAGAGGATGCTCGCCGCCCTTGATGCGGTAGAAGGCGTAGAGCACGTCGAAGACGCCGGGACGCGGCATGGCTATGCCCTCAAGCTCGACGGGCACGACCCAAGCGAGGTCGCTCCCGTCGTGGCTCGCGCGGTTCACGAAAAGGGTTTCCGGCTGTTCGCCCTGCATCCCGAACAGCGCGATCTCGAGACGGTTTTCGCTCAGATCGCCACCGCGGATACGCCGCGGCAGGAGGTCGCCCATGTCTAGCGTTTTGCATATCGCGCGCAAGGAGCTTGCGACGTTGTTCTCCTCCCTGGCCGCGTTCATCTTCATTGCAGTCTTCCTGGGCGTCTGCTTGTTCGTGTTTTTCTGGGTGGAGACGTTCTTTGCCCGCAACATCGCCGACGTACGCCCGCTCTTCGAGTGGATGCCGCTGCTGCTGATATTCCTCGTGGCGGCGTTGACGATGCGTCTGTGGAGCGAGGAACGTCGGGCCGGAACGCTCGAGTTCCTGCTCACCTCTCCGGTGAAGCCCCTCCACCTGGTCCTGGGCAAGTTCCTCGCCTGCATGGGTCTGGTTGGCATCGCGCTCGCGCTGACGTTGCCGTTGCCGATCACGGTTTCCCTGCTTGGCCCCCTCGATTGGGGGCCGATCATCGGCGGATATGTCGCCACCTTGTGCCTGGCGGCCGCCTACGTCGCCATCGGGCTCTTCGTCAGCGCGCGCACCGACAATCAAATCGTCAGCCTCATCGTGACGGTGCTCGTCTGCGGCACCTTTTACCTGCTTGGCTCCGATGCGCTCACCGGGCTGTTCGGGAACCGGGGCGCCGAGGCGCTGAAGCTTCTCGGCAGCGGTTCGCGCTTCGAGTCGATCACCAGAGGCGTGATCGACCTTCGAGACCTCTATTACTATCTCAGTATCTTCGGGGCGTTCCTCATCCTGAACCTCTATGCCCTCGAGCGGCTTCGCTGGTCCGATGACGGCCGCAATCGCAAGCATTTTTACTGGCGTCTCGGTGCGGGCCTGCTGATCGCCAACCTCGTGACGGCCAATTCCTGGCTGTATCAGATCGGCTGGGCGCGCGCCGACCTGACGGCAGGCAACATCTATTCCATCTCCGAGACCACTCGGTCGTACTTGCGCCAGCTTCGGGAACCGTTGCTCATTCGCGGCTATTTCAGCGCCCAGACGCATCCCTTGCTGGCGCCGCTCGTGCCGCGGCTGCGCGACCTGCTCAAGGAGTACGAGGTTGCCGGCGGCGGCAAGGTTCGGGTCGAGTTCGTCGATCCCGTGCAGGAACCGGAACTCGAAGAAGAAGCGAACCGGCGATACGACATCCGGCCGGTGCCGTTCCAGACCGCGAGCAAATACCAGGCCTCCGTTACCAACTCCTACTTCGACATTCTCGTTCAATACGGCGACGAATACGAGACGTTGGGCTACAGGGATTTGATAGAGATCAAAGCCCGAAACGAAACCGGTCTTGATGTCGAACTGAGAAATCCCGAGTACGACATCACCCGTGCCATCAAGAAGGTGCTTTACAGCTACCGGGGGTCGGGGGACCTCTTCGCCAATATTCCCAAACCGGTGACGCTCAAGGCTTACGTCTCGGCGGAGGAAAAGCTGCCCGACCCATTGCCGGAGCTGAGGCGCGATCTCGACAAGGTGATCGAGGAACTCAAGGAGCGGTCCGGCAACAGGTTCAGCGCCGAGGTGAGGGACCCGGACGCCGGCGGCGGCGCGCTGGCAACAGAGTTGCAGCAGACCTTGGGGCTGCGGCCCCTGACGGTTGGACTGCTCGATCCGAAGAGCTTCTGGTTCCACCTGCTGTTGCAGACGGAAGACCGGGCGGTTCAGGTGCCTCTTCCTGCGACGCTCGACAAGGAATCGCTCAAGCGCTCCATCCAGGCCGGGCTCAAGCGCTTTGCGCCCGGGGCCGTCAGGACGGTGGCGTTGTACACGCCGCAGTCGCGGCCGGCCATGGGCCGGTTCGGCCCGTCCGCGTCCGGTCCGAGCTTTCTCCTCCTGCGGGAAAAGCTTCGAGAAAACGCGGTGGTGGAGACAACGGACCTGAAGGAGGGCCGCGTGCCGGAGCGCGCCGACATCCTCCTCGTTGCCGCGCCGGAGAACCTCGACGACAAGCAGGTGTTCGCCATCGACCAATTCCTCATGAAGGGAGGCACCGTTGTCCTCGCGACCTCGCCCTTCACGCCCTCCCTGCTGCGCGAAATGACCGTGCGCAAGACAGACTCGGGCCTGGTCGACTGGCTGGCGCACCACGGCCTTAAGGTCAAGGAGACGATGGTTCTCGATCCGCAGAACGCGGCTCTACCTGTGCCGGTGGACCGTGATTTGGGCGGCTTTCGCGTGCGCGAAATTCATATGCTCGACTACCCATACTTCGTCGACGTACGCCGGGACGGGCTCGCCGGCGCGAACGCACCGACCGCCGGTCTCGGCCAACTGACCATGTCGTGGGCCTCGCCGATCGAGCTGGATCGGGCGGCGCTGGGCGACCGGTCGGTGACGCGGCTCGTGCAAAGCTCCGAGGCGGCGTGGACGTCGGCGTCCACCGACGTCGTACCGGATTACCGCTCGTACGACGCATTCGGTTTTCCCGAAGGCAAGGAAAAGGGCCGCCGGCTACTGGCAGTCGCGGTAGAGGGCAAGTTCAAGTCGTTTTTCAGCGGCAAGCCCTCGCCGCTTGCCGAAGCTGCGGCGGAGGAGGGGAGCGCCAACGACGCCAATGCGGATGCCAAAAATGGCGACGGGTCTGCAAGGGACGGCCAGGAGGGCGCCGCGACCAAGGAGAGGAAAGAGCCCGCCATCTCAGCGGTTATCGAGCGTTCCCCTGATAGCGCGCGTCTGATCCTGCTCTCCTCGGGGAGCTTCCTGAGTGACGAGGTGCTCGATTTGGTCTCCGGTGTCGATCGGGTCCAATACTTGGCGCCGATTCGCTTCGCCGAGAACATCGTTGACTGGTCGCTCGAAGATCGCGGCTTGTTGCAGTTACGCAGCCGCGGCGGCCACTTCTCACGGACCCTCGTCCCGCTTCGGCGGGACCGCCAATTGTTCTGGGAATACCTGAACTACGCCCTGGCGTTGATCGGCCTTGCCGTCGTTTTCGCCCTGCGCCGCTACGCCCAGCGCCGTTCGGCGCACCGCTACGTGCGGATGCTTAAGTTCGAGGGAGCCTGAGCCATGAAGCGTACGCCCATCATTCTGGCGGCAATACTCGTGCTGCAAGTGGCGGGTGCCGTGGCGTTGGGCGTCATGGGCCCGGACTACGGCGCCTACGAGGCGAACGAGCCGCTCGTCGCCTTCGACGCCGACCGGGTCGATGAGGTCGCCATCGATGCCAGCGAAGGGGAATCGGTCGTACTTCGTCGGCAAGAGGACGGATGGATCTTGCCCGGCCTCCATGACTTTCCGGCGGACACCGAAAAGGTCGCCGACCTGCTCAAAAGGTTGCAAGACCTGAAGAAAGGCTTGCCGGTCGCCGTGACCGGCGCGGCGGTGACTCGGTTCAAGGTGACCGAGGAGAGCCATGAGCGCCGCATCGCGCTGCGCGCCGGCGGTGACGCGCTTGGCGAGGTTCTGTTCGGCACCTCTCCCTCGTTCCGCCAGGTTCACGTGCGCACCCCGGACGACGATGCCGTCTACAGCGTGTCATTCGCCACTTATGAGGCCGGCACCCGGCCCGAGGATTGGATGGACCGAGACTTCCTCGAAATTCCGGAGGACGAGATCGCGCGTATCGAATTGTCCTCCGTCGCCCTCGTGCGCGGCGCAGACGGTCTCGCTGTCGACGGCCTGGCCGAAGGGGAGGTGACGGTCGAGGAAGAGGCGAACAAGCTCCTGCGCACGGTCGCTCGGCCGACCTTCACCGCCGTGGAAGGCAGAGGCGATGCGGCGCTCGAACGCGTCGACGAGCCCGATTTCACCGTTACCGTGAAGCGGAAGGACGGCGCCTCGACCACCTACAGATACAAGAAGGTCGCCGATAAGAACGAGTACGTCTTCGCGAGCAGCGCCCACGATTACCTGTTCCGTGTTGTCAAGTACGCCGTCGAGCCGATCCTCGAGGCCACGCGGGAAAAGCTGGTCAAACCAGCGCCCGCCGGTCCCGGCGACGGGGACGCGAAAATCGGCGAAGGGGCCTCGGCTTCCGACGGCGGCAGTTAGGTCGGGCATGAGGAACGACCTCGCGTCGTCGATAAGCAGGCCCGCCCGCAGCGTCGTCGTGCCGCATGCGGCACGCCAAAACGAAGGAGGGAGACCGAGCGATGTTTCTTGAACGCCGAACAGACAGCGGATGGGTGGTCGGTTGCGAGTGTCCGCACGGCGGACGCTTCACCGTCAGACGCCTTGGCATCGCCGTAGAGTGTCCGCAATGCGGGCGCACCGCCCTGTCGTCCGACCTCACGACCGACTACTGGCTGAGGACCAAGACGCACGATATCGCTTTCGCTGCATGAAGGAGACCGTGAACGAGGTAACAGGCAGATGAAGATCGCACAGGTATCGCCCTTGATCGAGAGCGTTCCGCCCAAGTTCTACGGCGGGACGGAGCGCATCGTTTCGTACCTGACCGAAGAGCTTGTGCGACAGGGGCACGAGGTCATGCTCTTCGCGAGCGGAGACTCGCAGACCTCGGCCGAGTTGGTTCCCTGTAGCCCCAAGGCGCTCAGGCTCGATCCACGGGTGCATGACCCGTTCCCGCATTACATGCTCATGCTCGAGCAGATCCGGCGCCGCGCCGACGACTTCGACATCCTGCACTTCCATATCGACTATTTGCACTATCCCCTGTTTCGCGACATCGCATCGCGAACCGTGACCACGCAGCATGGCCGGCTGGACCTTGCCGACCTGCAGCCGCTTTTCGCCGAGTTCGAGGACATGCCACTGGTCTCGATCTCCGACCGCCAGCGGCAACCGCTGCCGTCGGCCCGGTGGGTCGCAACGGTCTATCACGGCCTTCCGCCGGACCTCCATTCCTTCTCGGAAGCGGGCGCGAACGGTTATCTGGCCTTTCTCGGTCGAATCTGCCCCGAGAAGCGCCCCGACCGCGCCATCGAAATAGCCAGGCGAACCGGCATCGAGCTCAAGATCGCGGCCAAGGTTGACAAAGTCGACCGGGCCTACTTCGAAGAGGTCGTGCGGCCGCTCCTCGACGATCCGCTCGTCGAATTCGTCGGCGAGATCGGCGAGGAGCGGAAGACGGAGTTCCTCGGCGGCGCCAGGGCCCTGCTGTTCCCTATCGACTGGCCCGAACCCTTCGGTCTCGTGATGATCGAAGCCATCGCCTGCGGCACGCCGGTGATCGCTTGGCGGTGCGGCTCGGTGCCGGAAGTGATCGACCAGGGCGTGAACGGTTTCGTCGTGGACAGCATCGACGGAGCGGTGGCGGCCTTGGAGAAGGTCGATTCCATCGACCGAAGGGGCGTTCGGCGGGGCTTCGAGGCCCGCTTTACGGTCGAGCGCATGGCGCGGAACTACCTTAGAGTCTACGAATCGTTGGTGAGCGCGGAACCGCTCGCCTTGCGCGTGGCTTGAGGCCGTTCGCCGTGCGAGTATCAGGTTACGCCTGTTCTCGTAGAATTGGGCCCGGTCGCATGGTCGGCGCGCCGGCGCCGCAGGGCGCGTTCGAGGGAGGCCCACGTGATGACCGGTGAGGCCGCCCGTCCGAAGACGCAGCCGGTGGTGGCGAAGGTGTCGCCGCCGGCGCAGTTCTATATTCCGGCGTCCTCGTCGCTTTTGGAGCGCCGACCCCGCACGCTCAAACAAGGCGATATCTTCGGGGTCTTCGACCATTACGGCAACATTGTTTCAGGTGAGGGCAGTCCCGAGGGCCTCTATCACAAGGACACGCGATATCTTTCGGACCTCAGGGTGCTCGTCAACGGGAAGCGGCCGCTCCTCCTGAGTTCAACCGTTCAGGACAACAATGCCCTGCTCGCTGCCGACCTCACCAATCCGGACTTCGTGGAGGACGGCCGCGTTGTCCTGCCCCGCGACACGATCCATATCGTGCGCTCGAAATTCCTCTGGGACGCCGCGTGTTACGAGCGCCTCGGCCTTCGCAACTTCGATGACAAGCCGCAACGGATTGATCTTGCGATCCTGTTCGCGGCGGACTTCGCTGACATCTTCGAGGTCCGCGGCCATGCACGGGAGCGCCATGGCCAGACCGCGGTCGAAATCTCCAAGGACGAAGTAACCTTTGCCTATCAGGGGCTCGATTCCCTCCGCCGCCGCGCGGTCATCCGCTTCGATCCGGAGCCCGCGAGCCTCGACCAGGAAGGCGCCCTCTTTCACGTTGAGCTCGACCCAGGCGCGCACGTATCGGTCTTCTTTTCGGTCTCGTGTGAGGGGGGCGACGGGGAGCAGGACGGCACGCCGCGCCATTTCTTCGCGTGCCTGAGGGAGGCACGGCGTGCGCTGCGCGCCTCGACCGCGCGCGCCGCCTCGGTCGAGACCTCGAACGAAATCTTCAACGAGGTTTTGTGCCGGTCGATGGCCGATCTTTACATGCTGCTGACCCACACCGAGCACGGCCCCTATCCTTACGCCGGCATTCCCTGGTTCAGCACGGCCTTCGGCCGCGACGGGATCGTCACCGCAATCCAGATGCTGTGGGTTGAGCCGGCCATTGCGAAGGGCGTCCTGAGGTTTCTGGCGGCCACCCAGGCAAAAGATGTACGACCGGAGGCCGATGCCGAGCCGGGCAAGATCCTCCACGAGACCCGCCGCGGGGAGATGGCGCGGCTGGGCGAGGTTCCGTTCGAGCTCTACTACGGCTCGGTCGACAGCACGCCGCTTTTTGTCGTGCTCGCGGGCCTGTACTTCGAGCGTACCGGCGACCTCGAAACGGTCTCCGACCTCTGGCCGCACATCGAGGCTGCGCTCGCCTGGATCGACGATTACGGCGACCGGGACGGCGACGGCTTTGTCGAGTATCTCCGAGTCGGCGAAACGGGCCTCCTCAACCAGGGTTGGAGGGATTCGGCAGATTCCGTGTTTCATCGAAATGGCGCCTATGCCGACGGCCCGATCGCGCTCTGCGAGGTCCAAGGGTACGCCTATGCCGCCAAGCGCCATGCGGCGAAGATCGCCACCGCGATCGGCTTTTCAGCCAGGGCCAGGACGCTCGAGCGCGAGGCCGACCGTCTCAGGGCCCGCTTCGAGGCCACCTTCTGGTGCGAGGACATCGGCACTTATGCCCTCGCTCTCGACGGGCGCAAGAAACCCTGCGAGGTGCGCACCTCGAACGCCGGACAGCTTCTCTTCACAGGCATTGCCTCGCATGAACGTGCCGGGCTGATCGCCGATCAGCTTCTCAGCCGTGACTTCTTCACGGGCTGGGGGATTAGGACCGTTGCGTCGTCCGAATCCCGCTACAACCCTATGTCGTATCACAACGGTTCGGTCTGGCCACACGACAACGCCCTGGTTGGGCTCGGCCTCGCCCGATACGGCCTTAAGCGTCACCTGCAGCGCCTCTTTTCGGGTCTGTTCGACGCGGCCGTCTATATGGACTTGCGCCGCCTGCCGGAGTTGTTCTGCGGCTTCCGCCGCGCGCCGGGCAAGGGGCCGACGCTCTATCCTGTGGCCTGTGCGCCTCAGGCCTGGTCGAGCGCGGCGCCTTTTGCCTTGCTCCAGGCCTGCCTTGGCCTTGAGCTCGATTTCGCTTCCGAGCAAGTGCGTTTCCGCCAACCTCTAATGCCGGACTTCCTCGATCAGGTGACGATCCGCTCTCTCGCGGTCGGGAACAGCCGGCTGGACATTCTTCTGCGGCGCTATGGCTCCGATGTTTCGGTCAACGTCTTGCGCCGCGAAGGCGACGCTCACGTGGCCGTCACGCTGTGACATGCGGAGTGCAAGCGTCCATAAGAGCCGGTTGACGATCGCGCCGGAAACGGACCCGCATCCACCGGCACGCAGGGTGCGGGACGGTGTGCGCGGCCGTAGTGCGATTTGCGTGTGCGGCCTGGCCGAACTCCCAGCTCACGCTCGGGCGCTCCGGCCCACGCGCCTCGTCCGGCCCGGGAAGCAGCCGGCCGCACCGCCACGGGCGCGCCGGCAGAGGGGTTCACGGTGCGAACGGCGGGCGAGGTAGACGATATGGCGACTTCGGACACGAGGAGCGATTTCGTCGAGGCAACGGCGGACGAACGGGGGCACCGTTCCGCCGCCGCGGGGGCTTATCGCGGGACGTGGTGTGACGAGCCCATCGATCGTTTCTGGGCGGACCACGCGGCGCGGGGGCGGCTCCGGCTTCAGGGCGCGGGGATATCGCCCGGCCTGGCGATCGGGACGGCCTTCGTCTATCGCGACCTTCTCCAACGCGACATCGAAACGCACGGCATCGAACGCGACGCCGCCGCCGAGGAAACCGCCCGACTCGACGAGGCCGTGGACGAGGTGCTGGCCAATCTGGAGGACACGGCCGACCGGGTCGAGGCCGAGATCGACGCGGAGCACGCGGCCATCTTCCATGCCCACGTGGAGATGCTGCGCTCCGGCTCGATTCGCCGGGAGCTCCGGAAAGAGCTCGAGACCGAGCTCCTGAGCGCCGAGCAGGTGGTCAAGCGGGTCCTGCACCGGATCCAGCAGCGCTTCCACGACACGGCCCAGCCCGCGCTCCAGGAGCGCGCCGACGATATCGCCGATCTCGCTTGCCAGCTGCTTGCGGCGCTCGCGGGCATCCACGTCCATGTTCTCGAAACGCTGCCCGAGGGCAGCATCGTCGTCGCCAAGCGCCTGTTGCCGTCGGATACCGTGGTCCTGTCCCGCCGAGGCACGGCAGGCGTGGTCCTGGAGCACGCGGGCGCCACCTCGCATGCCGCGCTGCTCGCCCGCGGGCTCGGCATTCCAGCCGTCGGGCAGGTCCCCGGCGTCACGGAACGCGTTCGGCCCGGGGAAGTCTTGCTCATCGACGGATTCGCCGGCGAGGTGTTGGTCGACCCTGGCGAGGATGTTCGCCGGCGCTTCGCAGGCCGACAACGGCGACACGCGGCGGCCATTGTCGCCCGTCGGCAGTCTTCCCATGAGTCGGCCGTGACCCTGGATGGAACGAGAGTTCACGTTTTGGCCAACGTTGGGTGCGGCGAGGACGTGGCGGCGGCCGCCGACCTCGGTGCCGAAGGGATCGGTTTGTTCCGGAGCGAGTTCCTGTACCTGGGCCGCCGGTCCCCGCCCTCGGAGGATGATCTGTACGAAGCGCTGGTCCGAGCTCTCGAACCCCTCAAAGGCAAGCCGGTCACGTTGAGACTCCTGGACGCCGGCGGTGACAAGGCGCTTTCCTTTCTACGGCTCCCTGCGGAACCGAACCCGGCCCTGGGCAAGCGCGGCGTCCGTGTGCTGCGCGACCATCCCGAGCTCACGATGGCGCAGCTCCGCACCATCCTGCGACTGAGCGCAAACTACGACGTGCGCATCCTGGTCCCCATGGTCTCGCTGTCCAGCGAGCTCGAATGGGTGCGGGACATGTTGGGCCGCGCCGCCGCGGACCTCGACGTCGATCGGGTGCCACCCCTCGGCGCGATGATCGAGACGCCGGCCGCAGCACTTTGCGCTGATCTACTGGCAGGTTACGCCGACTTCTTCAGTTTGGGGACGAACGATCTCACGCAATACGTGATGGCCGCGGGGCGGGAGAGCGCCCTGGCCGCCGGCTATTATCAAGAGGATCATGTCGCGGTGCGTCGCCTGGTCGAGACGGCGATTCGCTCCGTGCCCGAAAAGGTGGTCGAACTCTGCGGAGAGGCGGCGGGCCGGCCCCGGTCGCTAAGAATGTTTCTGGAGATGGGTGTCACAACGGTCAGCGTGCCCCCGCCGCTCATTCCATTCGTCAAGGACGCCGTACGCGGCATGGACCTTCGCGATCGCACGAAGGACCGGTCTCGCGGCCTCGAGGAAGTCCATCAATGACATCCTCCGCGGCACCCACCCGAGAGATGCCGTCTCCAATGGCCGATTCGGGTTGACGCGATGGGGAACGAGCAGGCCGAACGATGACCGGACACCTTGGTCTGGAGCCGCGCCGCACAGGAAAGGAGGAGATGGCTCCGATAGATCTCGCTCGTTGGCGGCGGGGTCGAACGCGCACCCGACGCTTTTCCCGCCGTCGGCCAACAGGAGGAAACCAGCGCCCGAGGACGCCAAGGATATGCATACGCCGACACACACGGTTCGCCACGTTCTCGTTCTGATCTTGGTTGGGCTGAACCTCAGCCTGCCCGCCCGAGCGGCACTCCCCCTGCTCCGGGGCACCGACGGCACGCCATCGCTTGCCCCGCTTCTGGAGAAAGTCACGCCGGCGGTCGTGAACATATCGGTCCTGTCCCGTTCGCCGATGGAGGAAAATCCGCTCTTCCGCGACCCGTTCTTTCGCCGCTTCTTCGAGCTGCCGGAACAGCCGCCGGCACGTCCGCGCATGAGCGCGGGCTCGGGCGTGATCGTGGACGCGAAGAACGGTTACGTCATCACCAACCACCACGTGATCGAAAACGGCGAAGAAATCGTCGTGACGCTCAAGGACCGGCGCCGGTTCGAGGCCAAGCTGATCGGCAGCGATCCGGGGACCGATATCGCGCTCTTGAAGATAAAGTCGGACGACCTGACCGAGCTTCCGTTCGGCGATTCCGATGCCCTCAAGGTCGGCGATTTCGTCGTCGCGATCGGCAATCCTTTCGGGCTTGGCCAGACGGTGACCTCGGGCATCGTAAGCGCACTCGGTCGCACGGGCCTGAAGATCGAGGGCTACGAGGACTTCATTCAGACCGACGCGCCGATCAACCCGGGCAACTCGGGCGGCGCCCTGGTCGCGCTCACCGGCGAGCTGATCGGCATCAACACGGCCATTATCGCGCCGGCAGGCGGCAACGTCGGGATCGGTTTCGCCGTGCCCAGCCGCATGGTGAAGGCCGTCATGGAGCAGCTTCTCGAATTCGGCGAGGTTCGCCGCGGACGGCTCGGCGTCATCATACAGGACCTTACACCCGACATCGCGGAGGCCCTCGACCTCGACGAAGTCCAGGGCGCATTGGTGAGAGAGGTCGAACCGGGATCGAGCGCCGAGAAGGCCGGGATCAGGGCGGGCGACGCCATTGTCGAGCTCAACGGTCACCCGCTGCGCGATTCCGCGGATTTGCGCAATCGCGTCGGTCTCATCCGGGTCGGGCAGGATGTGGAGCTCACGATTGTCAGAGACGGCAAGAGGAAAACGGTGCGCGCGCGATTGGGCGAAGCCGTGGCGGCCTCGGTCAGAGGCGGCGAGGGCGTGCCCGAACTTGCCGGTGCGCTCTTCCGGGATCTTGACGCCTCGATGCGTGCTTCCGGTCGCGAGGGTGTGCTCGTTGCGGAGGTCGAAACCGGGAGTCCCGCTTGGCGCCACGGACTGCGGCCGGGTGACATCATCGTCGCGGTCAATCGAAAGAAGGTGGCGTCCGTCGCAGAGCTCAAATCGGCGCTGGAGCGGGCCGAACGCGTTGTCGCGCTCAACCTCCTTCGAGGCGATGCGCAGATCTTCATCGTGATTCAGTGACCGGCCCTGTCGGCAGGGCGTTCGGTTGTCGAAGGAGTGCACCGAACGCACTGTCGTTAATCAACGGCGGCGCAAAACGAAACCGGCGCGGCGGAGTTAAATGGAACCGCTCGGCCCCCGGGGGCTCGTCCCCGAAGTCCACCGGATGGTCCCGCGCGCGACGCGGTGTGCCTCTCGGCAGGTCGAGGACGTGGACGTGGTGGGTGAGCCGATCACGCCGCGCCCCGGGTCCCGGTCCGATGTTCTCGGCGCTCAATGGGCAGCCGTCCGGAGCGATGCCGCCGCCAGAGGTAGAACACGGCGACGGCGGGGGCGGCGAGCGCGAGCCAGGCGATCCCACCGTCGAGGAGCCAACCCGCGAGGCCGCCCAGGCTCACCGCTCCGCTCGCCGCGACCACGAGCCCGCCGCAGCACACGGCCTTGGCAAACAGCAGCCAGGCAAGCCCGGGACCCTTGGGCTCCTCTGCCATCCCGCCTCCTAACCCGCGCAGCAGGACAGTTTCGCCACGTCCTTCTCGAACGTTTGCGCGGCGAGCTTCAGTCCCTCGACCGTGGTCAGGTATGGGAAGATCGTCTCGGCGAGGTCGCGCACCGTTAGTCCATGCTTGATCGCCAAAGCGGCCGTCTGAATGCTGTCGCTGCCTTCGGGCGCCAGGATATGCGCGCCCAGCAGGCGGTCGGTCGCCTCCTCCGCCACGAGCTTGATGAGGCCCCGCGTATCACGCGCGGCAAGCGCGCGCGGTACGTACTCGAGCGGAAGTAGCGATGTCTTGACCGCCAAGCCCTTTTTGCGCGCTCTTGCTTCCGTCAGGCCCACGCTTGCGACCTGGGGATCGGAAAAGACGACCGACGGCATGGCCGTCGCGTCATACCGGCGGCCGTCGCCGTTCAACGCGTTCTCCGCAGCGATCTTGGCACCGTAGGCCGCCATGTAGACGAACTGGTCGCGACCCGTCACGTCGCCGGCGGCGTAGACGCCCGACCTGGTGGTTCGCATCCGGTCATCGACCTCGATGCCACCGTTGCGCAGAAGCGCGACGCCGGCCTCCTCGAGACCGAGCCCTTCGGTGTTGGGTCGGCGGCCGGTCGCCACAAGGACCCTCTCGGCCTCGATCGTCTCCTCTTCGCCGTCGACTTCGATCGAGAGAGCGATGCCGCGGTCCGTCCGCCGGATATTCCGGTAGGACAAGCCACTGCGCACGGCGATTCCCTCGTCCTGCCAGTAGCCGGTCAGCGCCTCCCCGATCTCCGGCTCGGCCTCCGGCAGAAGGCGGCGGCGGGTGACAAGGGTCACCTCGACGCCGCTCCGGGCGAACATCTGTGCGAGCTCGCATCCGATGTAGCCCCCACCGATTGCGAGAAGCGATTTCGGAAGCCTTTCCAGCTCGAGCGCCGTGGTGCTGTTGAGATATGGCACATCCTCGATCCCAGGTATGGCCGGGACCGCCGGGCGTGCGCCCGTCGTGATGATGACTCTGTCCGCCTTGACCGCTTCGCCGTTGACGGTCACGCCACCGTCCACGAGGCGCGCCGGGCCTTCGAGATAGCCGATGCTGTTATAGGTCGGGAGCAGGTCGATATACTTGGCCTGCCGAAGCTGGGCCACCAGCTCGTCCTTCTGGGCGATCAGGGCGCCCCAATCCGTGATGTCCCCCCGTCCTCGAATCCCGGCAAAGCGCGACGCGACCTCCGCCTGGTGCAGTGCCTCCGCGGCGCGTATGAGCGTCTTCGAGGGCACGCAGCCCACGTTGACGCATGTCCCGCCGATGGTCCCGTGCCCGATCAAGGCGACCTGCGCACCGAGTTCAGCCGCTGTGATTGCCGCCGAAAAGCCTGCGGAACCGGCGCCGACGACGACGAGGTCGGGACTACCATTGCTGCGCCCGGCGTTACCCGGGCAACAGGAATGAACTTGATCGTTCATGTCTTGGCCTCACTTCCCTCGGTCTGCGCCGCACAGGCCGCGTCCGGGTGCTTCCGCTGACGGTAGACCGCGTAGATCGTCAACAGAATGAAGAAACCGAGCGCCGGAAAGAGCACGTAATCCAACCAGCCCAGCCAGGCCGACAGTCCGACTGCCCCAAGAAGAACGACGAGAAGAGGGGTGAAGCAGCACAGGGCCGCGACTATCGTGCCGCCGATACCGGTACAAAGTAGCTTCTTGTTTTTCTTCATCGGACTTTCGCTTCCTTCAAGAGTTCGCGGGCGACGGCATCAGCAACGGCATGAAGATGGCCTTGCCGGCCTGTAATCCTTCCTCGATCGAAAGCCGGAACCCCATTCCGCCGGAATGCTCCGCCGTGCGCCAGGAGTGCAAGTGGTCGTCGGAACAGAAGAACGCCATCACCGTACAAAGCGACGTAGCCGCGCAGCCGTCCGCATACGCGACGCCCGACCACACGACCGCGCTTTCGGGGGTAAAGGCTTTCAGAACGCAGCCGTTGTCTCGGGTCTCGATACGGATCGCATCGCCGCAGAACCGGCACGCCGACTCTATGCGGACGTCCCTGCCATACATGGCGCCCGCGCCCAGCGCGTCGATCGCGCACATGGCGTTGAGGACGCGATCGCCCAGATGGATCCGGTGCCCGGTATCGCGCTCGGTGAACGGGTAGGAGCCGGTTATCGTCGCGTCGTCCGCCTCGAGCACGATCATGTCCCGTGCCTTGAGTTTCCCCAGCACGGCGCGCATGTTTTCCGGCACCATGCCGGTCGCCGCGGCGAGTTCCGTGATCGAGGGCGCGTGCCCGCTCAGGGCATAGGCATCGAGAACCGCCCGCCGCGTCCGATCCTGGGCATCGTCAAGCCCCGCCCACCGGCTTTCCCAATCGCAGGTCTCGAAGGTCGCCTCGAGCGCTTCGCGCACGGTCTCAGACGTGACGACCGACCAGTCCGGCGTGGTCACGCCTGGGCGGATGGAAATCTCAATACGCTTCGCGGGCGCGCCGGGCGCCGGTGTCTTGGATGCCCGAGGCGTCGTCATTTCCGGTCTCCCGGGCGGTTGCTAATTTGTGGCCACAGGTGCAGAGGGAAAACCGACGTCCGCCGTCGCTTGGGTCAACGTGGCCACACTGGTTTTCTCGTCGTCGAATCGCACGACGGCGATCTGGTCCTCGTACGACACGGTGACGTCCAGGACGCCATCGACGCTTTGCAGGGTGCGCTTCACGATGTACGGGCACGACGCGCACCACATTTTTACGTTCAGGGTGACCGATCGCTCCGCCGAAAGGGCGGGCCGAGTCCCGCCCACCAGACCGACCGCGAACGTGATCGCCATCAAGACCCCGACCAGTGACTGTTTCATCTTCATCTCTTTTTCCCTACTTCGAACATCGGCCCGCGGGAGGTATACCGACGGCGGCGCTCCCTTGGCCGTCCGGCACCCGCGCTCGGGTTGCTTGCCGTTGTGCGGCGAGAGGTTCCGGACCGGAACGGCTCTCGTGACCGGGCCGCCTTCGCGCGCGTCTTCGCGAAATGAGGCGATACGTGAGAAGTCCGGCGGCCATCATCAAGGTCACCGTGGCGGCGGGCCCAAGGCCTCCGACCCAGCCAAACGCGCCGGCCAGCAGTGAACCGACAGCCGCCGGTCCGAGCACGCAGACCGCGCAGATCGGAGCCACCGCTGCGGCCGTTACAAGTCCTGCGATGAGTTTTTCCACGGGATCAGTCCTCGGATCGACACCGCACCTCTAATTGCCGATCGGCCGCGAGGCGGAGCCGATAGCGCCCGTCGCATTCGGCAGCGCGGCCAGCTCCGTCCGGTGCACGGCTCCACGCTGTCGCCCGGTTGAGAGGACGTCACGCGCGCAGAAGCGACAATGCGTTCCATGGCTGGACCCTCACGACTCCAACAGAAGTGGCGCGTAGTAGGGGAAGCCAAGCGCCGCGAGCACGAGCACGGTGGAAGCCCAAAGCACCACCTTGTTGATCCGCTCCGACAGCGCCGTCGCGCAGTAGCGTCCGGCCTCGCAGTCGGCCGCTTTCGGCTTTCGGTAGGCCATGTAGAACCCGCCCCCCAGGAATCCGGCGGTCGCTATGAAGAAGTACGCTTTGTAAGGATAGAGCGCCGCCAAATTGCCGATCCAGGCCCCGGTGATCCCGAGGCTGAACAGCACCAACGGCACGATGCAGCAGGACGACATCGCCAGCGCCCCCAGCGCGCTGCCGCCGGCAAAGATCGTCTTCCGTGTTCTGTCGTCAAGCCCCTGGCGAATGCGGCCGGTCGTGGAGGCACGACCAGCCGTGGAAGGACTGCCCTCGGACATCGCAACCTCTACGGCCATCGAACGCCTGATTGAATGTAGGGCCTGTACCAGATACAGGTTCAAGCCCTAATTCCCATTTCCCCTAATTCTCATCTCCCCCAATTCTCATCTCACGGTGATGCCTCGCCGGGAGCCGTCGCTACGACGGCCGCATGCGGTCCACGAGCAAGGCCGGGCCAAGGCGCACGCCATTGCGCCCACGCGGCACCGGGCCTTTCGTTGTTGGAATTTCATCGGCTAACCTGTAAAGCGTACAGGATCTCAACCAATCGGCTGGTAGGCACGATGTCGAAGAATCGGCGACTAACACGAGGAACGCTGTCCGAACTGACCGGATGCAACATCGAGACGATCCGCTATTACGAGCGCATTGGGCTGCTTCCCGAACCGCCGCGTAGCGAAGGCGGACATCGCCTATATGACGAAGAACTCCTGCGACGGCTCATCTTTATCCGCCGGAGTCGCGAGTTGGGATTCTCGCTGCAGGAGATCCGCGGGCTTCTGAAGCTCGTCGATGGCCGGAATTATACCTGCGCGGAGGTCAAAGAAATGACCGAAGTCCATCTCGGAAACGTGCAGTCGAAGATCGCCGATCTCAAGGTCCTCGAGAGGACGTTGAAGGAGATGGTCTCGAAATGCGATGGAGGTCAGGTTCCGGAATGCCCGGTAATAGACGCGCTGTTCCTTCGGGGCAATGGACGCGCTCCGCGTTAGATTTATACCAAGTCTCGGTGATAATGCCTCTTTTGATGGCGATCCAAGGGCCGCCTAGCGCCACGGCGGCTGATCGCTGGCGGCGAGGGCGTCTTCGGTCACCAGCACGAAAGGCTTCGCGGCCTCCTCACTGACCTCGAATCCGATCCACATGCCAGCCTGGGCGTGCCCCACCACGCCGCACAACAAGTAGTACCTCCCGGCCTTCTTGGCCTTGAACCGCATGTCCTCTTTGCAGGCTTGGCATCCGCCCGTTGGATTGCGCGTGTAGGCCCGCGGGATCGCAACCTCGTCGCGGCCGGCCCGTTCGGGCATCTCGTCCTTCCCATAGGGGCGGGTGACGACGATGCTGTGCGGGTAGTTGCCGTCCGGGTTCTCGAAGTGAATCAACACTCTGGCGCCCACCGGGACGACCACCGTGGCGCCGCCCTCGTAATACCCGTTGAAGTTCCACGAACCATTGTTGCCGTTGTAGGCGGCCTTGATCCACAGCTCGGCGGTCTTCTTCGCCGCGTTCCACTTGACCCAACCCGGCACGCTGCGCTCGGCCGCGTCGGCGCTGGGCGCGAGCGCGGCGGCGGCCAGGACCAGGGCGAAAATGTACGTCCGCAACACGATCGTGCCGTCTCCCGTTCCTGTGTGGGGCCGTATCTATGCCGTATCTATGCCGTGTCTATGCCGTCATGTATCCCGTCCGCGCCCCGCCCGCGAAGATCGGGCTAACGCGAAGAAGGGGCGCCACCTCGAAGGTTTCGCGGTGGCGCCGCCTCTTGGCAATTTATGGCGGCCGATCGCCTATTCGTCGAGCGCGAAGACGAGCAGCGAGTCGCCGCGCTTGAAGTTGAGCTGGAAGTTGCCGCCGGCGGCCACGGCGATGTGCATCTTGCCGTCGACCTCGAAGGCCATGGGCGCCGCGTTGACGCCGGCCCCGGCCTGGAACTGCCAGAGCTTGCGGCCGTCGCGCGCGTCATAGGCCTTGAACAGGCCGTTGCCCTCGCCGGCGAAGACGAGGTTCCCGGCCGTGGCCAGCGCGCCGCCGATCATCGGCTGCTCGGTCTTGACCTGCCAGGCGATTTGGCCGGTGTCGACGTTGACCGCGGTGATGTTGCCCCACTGCTGCTCGCCCGGGATGGCCACGAACGCCGAACCCAGCCACAGCTTGCCCTTCTGCCAATCGGCGCTGTGGGTGATGTAGTGCATCGGCTGATGCAGGTTGACGAAGTAGACCAAGCGGGTCTGCGGGTTGAAGGCGCCGGGCGACCATTCCACGCCGCCGTTGGCGCCCGGCAGCATGCGCGTGCCCTCCGCCGTCGGCAGGGCGAAGAGGTTTTCGTGCGGGACCATCGGCGGCGAGCGCCGGATCAGCTCGCCGGTCTTGCGGTCGTGGACATAGGTCCATCCGGTCTTGCCGCCGGTGATCACGCCCGGGATCCGCTCGCCGCCCTTGCCCATGACGTCGGCCAGGATCGGCGGCGACACCGCGTCCAGGTCCCAGACGTCGTGCGGCACGTACTGGTAACCCCAGACCATCTTGCCCGTGTCCGCGTCGATGGCGACGAGCGAGTCGGACCAGCGGTTGTCGCCGGGCCGCACCATGCCGTCCAGGTCCGGCGAGGGGTTGCCGGTGGTGGCCACGATCAGGCCCGCGTCCGGGTCGATCGAGGCGCTCATCCACATCGAGGCGCCGCCGCGCTTCCACGAGTCGGCGTACTGACCCGACGCGACGGCGGCCTTCTCGGCCTTGATGTCGCGGTTGAGCGGGTTGATGCCGTCGGCCTTCTCGACGAACACGCCCTCCCAGCCCTTGGCGCCGTCGGGCTGCACCTCGCCGGGCGCCGGGACCGTGTGCCAGCGCCAGACCAGCTCCCCGGTGTCCTTGTTGTAGGCGCTGATGAACCCGCGGATGCCGTACTCCGCGCCGGAGACGCCCAGGATCACCTTGTCCTTGTAGACGACCGGGGCCTGAGTCTGCGAATAACCGAATTCGGGGTCGGCGTCCTCGGTCTCCCACAGCAGCTCGCCCGTGCGCTTGTCGAGCGCGATCAGCATGGCGTCCAGCGTGGCCATGTAGAGCGAGTTGCCGGAGATCGCCACGCCGCGGTTGTTCGGGCCGCAGCAGAAGATCGTCGTGCCCAGCTTGTGCTCGTAGTGCCACAGCTCGCGCCCGGTGCGCGCGTCCACGGCGAAGACGTGGTTGTACGGCGTGGTGAAGTACAGGATGCCGTTCTCGGCGAGCGGCGTGGTCTCGTAGGAGCCGATCACCCCGCTCTGATGGATGAACTTGAGGCGCAGCTTGTGGACGTTCTCGGTATTGATCTCGTCGTTCGGTGCGAAACGCTTCTGGCCGAGGTCGCCGCCGTAGCTTAGCCAGTCGCGGCTCTGCGATCCGGCGTGGACGAGCTCTTCCCAGCTCGCAGCGGAGGCAGCGCTGGCGAACGCCGCGACCGCGGCGGCGCAGAACAAGGCTCTTAAATGCATGATCTCCTCCCCCAATGGTTTTGTTCGGGGCGCCATGCAGCGCCCCGGGCCGGCCCGTTCTCGTGAAATCTCTCGCACGGCGGGCCCCCATCATTGTGGCGGAAATCGTAAGGCGTTGTCCGGCAGCGCGCAATCAAAACTCTGCGAGCCTCGAGGAGGTGAGCACGGGGCTTGCGCAGGCGTGCAGCGGCCGTGCATCGTGGCCCGGGCCTCGCGGGAATCGAAAAGGGCTTGCTTGCGGCCCGATCTTGTTGTGAGAATGCGTCCGGCGCGGCGAACGGTTTGACGCAGGCTTCTTCGCGGCGCGGTCCAAGGGGAGGGTCCATATGAAAACCTGGAAAAGACCAAGAATCGTCGAGATCGCCGTCGGCATGGAGATCAACTCCTACGCTTGCGCGGAACTGAAGAAGTAACGTTCCTCTCGACGCGCCCGCGGCCGGTGGGCGCGGGTCCGTGAGCAATGCGGATCCTGGTGTTGGGCTCGGCGGCCGGTGGCGGCTTCCCGCAGTGGAACTGCAACTGCTCGGTCTGCCAGGGCGCGCGGGCCGGGGACGGGCGTGCCGTGCCCCGCACCCAGTCGGCCTTGGCGGCCAGCGCCGACGGCGAGCGCTGGGTGCTTTTCAACGCGTCGCCGGACCTGCGCCAGCAGATCACCGACAACCCGGCGCTGCATCCCCGGCGGGGCGCGCGCCACAGCCCGATTAGCGCGGTCGTGCTGACCAACGCGGACGTCGATCACGTCGCCGGGCTGCTCACCTTGCGCGAGAGCCAGCCGTTCGCGCTCTACGCCAGCCGGCGGGTCCACGATGCGCTCGACGCCAACCCGATCTTCGGCGTGCTCAACCGCCAGGTCGTGAAGCGGCGGCCCTTGGCGCTCGGCGCCACCGAGACGCTGCACGACGCCGAGGGATTGTCCCTCGGCCTGACGGTCGAGGCCTTCGCGGTGCCGGGCAAGATCGCGCTCTACCTCGAGAACCCGGACGCGGGCGCCAATTTCGGCACCGCCGAGGGCGACACCATCGGCCTGTGCGTCCGCCGGCCGGAGACGGGCGCGCGCTTCTACTACATCCCGGGCTGTGCCGCCCTCGACCGGCCGCTCGCCGAGGCGCTCGAAGGGGCGCCGCTCGTCTTCTTTGACGGAACCCTGTACGAGGACGGCGAGATGGTCGCGGCGGGTCTGGGGGCCAAGACCGGGCATCGCATGGGCCACTTGAGCATGTCCGGGCCCGACGGCACGATCGCCGCGTTCGCGCGGCTCGGCGTGCGGCGCCGGATCTTCATCCACATCAACAACACGAACCCGGTGCTGCTTGAGGATTCGCCGCAGCGCAAGGCGGTCGAGGAGGCCGGCTGGGAGGTCGCCTACGACGGGCAGGAGATCGCGTTATGAGCGGGCTGCTTAGCCCGGATGAGCTGGAATCGCGGCTGCGCCGGATCGGCGCGGAGCGCTATCACAGCCACCACCCCTTCCACAAGCTGCTGCACGCCGGCAAGCTGGCCAAGGGGCAGGTCCAAGCCTGGGCGCTCAACCGCTACTGCTACCAGGCCGCGATCCCGCGCAAGGACGCCGCCCTGATGGCGCGGCTGAGCGACCCGGCGGTGCGGCGCGTCTGGCGCCAGCGGCTGGTCGACCACGACGGCGACAAGCCCGGCGAGGGGGGGATCGCGCGCTGGCTGGCGCTGACCGACGGGCTGGGACTGGACCGGGACTACGTGGTGTCGCAGAGGGGCGCTCTGCCCGCCACCGCGTTCGCGGTCGAGGCCTACATCCGCTTCGTCTCGGAACGTTCCGTCCTGGAGGCGATCGCCTCCTCGCTCACCGAGCTGTTCTCCCCAACCATCATCGCCGAGCGCATGGCCGGCATGCTCGCCAACTACCCCTTCGTCGACGACAAGACGCTCGCCTACTTTCAGGCGCGCCTGACGCAGGCGCCGCGCGACGCGGACTACGCGCTCGCCTACGTGAAGGAGCACGCCCGCACGGCCGAACGGCAGCAGGCCGCGCTCGACGCGCTCACCTTCAAGTGCGACGTCCTTTGGGCCCAGCTCGACGCGCTCTACCACGCCTACGTCGAGCCGCGGCACCCGCCGCCGGGCGCCTTCGTACCCGAGGACGTGGCCTCGTGACCGGGCGGGGAAACGGCGAGGACCTGGCGCCGCCGCTGGCGATACTGGCGGAGATCACGCACCGCTGCCCGCTGCAGTGCCCGTACTGCTCCAACCCGCTCGAGCTGGAACGCGCGGGCGGCGAACTGGACACCGCGACGTGGCTGCGGGTCCTGCGCGAGGCCGCCGAGCTGGGTGTGCTCCAGGTCCATTTCTCCGGCGGCGAGCCGACGGTGCGCAAGGACCTGAAGGAGCTGGTGGCGGGCGCGGCCGAGGCCGGGCTTTACACGAACCTGATCACGGCCGGAGTGCTGCTCGACCAGGCGGGGTTCGAACGGCTGGTCGAGGCCGGGCTGGACCACGTGCAGCTCAGCGTCCAGGACAGCGAGGCGGCCAACGCCGATCGCATCGGCCGCTTCTCGGGCGGGCACGGGCGCAAGCTCGCGTTCGCCGGCTGGGTGCGCGCCGCCGGCCTGCCGCTCACCCTGAACGCGCCGGTGCACCGGCAGAACCTGGAGCATCTCGAGCGGATCATCGAGCTCGCGATCGCGCTCGGCGCCAGGCGGCTCGAGGTCGCCCACGTGCAGTACTACGGCTGGGCGTACCGCAACCGCGCCGCGCTCATGCCGACCCGCGCCCAGCTCGAACGGGCGAGCGAGGTGGTCGAGGCCGCGCGCGAACGCCTCGAGGGCGTGCTCGTCTTCGATTACGTGGTGCCGGACTACTACGCCCGGCGGCCGAAGGCCTGCATGGGTGGCTGGGCGCGCCGTTTCCTCAACGTGACCCCGGTCGGCAAGATCCTGCCCTGCCATGCGGCCGAGACCATCCCCGGCCTCGAGTTCGACAACGTGCGGGACCGTCCGCTCGCCGACATCTGGCGCACCTCCGAGGCCTTCGAACGCTTTCGCGGCACGGACTGGATGCCCGAGCCGTGCCGCTCGTGCGAGCGGAAGGAGATCGACTGGGGCGGGTGCCGCTGCCAGGCGCTCGCGATCACGGGCGAGGCCGCGGCGACCGATCCGGCCTGCGAGCTCTCGCCCCATCACGCGTCCCTGCTCGCCCTGGCCGAAACGGACTCGCAGCGCGCCCCGCCGCCCTTCGCCTACCGCGGTTTCGCAACGACGCTGTAGGCCACGCGGCCCGGCTCCCTCAGGGCGGCAGCTGGCCGGCGATGGCGCGGGCGAGCGCGCCCAGCTTGCCCTCCAGCGCGGTGAGCCGCTTGCACAGGAATTGCGCCTCGCCCTCCGCGCGATCGACCGCGCGCGCCTGCCAGAACCGCCGCTCCTCGATCGCCTTGCGCCGTTGCGCGGCCTGGGCCGAGCCGTCGTCCGGCAGGCCGGCCAGCTCGACCTCGGTGCGCGCGAGCGCCCCGGCGGCCAGACGGCGCCGGGCGACGGAGCCGACGATGCCCTCGAGCACGAAGCGGCGATAGAGGTTGAGCTCGTCGACGACGCCGCGGAACAGGAGCGCGAGGCGACGCGCCCGCGCCGGGTCGCCCGACAGCCCGGCGGCGAAGGCCGCGACCTTCGCCCGGGCGGGTTCGCGCATGGTCTCCGGCGCGGCCAGTTCCTCGGCGAGGCGGCGCACCGCCGGATCGTCGCGCCAGGCGGCCGTTGCGGGTCCGAGCGGCGGGCCCGGCCACACCGCGCCGGCCGAGAACTCGAGCCGGTACTTGCCGTGGCAGGGCCAGTCCTCCTCGCCCAGGATCAGCGGCTCGTTTGTTTGCGCGCGCGCGGCCCCCGCCTCCAGGACCGCCGCGACGGCGAACAGCGCCGCGCCGAGGGCGCGGGCACATGGCTTCATCGTCACCGTCAGCCTCCCTTGCCGCGCCCGGGCCTGGTGCGCGCCTCGATCCGATCGTCCATCAGGGCATGATACCTGGCGATCAACTCCCGCGCCTCGCGAACCAGCGCCGCGCCGTCGAGGCCGGTGGCGTCGGCCGCGGCGATCCACTCCCGGATCACCGCCGCGCCGGCCTGCCGCCAGCGGCGCCGCTCCGCCGCCGGAAGCCTGTAGAACACATGCCCGCTCGTCCGCGCATTGCGCCGGTTGAGTTGGTCGAACTTGTCCCAGGATCGCCCCGTCGCCTCGGCCAAGGCCGCGCCGGCGCTGTCCGCCATAACGCGGCGGAGGTCCTCCGGCAGCGCGTCGTAGCGCCGCGCGTTGGCCACCAGCGCGTAGACGACGGCACCCAGTTCCGGACGCCGCGCCGTCGCGCCGCCCGGCGGCCGGCCGGCCAGCGTGTGGAACCGCGCGGCGTCGATCACGCCGGCCGGGGCCGCCTCGGCGAACGACATCACCGCGCCGTCGAGCCGCCCCTGCGCCAGCAGCGCGGCGATATCCTCGCCCACCGCCGGCCCCACGGGCTCGGCCCCGGCTTCGCGCAGGAACGCGCGCAGGGCGCGCGTCGGGGCATAGAGCCGACGCCCGCGCAGATCCTCGATCCTGCGCACGGGCGGGGCGCGCGTATGCAGGACCGCGGGCGCGCCGACGTGCAGCAGAATAACCCGAACGTCGGCGGCCTTGGGCGCGCCGTTGCGGTCGAGGAACGCCATCGCCGCCTGACTGGCCGCCTCCGCCGGCCAGGCCATGAACGGCAGCTCGAAGGCCTCGACCCGGGCGCCGGGACCCAGCACCGCGGCGGCGGGCAGCCAGGCCAGATCGATGCCGCCGGCGGCCAGCCGCGCCGCGAGATCGGCCACCGGGCCGGCCCCCGGCTCGATCGCGACGCGCAGCCGCCCGCCGGAGAGGATCGGCAGGCGCTGCGCCCAGGGCTTGAGGAACCTCATGTGGGCGTGGGAGGTCTCGGCGGCCGGGTGCGCCAGGGTCAGCCGGACCTCCTGCGCCGCCCCGCGCGTGGCCGCCGGGGCCGCCGTCAGCGCGGCGGCAAGAAGGCCGAGGACGCACACGGCCCGCGCGCCCGGCCCGCCGTGAACGCCGGCGGCCCCGGCCAACTGGCAGAAGACTCTGGACACGACTCGATCCCCGGGAAGTTTTCCGCTCTCACCGTGCGCCCAGGAGTCTAACCCAAGCACCGGCAAAATCCCGGGGCGAATCGTGACGATCGCCACTTTCTCGCCGCCGGTAGTGGGGCCATACTCACGCAAACGACGCGGTGCCGGGCGTCGCAACCGACGCGGGGCGGATGCTTGACGGCACGCCCTCGCCAACGGATCGGACCTTGGCGATCCCAATGCGGAATTCTTCCGGGCGGTGACATGACGGGCTGGCCCAACATTGGTGGCTTGGTCCGCAACCAGCCTGTCCAGGTCTTCCTGATCGCGGGCGCCGTGTTTGTCGTGATCGCGCTGGTCCGCTGGGCGGGGATGCTCCAATGGCTTGAGCTGCAGGCCTACGACCTGTTCCTCCGCGCCCGGGCGCAAGACCCGCCGGCCGTTCAGCGGATCGTCATCGTCAGCGCCGGCGACGAAGAGATTACACGCTTGGGTTGGCCGCTGACCGACGGGATCCTCGCCGATCTTCTCGAACGCCTGCTGCGGCCGGAGCCCGAGCTGATCGGCGTCGACGTCTACCGCGATCAACCGGTCGGAGACGGCGGCGAGCGCCTGGCCAAGCTGCTGGCGGAGCGGGACGAAATATTCTGGGTGAGCAAGTTCGCCGAACATCCCTCCTTGGCCGTCGCTGCGCCTGCCGCGCTTGCCGATACCGATCGCACCGGCTTCTCGGACATCGTCGCCGATCCCGATGGCGCCGTGCGCCGGGGCGTTCTGTTCATGGACGACGGGGTAACGGTGGATTTCAGCTTGAGCCTCAGGCTCGCCCTACGCTACCTCGGATCCCGAGAGATCTTCCCGCAGCCCGGCGACGACGACCCCACGCATATTAGGCTCGGGGCGATCACGATTCCGCCGTTCGAGCGCAACGACGGCGCCTACGTCGGTGCGGATGCCAGGGGATATCAGTATCTGCTCGACTTCAGGTACGGCCCGCCGGCTTATCCGGTCGTGGGCCTGGGCGATGTCCTGCGGGGCGCGTTTTCACCGGATCTGATGCGGGGAAAGATCGTGCTGGTGGGCGTGACGGCGCAGACGGTCAAGGACTTCTTCCACACACCGTTCAGCGCCGCGGCGGACCGGCCGACCTACGGCGTCGAGTTGCAGGCCGCCATGACCGATCAGGTCATCCGGCACGGGCTGAACGCAAACCCCGTCACCCGAAGCCTGTCCGACGCTCAGGAAGCGTTCTGGATCCTGATCTGGACCCTGACCGGCGCGGCCGTGGCCCGCTGGGTGCGGGCGCCGCTGTGGTTTGCATTCGCGTTGGGGATGGAGGTGTTTTGCCTCACCGGCGCCGCACTTGCCGCCTTCCTGTATTCCTGGTGGATTCCGGTGGTGCCGGCCGTGCTCGGTGCGGCGGGCTCGGCCGGGTTCGGCGCATCCTACATGTCCTATCGGGAACGGCGCGACCGGGCCTATCTGATGAGCTTGTTTTCCCGCCACGTTTCGGGACCCGTCGCCGAGGAGATCTGGCGCCGCAGGGACGAGTTCCTGGATCGCGGCCGTCCCAGGCCGCAGTCCTTGCGGGCGACGGTCCTGTTCTCCGATATCAGGGGCTTCACCCGGATCGCCGAACGTTTGAATCCGGAGAGCCTGATCAACTGGTTGAACGGGTATCTGGATGCGATGGTCCGCGTGGTCACAGGCCACGGCGGTGTGATCGACAAGTTCGTCGGTGACGCGGTGATGGCGGTTTTCGGCGTGCCTGTTCCGTGCGACAATGACCGATTGGTTGCCGAGCAGGCAAAGAACGCGGCCCGTTGCGCGCTCGAGATGACGCGGGAGCTCGAGCGTCTCAACGAGGCGTTTCGGGCAGCCGGCCTGCCCACGGTAGGTATCCGGATCGGCATACATACCGGCGAGCTCGTGGCCGGCAGCGTGGGCAGCGCCGAGCGGCTCGAATACACGGTCATCGGCGACACGGTGAATACGGCCTCGCGCCTGGAACGTTTCGCCGCCGAGCTGACGGACCGCGAAGCCGACAACGCGGCTTGTACGATCGCCATCAGCGGAGCCACGCTTAAACTGCTCGACGGTGCTTTCGAGGCGCGCAAGTTCGGCGAGGTCCAACTCAAGGGCAAGGCCGAAAAGGTCACCGTTTATCGATTGATCGGTTTCACCGGTCCGGCCGGAGAGGTTGCACAGGCACGAAAATGACGGTCTCTCGCGTTTTGCTCGTTGCCGCGGCGGGACTGGTTCTGACCACCCTCGCCGCACGAATGGACGGCTCGCCGAGCACGCCGGGCATGGCCGCGTGGGCGGCGAACGAGGTTGAGAAACGACCCGAGGTCAAGAAGCCCGTCTACCTGCCGCCCCTGCGCGGCGCGCCCACGCGGCGGATCGGCGGCGCGACGCGCGGAATCGGGGACGAGGGCATCTTCGTGACGGTCCTGGCGCCGGAAAGCACCGGACTGACCAGTCGCGAGAGCCCCACGCTCTACTGGTACGTGTCACGCGCACCGACCCGGCAGGTGGAATTCGCCCTGATCCGGGACGACTGGATCGAGCCGGTCGCCGAGGTCACGTTGGGCCGACCGGCCGCGGGCGGGATCGCCGGGGTCTCGTTGTCCGAGCTTGGCGTAAGGCTCGAGCCCGGCGTTCTCTACGAATGGTCGATCGCGCTGGTCAAGAACCCCTTGAGCCGATCCACCGATATCGTCACCAGCGCGACCCTGCTTCTCAGGGCGCCGGACGGCGGGCTGAAGGCCCGTCTGGAGCGCGCCGACGCCGAGGACCGCTTCGCCCTCTATGGGCGGGCCGGCTACTGGTACGACGCCATCGAGTTGGCCTCGAGCGCCGCGAGCGGCGGGGCCGCGTCGGCCAAGTGGCGCGCCTGGCGGGCCAGCTTCCTCGATCAGGTGGGCCTCCAACGAGTCGCGGCCTTCGACCGCTCGCCGTGAGGCTGTCGATCGCGCTCCGCGCAAGACATGGCCTAACATATTCCGCGTCATCGCACGAAAATGATTTGCACTTCCCGTAGATCTGAGAAGTGTTCGCAGGCGTTAATATGGGATCTACGTGGAGCGTAACAGAAATAAAAGGTTGTTCTGCTGTATGATTTTTGAGAAGATTTGAGCAAGAAAGAAAAAAACGCGTGCTTCTCACGAAGGGGCAGCGTCATGGGAGAGCAGTCACGTTCATCCGGCAGAGAGCGGAGTCTATCCGCTAGGCGCTGGGGTTTGGCGCTTCCGGTCCTGGTCGCGGTATCCGCGCCATGGGCTTACTCGCACGCCCAGATCGAGACCGACGGCACGATGGGCGCGGCGCAGGTGCTGGCCGGCCCGAATTTCGGCATTGGGGCGGGCCTCGGCACTCAGCGAAGCGGCAACCTTTTCCACAGCTTCCGCCACTTCAACATCAACACCGGCCAGAGCGCGACCTTCAGCGGCCCCGACACCATCGACAACGTGATCAGCCGGGTGACCGGCGGCACGGTCTCCAACATCGACGGGCTCCTGCGCTCGACCATCGGGACGGCCGACTTCTTCTTCATCAACCCCTCCGGCGTGGTCTTCGGGCCGAACGCCTCGCTCGACGTGCCGGGCTCGTTCCACGTCTCCACCGCCGACCAGATCAGGTTCCCGGACGGCGGGGTGTTCGACGCGAGCAACCCGGCGAACACGGTCTTGAGCGTCGCCGATCCGTCCGCCTTCGGGTTCCTCACCGCCAACCCGGCCTCGATCACGGCCACCGGGAGCGAGCTCGAAGTGCCGGCCGGACAGACTCTGTCCGTGGTGGGCGGCAACTTGGACATCGTCGGTGGTGAACTGCTGGCGCCGAGCGGACGAATCAATCTGGCCAGCGTGTCGTCTCCGGGCCAGGTCGTCCCGTCGCCGGGCGACCTCGGCCTTGAGGGCTTCGGTGCGCTGGGGACCGTCAACCTTCGTGACGGAGCGCTCCTCAGCACAAGGGGTGATCCGGGTGGCACGGTTTTCATTCGAGGCGGCCGGCTGATCATCGATAACAGCGCATCGAGCGGAACCCAGACGGCCATTAACAGCGGAACAACAGGCGCAACGGACGGCGCCAGCGTTGGGGTCGACATTCAAGTCACGGACGATGTCATTCTCGATAAGGCCGAGATCGTTTCCTCCAGCTTCGGCGCGGGTGGTTCAGGGCGCATCGACATCGTTGCAGGACGGGTGCAGCTGGTGGCCGATAACAGGTCCGGAAATATTTTCCAGTTAGGTTCAGCCATTGGCTCGCGCGTATTCGGCTCCGGCCCCAGCGGCGGCATCAGCGTGACCGCCGACAGCGTGGAGTTGGCAGCCAACTCGATAATGGACGCTCAGGCCACGTTCTTCGGCACCGGCCGGTCCGGCGACATCTTCATCAACGCCGGCCGTTTGATCGTCGATGGAACCGAGCAATCCTCCTTCATCGATACGTTTTCGTTCGGCGGCGGGATTGCCGGATCGCTTGAGATCGTCGCCGACAGCGTCACCGTTCAGGGCGGCAGCGCGGGGTTCACCGGCATTACCACGCAAGTTGGCTCCCTGAGCCAGAGTATCGAAAATGCAGGGGATCTGACCGTTACCGTCGGTCGTCTGGAGATCCTGGACGGCGCTGAGCTCAGTGCCACGATCTTCAGGGGCCCTGGCTCGGCGGGCAACGTTAACATCGTTGCCGACTCGATTCTGGTCAGGGGGATCAGTGCCACCGGCAATTCGGCCGGCATTTTTGCCAGTTCGTTCGGAGGCGAGTTTACGAGCGGGAATGCAGGAACGATCACGATCGAGACCGGAAGCCTGACAGTTCAAGAGCGAGGCCAAGTCAGTACGTTCTCGAACTCCCTCGGCAACAGCGGTACGATTGACATCGTTGCCGACACCGTGTCGGTCGCCTCGGGCGGCTTGATCGGAGCAACCAGCTTCGGCT
>JBHHZJ010000034.1:0-30066 GCA_046758005.1 Kiloniellaceae bacterium
CCCTCTGCGCGCGGGGGGGGGGCCCGGGCGGCGGCCCCCCCCCCCCTCCGCTCTCCCTCCGGTTCCGCGCACAACCCCGAGAGGCTGCCGTGGCCGTAGACGTGAAGACAGCGGCCCCGCCCGCAAGGCCGCCGGCCTGGAACGATCCCCGCGTTCGTGCCCTGTTCTTCCAGGCGCTGGTCCTCGCGGCCGTGATCTTCGGCGGCGTCTACCTGGTCAACAACACCCTCGAGAATTTGGAACGACAAGGCATCGCCTCCGGCTTCGGCTTTCTCAACACCACGGCCGGTTTCAGCATCTCGATGACCCTGGTCGAGTACAGCGAGGAGTCGACCTACGGACGGGCGTTCCTGGTCGGGCTGCTCAACACCCTCCTGGTCTCGGGCATCGGCGTCGTCTTCGCGACCATCCTCGGGTTCCTCATCGGCGTCGCCCGGCTTTCCCGCAACTGGCTGGTCGCGAAGATGGCGGCGGCCTATGTAGAGATCCTGCGCAACATTCCACTGCTTCTGCAGCTCTTCTTCTGGTATTTCGCGGTGCTGCGCGCCTTGCCGTCGCCCCGTCAGAGCGTCCGACTGTTCGACACCTTCTTCCTGAACAACCGCGGACTTCATACGCCCTCGCCCATTTTCGAGGCGGGGTTCTCGCTGATCTGGATCGCCTTCCTCATCGCTGTGGCGGCGATGATCCTGCTGGCCCGCTGGGCCCACAAGCGGCAGGACCAAACCGGCCAGCAGTTCCCGGTGTTCCTCACCTCGCTGGCGGTCATCGTCGGATTGCCCCTTCTTGCCGCCATCGTCACCGGGTTCCCGATGTCCTGGGAGTACCCGGTGCTCAAGGGTTTCAACTTCCGGGGCGGGGTCGTGATGATCCCCGAGTTCGTGGCCCTGGTGGTCGCGCTGTCCACCTACACCGCCGCCTTCATCGCCGAAATCGTGCGCGCCGGCATCCTGGCGGTCAGCCACGGCCAAACCGAGGCGGCCTACGCGCTGGGCCTGAAGCCGGGGCACACCTTGCGCCTGGTCATCATTCCGCAGGCCCTCAGGGTCATCATCCCTCCGCTGACCAGCCAGTATCTGAACCTGACAAAGAATTCATCGCTCGCGGCGGCGATCGCCTATCCGGACATCGTCCTGGTGTTCGCCGGCACCGTGCTCATGCAGACCGGCCAGGCGGTGGAGATTATCGCCATCACCATGGGCACCTACCTCGTGATCAGCCTGCTCATCTCGGCCTTCATGAACTGGTACAACAAAAAGATGGCGCTGGTGGAGCGGTAGACCATGAGCGAGCAAGCCCAGACCTACGCGCCCGGCCAGCACCCGGACCTGCCCGCGCCGGTCACGACCGTCGGGCTCATCGGCTGGCTCCGGGAGAATCTCTTTTCCTCGATCTGGAGCACGGTGCTCACCGTGCTTGCCGGGCTCTTCCTGCTGTGGATCGTGCCCCCCGTCATCGAATGGGCGTTCATCGACGCCTACTGGGCCGGCGACACCCGAGAGGCCTGTGCACCGCGGGAGGGCGCCTGCTGGGTCTTCATCAAGGTGTGGTTCCGCCAGCTCATGTACGGCCGCTATCCGCCGGAGGAAATCTGGCGGATCAATACGGCGTACGTGATCCTGGTCGCGACGGGCGCGCTGCTCTTCGTGCCGCGCTTCCGGTGGAAGCCGTGGATCGGCCTGTTCCTGCTGGTCGGCTACCCCTTGATCGCCCTCTATCTGTTCGTCGGGCTGTCCGGAGAGACGGTCGATGCGTGGCCGTACCGCTTGATGGGATTCGCGGCGCTGGCCCTGGGACTCCTCGCCGTGCTGCCACTTTTCGGGATCTTGCGCGAATGGAGCGCCGCTGTCTCCATCGTGCTGCTCGTCCTGATGCCGCTGCTCGGCCTGTCCGCCCCATCGACCTGGACGAGCGGGCTGCTGCGCGGCGCCCCGGGCTTTGCCGTCGTCCTCGCCATCGTGCTGACCGTCGTGCCGGCGGTCGCGCTCGTCGTCGGCCTGCGTCTCGCGCAGTGGCGCGCCTTGATCGCGGAGAATTTCCGGCAGCTCAGCGTCGCGACGGCCGTGCTCGCCTTCATCGGTTTCGCGCTGCCCTTGCTCTTCTGGGACGAGATCGCGGGTCCGTCGCCGCCGTGGGCCCTGGCCGTCACCGGGACGATGCTGGCGCTCGCCGCCCTCTGTCCCTGGGGATACGACGATCAGGCGGGCCTGCCCGGCCGCTTGGCCCGGATTCTGCTGCCGGTCTACCTCGCGTTCATCTATCTCTTGGCGGCGGGGCCGCCGGACTTCCTCAATTTCGGAAGCCTCGACTGGACATCGAACATCGAGCCGTTCTTTGCCGACGTTCAAACGGTCATTCCCTTTGTCGAGACGCCGCTGTGGGGCGGGCTGTTCCTGACCCTGGTGATCGGCGGGGTCGGGATCGTGGCCTCGCTGCCCATCGGCGTCGTCCTCGCGCTCGGCCGGCGCTCGGCGATGCCCATCGTGCGCGCCATCTGCATCGCCTTCATCGAGCTGTGGCGCGGGGTGCCGCTCATCACCGTGCTGTTCATGGCCTCGGTGATGTTCCCGCTGTTCCTGCCGGAGGGCATGAACTTCGACAAGCTGGTCCGGGCCCTGCTCGGCGTCATGCTGTTCTCCGCCGCGTACATGGCGGAAGTCGTGCGCGGCGGCCTGCAGGCGCTGCCCAAGGGCCAGTACGAGGCGGCCCAGGCCCTGGGCCTCAGCTACTGGAAGATGATGGGACTGGTCATCCTGCCGCAGGCGCTCAAGATGGTGATCCCGGGGATCGTCAACACCTTCATCGGCCTGTTCAAGGATACGACGCTGGTCCTCATCATCGGACTGTTCGATTTCCTCGGCATGGTCCAGCTCGCCGGCACCAACCCGGACTGGCTCGGCTTCGCCATTGAGGGCTACGTGTTCGCCGCCTTCGGTTTCTGGATCTTCTGCTTCAGCATGTCGCGCTACAGCCAGCGCCTGGAGAAGAAGCTCAGCACCGAACGGCGCTAGGCCGCTCGAGGCGCTTGGCCGGACAATCGATGGGGAGCCCTGGAGGATAGGATGGCACGAGATCTGCAAGAGCACGAGGTGCGCGAACCGGCCAAGCCGCTGACCGTGTCCGAGGAGGTCGCGATCCAGATGGTCGGCGTCCACAAGTGGTTCGGTCAGTTTCACGTCCTCAAGGACATCAACCTGACGATCCACAAGGGCGAGCGCATCGTCATCTGCGGCCCCTCGGGCTCCGGCAAGTCGACCCTCATCCGCTGCATCAACCGCCTGGAGGAGCATCAGCGCGGTCAGATCGTCGTCGACGGCGTCGAGTTGACCAGCGACCTCAAGCACATCGAGCACGTCCGCCGCGAGGTCGGCATGGTCTTCCAGCACTTCAACCTCTTCCCCCACCTGACCGCGTTGCAGAACTTGACGCTGGCCCCGATCTGGGTGAAGAGAATGCCCAAGGCCGAGGCCGAGGAGGCCGCCATGAAGTACCTGGAACGGGTCAAGATCCCGGAACAGGCGCACAAGTTCCCGGGACAGCTCTCCGGCGGCCAGCAGCAGCGCGTGGCGATCGCCCGCAGCCTGTGCATGAGTCCGAAAATCATGCTGTTCGACGAGCCGACCTCGGCGCTCGACCCGGAGATGATCGCCGAGGTGCTCGACGTTATGGTGGAGCTGGCCGAGTCGGGCATGACCATGCTGTGCGTGACCCACGAGATGGGCTTCGCGCGCAAGGTCGCCAACCGGGTCATCTTCATGGACGCCGGCGAGATCATCGAGCAGAACGAGCCGGAAGAGTTCTTCCACAACCCGCAGTCCGACCGCACCAAGCTGTTCCTCAGCCAGATCCTGCAGCATTAGGGCAGCATTAGGAATGGAAGGTCGGTGACGCCGCATTGGAGACAACCGGCCGCCGCGGGACGCGGGCGGCCCGCAACGCGGGAGGCCACGTCATGACCATCGAACGCAAGCACGTGGGCCGGAGGATGAGCCAAGTCGTCATCCATGGCGATACCGTCTATCTGGCCGGCCAGGTCGCCGAGGACGCGCCGGGCGAAGATGCCAGGGCGCAGATGCGGGACACTCTGTCCCGGATCGACCGGATGCTGGCCGACGCCGGCACGGACAAGTCCAAGCTCCTGTCGGCCACCATCTGGCTCGCCGACATCCGCGACTACGACGCCATCAACGAGGTCTGGGACGCCTGGGTGCCCGAGGGCCGCGCCCCGGCGCGGGCGTGCGTCGAGGCCAAGCTCGCGTTCACCAAATTCATCGTCGAGGTCGGGGTCATCGCCGCGCGCTGAGCCGCGCTCGCGCAAGAGGTCGCCGAGCCCGATGGCCGCCCGCACGATCCATCTCACCGACAAGGTTTACGCCTACCTGCTCGACCACTCGCTGCGCGAGCCGCCGGTGCTCGCCCGCCTGCGCGAGGAGACCGCGGCCCTGCCCCGGGCGAACATGCAGATCGCGCCCGAGCAGGGCCAGTTCATGCGCCTCCTGGTCGAGCTGATCGGCGCCCGGCGGACCCTGGAGGTCGGCACGTTCACCGGCTACAGCGCGCTGTGCGTGGCGCTCGGCCTGCCCGCGGACGGCCGGGTCGTGGCCTGCGACATCAGCAAGGAGTTCACCGCCGTGGCGCGCCGCTACTGGGCCGAGGCCGGGGTCGCCGACAAGATCGACCTGCGCCTCGGCCCCGCGCTCGAAACCTTGGCCCGCCTGGTCGCCGAGGGCGGCGCCGGGACCTTCGACTTCATGTTCATCGACGCCGACAAGGAGAACTACGACAACTATTACGAGCGGGGCCTGACGCTCCTGCGCCCCGGCGGGCTTATGGCGATCGACAACGTGCTCTGGAACGGCTCGGTCGCCGATCGCTCGCGCCAGGACGAGGAGACCCGGGCCATCCGCTCCCTCAACGAAAAGGTGCACGGCGACGAGCGGGTCGGCATCTCGCTCGTGCCCATCGGCGACGGCCTGACGCTGGCGCGCAAGCGCTGATCCGCGCGGCGCGCGGGAGGAAGGCCGGTGTTAACGGTTAACGCCGCCTTTACGCAAAATTAATTCAATCTTTACGCCGGCCGGTGAGACTGAATGATCCGGCCGAAACGGTTTTGGCCGGGAGTTTTGGACCCTGTGAGGCTCGTCATGTGGAAGACATTGGCGCTCGGCGCAGGCTTCGCCCTCCTCACCACCGCGGCGGCGGCCCAGTCCCAGTGCAACAAACGGCAGCACGTCCTGGACCTGCTGGCCAAGAAGTACAAGGAAGCGCCGGTCGCCTCCGGCGTGACCAACAACGGGGGCCTGGTCGAGGTGCTGACCGACGCCAAGGGCGGGACCTGGACGATCATCGTCACGACGCCACAGGGCATGAGCTGCCTCGTCGCCGCCGGCGAGGGTTGGCGGAACATGGAACAGATCGCCCTCGACCCCGAGGCCTAGGACCCCGGGCTCCCGTTACAAGGGACCGGCGCGCGCGGACGCGGGTGCTCAAGGGGCGGTCCCGAACGCCGGGTGCAAAACCCGGTCCCCCACCCTTATCCGCAGTCGGGCCGCGGTTCCCCCATTGAGCTCCAGGACGCCCGCCACCGGCCGCCCGGCCGAGATCGTCTCGAGTGAGCCCGGCACCGTCCGTTCCGCCACGTGCACGATGCGCCCATCGCGCCCGATGAACAGCATGTCGAGCGGGATCAGCGTGTTCCTCATCCACATGGATACCGGCGCGTCGTTGCCGTAGAGGAACAGCATGCCGGCATCCGCCGGCAAACGGCGGCGGTACATCAGGCCCTGCGCCTGCTGCGCGGGCGTCAGCGCGAGTTCGACCCGGAAGCGGTGTCGCGCGCCCGCGGCGGTCTCGATCGTCAGCTCCCCGCGCGCGAAGGTTTCCAGGCGGACCTGCGCGCCGGCCGGTGTCCGGTCGAGGCCGGGGGCCAATAGGACGCAAAGGCCGAGGGACAGTGCCGCCAAGGCGGGCGCGAGGCGGGCCCAACCGAACATGCCCGACACATAGGCCGATCGCCGATCCCCGGCAAGCCGGCTCACGGCGCCAGCACCGCGGCTGCGAGCGCGCGCACCTCCGCGCGCACCGGCCCGGGCCGGGGCCGGTCGGCCAAGGTCGTGAACCAGTCCTCCGGCGGATTCCGGCCGCGGCTGTGGCGCCAGGTGAGCGCGCGCAGCACCGCCTCGGCCCGCGCCGGCAGGCGCGCGGGGATCTCGAAGCCGTTGAGCGTGCCCCACACGCCGGTCCAGCAGCGGGCGACCGACCACGGGTTGTAGCCGCCCCCGCCCAGCACCAGGACCCGCGGCGCGAGCCGGCGCGCGGCGGCGGCGACACGCCACAGGGCCCGGTTGGACAGCGACAGGCGGCTCATGGGGTCGTCCTCCAGGGCGTCGGCGCCGCACTGCAGGACCACCGCCTCGGGCGCGAAGTCCTCGGCGAGCGGCAGGATCGCCGCCTGGAGCACGAAGTCCAACTCGCTATCGTTGAAGCCGGCCGGCACGGGCAGGTTGCGCGCCGAGCCCCCGGCCCGGTCGGACGCCGCGCCGGGCGGACGGGCCGGATTGCGGGCCTCGCTCATGGGCCAGCGCCCGGCCTCGTGCACCGAGACGGTGAAGACGCGGTCGTCGTCATGGAAGGCGTCCTGAACCCCGTCGCCGTGATGGGCGTCCACGTCCAGGTAGAGGACGCGGCCGACGCCGCGGTCGAGCAGGGACAGGATCGCGAGCACCGGGTCGTTGAAGAAGCAGAATCCGCTCGCCCGGCCGCGCCGGCCGTGGTGCGTGCCGCCGGCCGGGTGGTAGACCGCGCCCGGCGCGCCCAGCAGACACCCGGCCAGGATCGAGCCGCCGCAGGCGGTCGCCGGGCGGCGGAAGATCTCGCCGAACACCGGGTTGCCGTTGCATCCCAGGTTGAAGCGTCGGCGCACCTCCGGCGGCGCGCGCTGGCTGCGCTCCACCTCCCGGACCGCCTCGATGTATTCGATGTCGTGGAAGCGGGCGAGTTGCTTGGGCGTGGCCCGCGGGCTGTCGATGTAGACCTCGTCGGGCAGCCAGCCGAGCGCCCGCGTCAGGTCGATCACGGTCGAGACCCGGGGAATCCCAAGCGGATGCCGGGCCCCGTAGGTCGACTTCCGGTAGATCTCGCTGCCGATGAAGCGCGGCCGCTCCTTCATGGCCTCGCGCCCCCGTCGCGGGTGGATCGCTCCCGCGCTAGATAGCCGCATGGGCGGCGCCGCGCAACCGCGCCGGGTTCTTGCCGCGATCAGACGCTGAGGTCGAGGGTGCGGCCGGGCCGCCGGGCGGCCTGCTCTGGGCCGGCCCCGGTTGCGGCACCGCTGAGACGGTAGCCCTGGCGCGCGACGGCGAGGTCGGCGGCGGAGGGATTGGTCGCGGCCTGCGCCGCGGCGGAAAGGCGGGCGCCGATGCGCGCCGCCTCGGCGGGGTCGCCGCTCAGCACCTGGGACCGGATCGGGACCGAGCCGCCCACCGCGTAGGCGCGGCCGTCGGGCCCGGTCCGGTAGATGTAGTTGATCGGACCGGCCAGGTCGCCGGCCACCGCGGCGTGGGCCTGCTCCTCCTGGCGCACCTGGGCGTCGCGTTGGCGAAGCCGGTCGACGGCCGCCTTCTCCTCGGGTGTCAGGCGGTCCGGAGTCTTGGCCGCGGTGCTGGCCTGCGGCGCGCCGGCACCCGCCGGGCGCGGCCCGTCGGAAACCCGTGAGTCGTCGGCTACCGACGGGCGCAGGATCGGCCGGCCGACGGGCCGGGCGCCCGGCCCGACCTGCTCCGGGCGCAGGGGCTCGAACGTCCGCACGCGCAGGGCGACGATCTCTTTGCCGTCATCCGCCTTGGCCACGCTCCGGTGGCCGATGACGAGCCCGAGCCGCCCGCCCGGGCCGAACGCGCCGATACTGCCGATCGATGATCCGGGCATGCCGCAGACGCGCCTCGTTCGCAAATCCCGGCCCAGCCTAGACGGGGCAATTTAAGTCGCGGTTAAGCCGGCGCGCGCGCCGGGAACAACAGTTCCTCAAAATATATCTTTAAATCAATATATAATTTAACTTTATTGATGTTGATTCATAGCTTCGGATCGAATGGCGGCCAAATGCGCTTGGCGGATCGACTCTCCCGCTCGCCGAACGCTAGTATGTGCCCGTCAATCAGCGCCGTCCCGCCGCGGCACGCGCCGGGGCGGGAAGAACAAGAAGCCTTGGGGGCTCGATGCCATGACGTCGAACACGCCTGCGGCCCCGGCCGCGTCTTGCACCGGCACGCCGGCCCGTTCGCGCCGATCCGATCTCGGACGGACCGCCCTCGCCCTGGCCGGGCTGTTGGCTTTCGCGGCCCCCTCGCCGGCCGCCGAGCCGGGCCTGCACATCGAGCTCAACAAGGTCGAGGACAACGTCGGATCGTGCGTCGCCTCGTTCGTGGTGCGCAACGCCCTCGGGCAGACCCTCGACCGCTTCAGCCTGGACCTCTACGTCTTCGACCGCGAGGGGATCATCGCCCGCCAGGTGCTGCTCGACCTGGCGCCCCTGCGCCAGGACAAGACCACCGTCGCGCGCTTCGCCCTGATCCCGCGCCCGTGCGCCGACCTCGGCCGCGTGCTGGTCAACGACATTCCCTCGTGCCGCAGCGAGGCAGGCGAGACGCTGGACTGTCTGGCCGGCCTTACGGTCTCCAGCCGCGACCGGATCGCACTGGTGAAATGAGGGCGTAATACCGGCCACCGGCGGGGCCGGCCCTACGGCACGCGAGGCGGCGCGCAGCGCGCGTGTCCGCCCGGCCTTGCCGCGCCTCCGGCGTGCTGCCATCATGCGCCGCGCCACTGGGGCGCCACTGGGGGAGCCGGGTGGCCGGCTGAGAGGTCCCTGACCGCGGCGGGACGACCCCAAGGGCCCGAAGTTCGGGCCCTCGAACCTGATCCGGTTAGTACCGGCGTAGGGAGCGTGCAACCGTGTCCAGCCAGCGCTCCGCGGGAGCGCCGTCCGTTCATCTCCACGCCGCCGGCCTGAGCTACGGCGGCGCGGTCGTCTTCGAGGAGCTCGACCTCACCTTGGCGGCGGGCCGGACGACCTGCCTGCTCGGACCCTCCGGTGTCGGCAAGACCAGCCTGCTGCGCCTGATCGCGGGCCTGGCGCACGGCGGCGGCGAGGCGGTGGACGGCGACGGCCGCCCGGTGCGCGGCCGGGTCGCGTACCTGGCGCAGCAGGACTTGCTTCTGCCCTGGCTTTCGGCCCTCGGCAACGTCACCCTCGGCGCGCGGCTGCGCGGCGAGCGCCTGGACGCCGCGACCGTGGGCCGCGCCCGCGCCCTGCGCGCCCGCGTCGGTCGGGCGGGCCGCGAGCGCGCCCGCCCGGCCAAGCTGTCCGGAGGCATGCGCCAGCGCGTCGCCCTGGCCCGCACCCTGATGGAGGACCGCCCCATAGTCCTGATGGACGAGCCGTTCTCCGCCCTCGACGCCATCACCCGCTACCAGCTCCAGGCGCTCGCCGCCGAGGTGCTGGCCGGGCGCACCGTTCTGCTGGTCACCCACGACCCGCTCGAGGCCCTGCGCATTGGCCACCGGATTCAGGTCATGGCCGGCGCCCCGGCGCGCCTGGACAGCGCCCTGGAGCCGTCGGGGACACCGCCGCGCGACCCGGGGGACCCGTCCCTGCTCGCGCTTCAGGCGGAGCTGCTCAAGCGCTTGAGCCGCGCCCAGGCGCGCATGGCGGCCGCAGCGTCATGAGGCTGCTGCGCCCCTTGGTAATCTTCGCCGGCCTGATCGGCGCCTGGCAGGCGCTGGTGCTGCTGACCGGGGTCCAGCACTACATCCTGCCGGGCCCGGACCGGGTCGCCCTGGCGCTGCTCGCCCATTGGCCGAGCCTGCTCGCCCACGCCAGGGTGAGCGTGGCCGAAATCCTGCTCGGGCTGGTGCTCGGGACCTTGCTCGGCGGCCTCTCGGCCATACTGATCGCGAGCTTCCGACCGGCGCGGCGCTGGCTCCTGCCGGTGCTCGTGGTCAGCCAGGCGATCCCCGTCTTCGCGCTGGCGCCGGTCCTCGTGCTGTGGCTCGGATACGGCCTGGCCTCCAAGGTCGCCATGGCGACGCTGATCATCTACTTCCCGGTCACCGCCGCCTTCTTCGACGGCCTGCGCCGGACCGAGCCGGGCTGGCTCGACCTCGCCCGAACCATGGGCGGCGGAGCGTTGCGCACCCTTTGGCACGTGCGGATTCCGGCCGCACTGCCGGCGCTCAGCTCGGGGATCCGGGTGGCCACGGCGGTGGCCCCGATCGGCGCCGTGGTCGGCGAGTGGGTCGGCTCCAGCGCGGGACTGGGCTACCTGATGCTCCAGGCCAACGCGCGCATGCAGGTCGACGTCATGTTCGCCGCCCTGTTCGTCCTCGCCGTCTTCGCCGTAGGGTTGTACGCCGCGGTCGACACGGGCCTGCGCCGCGCCTTGCCCTGGCAGGCCGAGGACGGGCGGGCGCCGGGCTGACCCCGAGGGATCCTGCCCGCGCTCACCCCGCGCGCCCCGTCCCTCGGCCCGGCCGCGCAGAGGCACCCGACTCGCCGTCTCCGGCCCGACCGGACGGGGGCGGGTCTCATGTTGCAGTGCAGCATGCCCGAGCGCCCCGTGCCGGGCGGCTCCGGGGTTGCGCTCACAGTCCGCGGCGATATGATCAGCCTCGAGCCAACCGCCGGACGTTGCAGAAGCCGGCGACAAGGTAAGAAACGGACTGACAAGGGAGGTAACATCGAATGTCTTGCATCAAACCGATAGTGGCTGGCGCCGCCTTGGTCGCCGCCGTCAGCGTGGCGACGGCCGGACCGGTCGCCGCCAAGGTCGAGGGCGACACGATCATCCTGGGCTCGGCCATCTCTCTGACCGGCAAGTACTCGACCAACGGCATCCACGCCCAGAACGGCTACAACCTTGCCGTCAAGCGCATCAACGAGACGGGCGGCGTCAAGGTCGGCGGCGAGTCGTACAAGCTGAAGATCATTTACTACGACGACGAGTCGACGCCGGCGCGCGGGGCCCAGCTCGCCGAACGCCTGATCAAGCAGGACGGCGTCAAGTACATGCTTGGGCCGTACTCCTCGGGCTTGACCAAGGCCATTGCGCCGGTGACCGCGAAATACAAGATCCCCATGGTCGAGGCGGAGGGAGCGTCACGTTCGTTGTTCACCCAGGGCAACCGGTACATCTTTGCCGTGCTTTCCACGTCCGAGCAGTACCTGGCCAGCGCCATTGCCCTGGCCGCCGAAATCGCTGAGAAAAACGGCAAGAAGCCGGCCGACGTCAAGGTGGCGATGGCGTTCGAGAACGACCCCTTCTCGCTCGACGTGCGCGCCGGCGTGATCGACGACGTCAAGAAGCACGGCATGCGAATCGTGATCGACGACAAACTGCCGCGCGACTTGAGCGACATGTCGGCGACGCTGACCAAGGTCAAGGCCGTGAAGCCGGACCTCCTGGTCGTCTCCGGGCACTCCAAAGGGGCCGCTACGGCCGCGCGCCAGATCAAGGAAATGCGGATCGACGTGCCGATGATCGCGATGACCCATTGCGAGGCCGCGAAAGTCATTTCCAAGTTCGGTGCCGCGACAAACGGCTTTCTGTGCCCGACCCAGTGGGCCGAGACGTTGAGCTACAGCGGCAAGGCCTTCGGCACGGCCGCGGACTACGACCGGCTGTTCAAGCAGACCTACGAGGGCTACAGGAACGTGCCCTATCAGGCCGCCCAGGCATCGGCCGCGGTGCTGGTCTGGAAGGACGCCTTCGAGCGGGCGAACAGCTTCGACACCGAAAAGGTCCGCGACGCCCTCGCGGCGACCGACATGGAGACCTTCTACGGCCGGATCAAGTTCTCGGAGGCCGGCAACAACATCGCCAAACCGATGGTCCTGCGCCAAATCCAGGATGGCAAGCTCAACGTGGTGGCGCCGTCGAAGTGGGCCTCCCACGCGGTGATCCATCCAAGGAAGCCGCAATACTGATCTCGGAGCGATTCCGAACCGATCGGGTATGAGACCTGACCGCCCCCGCCCATCGCGGCGGGGGCGGTTCCGCCCACTCCGAGGGTCCTCGGGAGCTTTGGTCCATGTGGGATAACCTCGCGCTGCTCGCCATGGCCCCGGTGCTCAACGTCCAGCTGATTCTGGACGGCCTGCTGATCGGTGCGGTCTTCGCCCTGGCGGCCTACGGCCTGGCGCTCGTGTGGGGCGTCATGAACGTCAAGAACCTCGCCCAGGGCGACTTCGTCATGATGGGCGGCTACATCGCCTTCGTCATGTACACTATGGGCATCCACCCCATCCTGGCGTTGCCGGTTGCCTCGGTGTTGATGTTCGGCTTCGGCTGGCTGGTTTACCGGTCGATCATCCGCTACGTCATCGGCCGGGACCTTTTCACCTCGCTGCTTGCCACCTTCGGTCTGGCCATCGTGCTGCAGCAACTGCTGAACCTGCTTTTCGGCTCGGACGTGCAGGTGGCGGAATCCGGGTTCCGGATCCACTCCGCTTTCGGCGGTCTCGTGACCATCGCGGACATCAAACTGGTGTCCCTGGTGCTGACCGCGATCCTGGCGGTCCTGATCGTCACCTTCATGAAGCGCAGCCGCATCGGCCAGGCCATCCGGGCGACGGCGCAGAACCCGCGCGCGGCCAAGGTCATGGGCGTCGACACCGAGCGGATCTATGCCTTCACCTTCGCCCTCAACGCCGCCATTTGCGGCGCCGCCGGGGTGCTCATCTCGATGATCTGGGTGATCCAGCCTTTTTTCGGCATGAGCTACTCCATCCGCGCCTTCGTGATTGTCACGGCGGCCGGGCTGGGAAATCTTGTGGGGGTCGTCCTCACGGGGTTTGGGCTCGGCGTCGCCGAGCAGTTCTCGGGCTTCGTGTTCGGCGCCCAATATCAGCAGGCGACCGTGGTCGGACTGCTGGTCCTGGTCCTGATTTGGCGGCAGATCGAAACGAGCCGGCACCGGCAGGTCGTGCAATGATAGGCCGCGCTTCGACGGGCCTGTTGTACGGCGGCATTATCGCGGCGGCCATCGTCGCGCCGCTTGTGTTCCCGAACTACACGTTCCAGCTGGCGGTGCTCTGGGTGATGATCCTCTTTGCGCTTACCTGGGACATCATGGGCGGGCAGATGGGTTACAACTCGCTCGGCAACATCCTCTTCTTCGGCGCCGGCATGTATATCTGCACGGTGGTCCAGGTGGGGATGTATTACGACGTTGCCCAGTACACGGCCCATTTCGGCGCGGTCAAGATCAACTACACCCCGGAGCAATACTTCACCGGCCTGGCCGTGGGCCTTGTCGCCGCGGCGTTGGGAGCAGTGGCCCTGGCAATTCTTTTCGGCTGGATCGTGTTCGGCCTCCGCGGCCCCTATTTCGCCATCGGCACCCTTGGCGTCGCTCTGGCCGCGGGCGAGCTCGTCGGCACCTGGGACTATGTCGGCGGCGGCGGCGGAATCACGGTGCCGAGTTACCCGGGCGAGCCGGACGACCGGGCGATGTTCTTCTATGTGTTGTGCATGTTGGCGGCCATCGCCACCTTCGCCTTCCTCAAGTGGCTCTACGCGAGCCGCTTCGGCCTGGCCATCAACGCGATCCGCGACGATGAGGAAAAGGCCGAAGGCATGGGCCTTCACACCAAGCGCCACAAAACGGTCGCCTGGTCCATCGCCGCCTTCTTCCTCGGCATCTCCGGCGCCATCTTCGGCAACATGATCGGTTTCATCGAGCCGCTCGAGGTTGCGTTCCCGACCGTGACCTTCGGAATCTTCATGGTGGTGATGTCGCTCCTCGGGGGCAAGGGAACCCTTTGGGGCCCCGTCATCGGCGCCACCCTGTTCCACGCCATAAAGGAAGTCACCTGGACCTACATGCTGGGCTGGCAGTGGGTCGCGCTCGGCGCGCTCATCATCGTCAACGTGGTGTTCTTCCAACAGGGAATCCTGGGCTGGGCGCGCGAGAAATGGCCCGAGCGGTTCGGCATGGTCGTCGACAAGGACGTGGCCGGGGAACGCGCCCGGCAGCCGGAGGCCGCGCCGTGAGCGCGATGATCGACATCCGGGGCGTAACCAAACGCTTCGGCGGCGTGATCGCCAACAACGACATCAGCCTCAGCGTCCCGGAGGGGCGCATCACCGGCCTCATCGGGCCGAACGGCTCGGGCAAGACGACGCTGTTTAACTCGATCGTCGGCTACCACCCGATCGATGCGGGCTCGATCACCTTCGAGGGCCGCGAGATTTCCAAGCTGCGGGTGCAGCAGATCGCCCGTCTCGGCCTACTGCGCACCTTCCAGCAGACGCGCATCTACGCGAAGATGAACTGCGTCGACAACATGCTGATCTCGATCCCCCATCGTCACGCGACTTTTGCGGACATGTTCAGGAAATACCCGCCGCACGTGATCGAAAAGGCGGAACATTTGCTCCAGTTCGTGGGCCTGTATTCCAAACGAAAGCTCGTTTCGGGCGACCTTTCCTTCGGCCAACAGAAGCTGCTGGAGTTCGCCATGGCCCTGATGAACGAGCCCAAGGTGCTGCTGCTCGACGAACCCACCGCGGGCATCAACCCGACGCTGATCAACGGTCTGATCGACCGGCTCAAACGCGCGACGAGCGAGCTTGGGATTACCCTTTTCGTCATCGAGCATAACATGCCGGTCATCATGAACCTTGCCGAGTACATCTACTGCCTGGCCAACGGGAGGTTGTTGGCCGGCGGCCCGCCCGACCAAATCCAGAACGACCAGCGCGTGATCGATGCCTATCTGGGTGGCCATTCCGTGGAAATTCACTGAGCGTGCCTGAAAACGACCAAACCAGCCCCGTCCGGGGGGCCCGCGCCGACGCCGCCCGCAATGCCGATGCCGTCATCTCGGTCGACGATGTCGCGCGCGAGGCCGAGCGGATCGTGCGCGAAGGCCCGTCGCGCGAGCGCATCGCGGAACTGGCCGGCCACGATCCCTACCTGGTCATCGACGGGTTGCGCGCCGGCTACGGCCAGATGGAGATCCTGCACAACCTCGACCTGCAGGTCGCCCGGCGCCAGTCGCTGTGCCTGATCGGCCCGAACGGGGCGGGCAAGTCGACGGTGCTGCACTCCATCTTCGGCTTCACCAACATCTACGCCGGCGCGATCCGAATCGACGGCACGGATACCACCCGCCTGTCGCCCAAGGACAAATTGAAGCAGGCGGGCATCGCCTACGTCCTCCAAGACAACTCGGTCTTCCCCGACATGACGGTCGAGGAGAACCTGTGGATGGGCGGTTACCTGAAGGCGCGCCCGGCCGAGGCCAGAGAGATGGCCGAGCGCGTGTTCGACAAGTACCCGCGCCTCGGCGAGCGCCGCAACAAGCCGGCGCGCGTGCTCTCCGGCGGCGAGCGGCGGCTGCTCGAGATCTCCCGCGCGCTGGTCATGGAGCCCGAGGTGCTGCTGGTCGACGAGCCTTCGATCGGGCTCGAGCCGCGTTTCATCGACATGGTGTTCGAGATCCTCGACGACCTGCGGAAGGCCGAGGGAAAGACCATCATCATGGTCGAGCAGAACGCCAAGAAGGGCCTGGAGTTCGCCGACGTGGGCTATGTCCTCGTTTCCGGCCAGGTCGCCATGGCCGGCCCGGGCCAGGAGCTGCTCGAGGACCCGCGGGTCGGGCGCCTGTTCCTCGGCGGGTGAGATCACGCCGGCCGCCTTGCGCGTGGATGGGCCGGGGGATAGGCTGGCCGGGAGAATCGCCGGTGGGCGAATTCCCTGAGGAACCAACACGATGCAGATGTCCGGTCAGCACCGCATCGAGGCGCCGCGCGAGGCGGTCTGGGCCGCCCTCAACGATCCCGAGGTGCTCAAGCAGGCGATTCCCGGCTGCGAGGAGATCGAGAAGATCTCCGACACCGAGTTCGCGGCCAAGGTCAAGGCGAAGGTCGGACCGGTCTCGGCCAAGTTCAGCGGCACGGTGACGCTGTCCGACCTGGATCCGCCGAACGGCTACACGATCTCCGGCGAGGGCAAGGGCGGCACCGCCGGCTTCGCCAAGGGCGGCGCGAAGGTGCGCCTGGAGGAGGACGGCGGCGCGACCGTCCTGCACTACGATGTCGAGGCCAGGGTCGGGGGCAAGCTGGCGCAGATCGGCTCGCGCCTGATCGACGGCACGGCCAAGAAGATGGCCGACGACTTTTTCGGCACGTTTTCGGAGGTGGTTTCCGGCCCGACTCCCGCCGCGGTCGAGGCGGCGCCGGCGGAGGCGGCCGCGCCGGCGCGCGGCTTGAGCCCGTTCGTCTGGATCGCGGGCGTGATCGCGATCGTGCTCGTCCTGCTCGCGCTTTTCGGACTGAATTGACGGGCGCTTGGCGCGCAGGGCGCGGCGCGGGCGCCGAAAGCCCTTGGCCGCAAGCCTGAATCACTTGACCTCACCCCGGCGCGGCAACAAACTTGGCCGCACGGTGTGCGCTTCGCGCGCGGCGCCCCGCGTCAACGCCAAAGCGCATGACGCCAAGAAAGAGTTCCAGGTCCTTCCGGGCCGGTTCGTTGAGAGGGAGGCTCCCCCAATGCCCACTGTATCCATGACCGTGAACGGACAGGCCGCGACCGGCGAAGTCGAAGGGCGCACGTTGCTCGTCGACTTCCTGCGCCAACACCTGTCCCTGACCGGCACCCACGTCGGTTGCGACACGAGCCAGTGCGGGGCCTGCGTGGTCCACGTTGACGGCAAGTCGGTGAAAAGCTGCACCATGCTCGCCCTTCAGGCCGACGGGGCCGAGGTCTCGACCATCGAGGGCCTGGCCAAGGACGGCGAGCTGCACCCGGTGCAGGCGGCCTTCAAGGAGCATCACGGCCTGCAATGCGGCTTCTGCACGCCGGGCATGGTGATGAGCGCGGTCGACCTGCTGAACCGCAACGCCGACCCGGGCGAGCACGAGATCCGCGAGTGGCTGGAGGGCAACATCTGCCGTTGCACCGGCTACCACAACATCGTCAAGGCCATCCAGGCCGCCGCTCAAGCGATGAGGGGGTAGGGTCATGCCGGACACCGGAATTGGCGCACGCGTCCGCCGCAAGGAAGATTTCCGTTTCCTGACCGGCAAGGGGCGCTACACCGACGACATCAACCGCCCCGGGCAGGCTTACGCCTGTTTCGTGCGCTCGCCGCACGCCCACGCCAAGATCAACGGCATCGACACGGTAGCGGCCAAGAACGCGCCGGGCGTGATCGCGGTCCTCACCGGCGCGGACATGGCGGCCGACAACGTCGGGTCCCTGCCCTGCGGCTGGGTCGTCACCGACAAGCACGGCGAGCCGCACAAGGCGCCGCCGCACTTCCCCTTGGCGCGCGACAAGGTGCGCTACGTGGGCGACCACGTCGCCGTCGTGATCGCGCAAACCCCGGCCCAGGCCAAGGACGCGGCCGAGCTGGTGGAGGTCGATTACGAGGAGCTGCCGGCCAACGTCGACCCGGCCAGGGCGATGGATTCCGGCACCTCGCCGTTGCACGAGGACGCGCCGAGCAACCTCTGTTACGACTGGGAGCTGGGCGACCGGGCGGCGGTGGACCAGGCGATCGCCACCGCGCACCACGTCGCCAAGCTGGATCTCGTCAACAACCGGCTGATCCCCAACGCCATCGAGCCGCGTTCGGCGATCGGCGAGTACGAACCGGGCACGGACAGCTACACGCTCTACTCGACCAGCCAGAACCCGCACCTGTTGCGCCTGATCCTGTGCGCCTTCGTGCTCGGCCTGCCCGAATCGAAGGTCCGGGTCATCGCGCCCGACGTGGGCGGCGGCTTCGGCTCGAAGATCTTCTGCTACGCCGAGGAGACGGTATGCACCTGGGCGTCCAGGAAGGTCGGCCGGCCGGTCAAGTGGACCGCCGAGCGCTCGGAAAGCTTCCTGGCCGACGCGCACGGGCGCGACCACGTGACGCACGTCGAACTGGCGCTCGATCAGAACGGCAAGTTCCTGGCGCTCAAGGTGGATACAACCGCCAGCATGGGCGCCTACCTATCGACCTTCGCCACCTGCGTCCCGACCTATCTTTACGCCACTCTGCTGGCCGGCCAGTACACGACGCCGGTCATCTACTGCAACGTGAGGGCGGTGTTCACCAACACGGCGCCGGTCGATGCCTACCGCGGCGCCGGGCGGCCCGAGGCGGCCTACTTGATCGAGCGCATCGTCGAGGTGGCGGCGCGCGAGACGGGCATCGACCCGGCCGAGCTGCGCCGGCGAAACTTCGTCCCGCCGGACGCCTTCCCGTACCAGACGCCGGTCGCGCTGACCTATGACTCGGGCCAGTACGAGCTGGCGCTCGACGAGGCGCTCAAACTGATCGACTACGAGAACTTCGCCAACCGGCGCAAGGAATCGGAGGCGCGCGGCAGGCTGCGCGGCATCGGCATCTCCGCCTATATCGAGGCCTGCGGGATCGCGCCGTCCGCGGTCGTCGGGTCGCTCGGCGCCGGGGTCGGCCTCTGGGAATCGGGCCAGGTGCGCTTCAACCCGACCGGCAGTGTTACGATCCATACCGGCTCGCATAGCCACGGTCAGGGTCACGAGACGACCTTCGCGCAGCTCATCTCCGACCGCCTGGGCGTGTCGATCGAGCAGGTCGAGGTTATCCACGGCGACACCATGACGGTTCCCTTCGGCATGGGCACCTATGGCTCGCGCTCGCTCGCGGTCGGCGGTTCGGCCCTGTCGCGTGCCTGCGACAAGGTCGTCGAGAAGGGCAAGAAGATTGCGGCCCACCTCATGGAAGCCTCGGTCGACGACGTCGAGTTCGAGGCCGGCACCTTCCGGGTGACGGGCACGGACAAGACCAAGACCATCGGCGAGATCGCCTTCGCCGCCTACGTGCCGCACAACTACCCGGAGGGGCTGGAGCCCGGGCTCGATGAGACCGCGTTCTACGACCCGCTCAACTTCACCTATCCGGCGGGCACGCACATCTGCGAGGTCGAGATCGACCCGGAGACCGGCGAGGTCGAGATCGTCGACTGGGCCGCGGTCGACGACTTCGGCAAGGTGGTCAACCCGCTGATCGTCGAGGGCCAGGTCCACGGCGGCATCGCCCAGGGTGTGGGTCAGGCGCTGACCGAGAACTGCGTTTACGACGCCTCCAGCGGGCAGTTGCTCACCGGCTCGTACATGGACTACTGCATGCCGCGCGCCGACGACCTGCCCTCGTTCAAGGTCGGCATGACCGAGACGCCCTGCCCGCATAATCCGCTGGGCGTCAAAGGCTGCGGCGAGGCCGGCGCGATCGCGGCGCCCGCGGCCGTGATCAACGCGGTGACCGATGCGCTGGGCGTCAAGCACCTGGACATGCCGGCCAGCGCGGAGAAGGTCTGGCGCGCGGCCCACGCGCGCAGGATGGCCGCCGAGTAGGGGAGGATCGAGCCATGTACAGCTTCAACTACCACCAGCCGCTGTCCGTCGAGGAAGCGGTGCAGTTCCTCTCCGCCGCCTCCGACGGCCGGTTGATGGGCGGAGGCATGACCCTCATCCCGACGCTCAAGCAGCGTTTGGCCAACCCCTCGGACGTGATCGACCTGGGCCGGATCGCCGCGCTCAAGGGCATCCGGGAAGAGGGCGGCGCCATCCTGATCGGCGCCACCGCGACGCACGCCGAGGTCGCCGCGGACGAAACGGTCAAGGCCAGGATCCCGGCGCTCGCCGCGCTCGCCGAGAGTATCGGCGACCCGCAGGTGCGCAACCGGGGCACGATCGGCGGGTCGCTCGCCAACAACGACCCGGCGGCCGACTACCCGGCTGCCGTGCTCGGGCTCGGCGCGACGGTCAGGACCAACAAGCGCGAGATCGCCGCGGACGACTACTTCACGGGCATGTTCGAGACGGCCCTGGAGGGCGACGAGATCATCACCGCGGTCTCCTTCCCCGTTCCGTCCAAGGCGGGCTACGCCAAGTTCCCCAACCCGGCCTCGCGCTACGCGATCGTCGGCGTGATGGCGGCGCAGGGACCCGCGGGCACGCGGGTCGCGGTGACCGGGGCCGGCCCGGTGGTGTTCCGCGTGGCCGACATGGAGGGTGCTCTGGAGCGGCAGTTCTCGCCCGAAGCGCTCGCCGGCATCTCGGTCCCGGCGGAGCGTCTCAACTCGGACATCCACGCCTCGGCGGAGTACCGGGCCCATCTCGTCGGCGTGATGGCCAAGCGCGCGGTCGCCGCCGCCGGTTAGCCCGGCGCGAAAGCATGAGACGACGCGGACCGGGGTCCGAGCCGACCCCGGTCCGGTCCGCTCCACTTTTTTGGCCCGCCCCGACCCGACGGTTCTGCCGCGCGGCCGCCTGCGCTAGAGCGGATCGTGATAGATCGGAACCACCTCGCGGTTCCAATCAATCACGTGAATCCGCTCGATACATTCCAGTTGGAGCAGATCCGGGTCGATGAATCGCCTTCGGGCGATTCTCATCGACCCGGATCTGCTCTAGGCTGGCGCCGCGCACACAGTCACGGCACGAGGGCTCCGGCCGGGACGCATGGCCCGTCGCGTTGCAATTCTGCTTATCGCCGGCCTCGGCCTGCTTTCCGCGGCGCTGGCCGGTGTTTTCGCGTTCCGCGCGCCCCTGTTGGAAGCGGTCCTCAAGGAGGGCCTGCGCGCCCGGGGGGTGCCCGCGGCCGACCTGACGGTCCGCGACATCGGCCTGCATGGCGCCCGCCTCGTCGGCCTGCGCCTCGGCGCGCGCGGTGAGCTCGGCGCCCGCAGCATCCGCGTCGCCTACAGCGCCGCGGGCCTGTTCGCCGGCCGGCTCGACGCCGTGGCGGTCGACGGCCTCTCGCTGACGCTGGACCTGACCGGGGCCGGCCCGCCGCTCGGGAGTTTGCAGCCGCTCATCGCCGGCGGCGGGCGCGGCGCGGCGCCCGGCATCCCCCCGGTGACCGTGAGCGGCGGACACGTCTACGCGACGACGCCGCTCGGCACGGTCGGCGCAAGCGTCGAGGGCGCGGTCCGGTCCGGCTCCGGCGGCGCCCTGGCCGCATCGCTCGCGTTCGACGCGGAGGGCGAGCCGGGCCGCGCGCGCGGCACGCTCGACGCGACGGGCGCGCCGGGCGGAGAGATCAGCGGCACGCTCATCGTCGAGGACGGCGCGCTCGCCCTGCCCGGCGCGCAGGTGCGGGGCCTCGCCGGGCGGGTGACCTTCGCGCTGCGCGCCGGACTGCCGGAACGGGTCGAGGCGGCCTTTTCGCTCGGCGAGGTCGCGGTGCCGGGCGCCGCGTTCGAGGACGCGAGTCTGACGTTAAGGGCGTCAAGGTCGCGGCTGGACCTCACGGCCGATCTGCGCACCGCGGACGGTACGCTGACGGCCAGCGCCCGCGCCGCTCTCGACGACTATCTAGGGCGGCCCGACGCGCGGATCGAGGCCCACGCGGAGGTCGGCGCCGGGGCCGTCCTGTGGCCGCTGCTGGCCCTGCCCGCGCCGTCGCGCGGCCGCGCCACGCTCGACCTCAACGCCGAGGGGCGCCTGCCGCCGGTTCGCGATCTGGCCGGGTGGCAGCTGGCGGACCTCGCGGGACCGCAGGAGGACCGCTTGACCGCCCGCTTGTCGGTCGGCCTGACGGATGTCTCCTACCAAGGCCGTGTCGAGGGCCTGAGCGGCGCGCTGGAGGCCGACGGTGTGCTCGAAGGAGGCGCGCGGGAGGTAATGCTGGCGGCCGACGGGCGCCTCGAGGCCACGCGTCTGGCCCCCAAGTGGCTGCAAAGCGTGGGCGTGCCGGCGGACCTCGCCGCATTGGTCAAGGACGGCGCGGCGCTTTCCACGCCGGCGCAAGGCCCCACGGCGCTTCGCCTCCGCATCGCCTCGGGTGAAGCCGGCGCGGACCTCTCGCTGCAGGGCGCGGTCCACCTGTCCGCGCGCAGCGGGGCCGGGGCCGAAGCCGTCGTCGATGGCTCGCTGAGCCTGGACCGCCGGGGCGCGTTGACCGCGCTGCGGTTCGGCCACATTCGCTTCACGGCCCGGGACTTGCCCCTCACCGCTGCCGAGATCGCGAAGGTCGAGGTGACCGGCACGCTTGGCGGCACGCGCGACCGCCTGGACGGCGAGGCGGACCTGGTCGTCGACCTGGCCGGGCTGCGGCTCGGCGGGGCGCGCACCGGCGCTGCCTCGCTTGCCCTGCCGATCGCCGTGCGGATCGGGGAGGATGCGCTCTCGGCGACCCTGCGGGCCCCGGGGAAGGTCGCGGTGCGCGCGCTCGCCTTCGGCCGCGCGCTGGCGTCCGAGGCGCCCTTGTCGGCCGCGATCACGGAGGCCGAGCTGAGAACGAGGCGGGGCGAGGCAAAGCGGCCTTCGTTTGAGTACGTCCTGACGCTCGCCCCCGACATCGTCCGCGTCACGTACCGAGGCGAAGACGGCGAATCGGTGGGGATCGAGGGCCAGGTCGAGCGGCTGCGCCTGACCGGCGCCGCCGCGCCGTCGGCCGGACGCTGGGGCCGCGCCGAAATCGTCAACGCCCGACTCGCCTTGCCGGCCTACAAGGTCACCGTGGAAGGCGTCGGCGCCACCATCGTCATGGACGCGGAAAACGCACTCGTGGTGTCCGTCGACTCCGGCGCGATCCGAGACCTCGACGACCCGCCGCGCTTCGCGCCCGTCGACCTGCGCGGCGAGGTGCGGCGCGCCGGCCCGACCGTTCAGTTTGCCGCCGAGGCCACGGATCCCGCGGGCGTCGCGTTGTTGGCCGTGACGGGCCGGCATCGGACCGCCGGTGGGCAGGGCGAGGTACAGATCACCCTGGGGCCGCTCGCGTTCAGCCCGGGCGGCCTTCAGCCGGCCACCCTATTCCCGATCCTCGGCGATCTGCGCGCGGTGGCCGGCACGGCGCGGGCCGGCGCGCGGCTCGCCTGGGCCCCCGGCGAAACCGTCGGCGAGGCCGACCTCGCACTCGATGACCTGTCGTTCGACAGCGACGCGGCCCTGGTGGAGGGCCTGTCGCTGGACCTGCATTTGGACCGCCTTTTCCCGCCCCGCAGCCCTCCGCGGCAGCGCCTGAGCGTGCGCCGGATCGATCCGGGCGTGCCGCTGAGCGACCTCTCGGTGCTCTTTCAGGTCCGCCCGGGCGACCCGCCGCGCCTGGCCATCGCAACCGCGGAGACGTTCCTGAGCGGCGGCCGGTTCTTGGTGCGCGACGTGGTCGTCGATCCCTCGTCCGACCGGCAGGACCTGACCCTCGAGGTCGAGGCGCTCGACCTCGCCGAGGTGTTCCGCCTCCTCAACGTCAAGGGGCTGTCCGGCGAGGGCCGCCTTTCGGGCGCGATCCCCATCGCCGCCGCCGGCGGCAACGTGCGGATCGAGAACGGCCGGCTCGCCGCCACGGGGCCGGGGCTGGTGCGGTTCCGATCCGCCTACGCCAAGCAGATCCTGGCCGGCGCGGGCGAGTCCGCGGACCTCATGCTGCGGGCGTTGGAAAACTTCCATTACGACGAGCTGACGTTGACGATCGACAAGCCGCCCGAGGCGGGCGCGCGGCTGCGCCTGGTCATGCTGGGCAGCAACCCGGACGTCCTCGACGGCCATCCGTTCCGCTTCAACATCAACCTGGAAGGCGATCCGGGCCAGTTGATCGCGGCGCTGCGCGAGGCCTACCGGTTGTCCGACAGCATGATCCGGCGGCTGTGGATGCCGGGACGCTGACGCGCGTATAAACGGGGGAGCGCGCGATTCGCGAAACATCGCTTGTCACGACACCGCACTTTCGCGCAGCATGGCTCGCTTGCGGAAAGTGGCCGGTCCGGCCGAAGCGAAAGGATACCTGTCTTGAGCCAGAGACCCGCGTCCCGGAAAACGGCCCCGTGGCTGCTCGCGCTTCTGGCCGGCGGCGTGATCGCCGGCTGTCAGCCGACGGTGAAGGTCGAGCCCCCCAGCGAGCCGATCACGATCAACCTCAACATCAAGCTCGAGGCCGATGTGCGCGTGAAGCTCGAGGAGCAGGCCAAGGAGGACATCGAAGCCAATCCGGACGTTTTCTGATGATTTGCTCCGCCGTCCGCGCGCCGGACCGCAATGCCCGAGGGAGAGTCACGATGCCTAGGGGATATCGTTCCCGTCTCGTCAATTTGCTCGCCGCGTTCGTGATCGTCGCGCTGGCCGCCGCGCCGGCCGCGGCGCAATCCTTGGACGCGCTGCGCGCCTCGGGCGCCGTCGGCGAGCGCTTCGACGGCTACGCGGTCGCGCGCGACGCGAGCGCGGCCGCCGTGGTCAATCAGATCAACGCCAAACGCAAACAGGTCTATACCCAGCGCGCGGCGAGCCAGGGGGTGCCCGTCGACCAGGTGGGCCGCGTCTACGCCCAACAGATCCTGCAGAAGGCCCCGCCGGGCACATACTTCCAAAAACCCGACGGAAGCTGGGTGCGGAAATAGCCGCGGCAGAGCGGCAGCCGGCCGCGCCCCCGCCTCCTCCCGCGCCCGAGGCCTTGGCCGCGTTGCGTTCCGGGACAAAGCCCCTATAGTCTGCCCCGGCCCGCGCGTGCGGGCCGGAGAGGACGAAACACCGCCGCATGAACGCCGTACACGCGCCGCCGACATCCCCGGACGAGGCCCTGGAGCTGCTCGACTCCGGCCGCTACGTGGCCGACCGGAGCCTGGCCACGGTGCTCTACCTTTCGCTCAAGCTTGGCCGGCCGCTGTTCCTCGAGGGCGAGGCCGGCGTCGGCAAGACCGAGATCGGCAAGGTGCTGGCCGAGGTGCTGGGCCGGCGCCTGCTGCGCCTGCAGTGCTACGAGGGCCTGGACGCGAGCGCGGCGGTCTACGAATGGAACTATCCGAGGCAGATGGTCGAGATCCGCATCGCCGAGGCGGCCGGCGACCGCGACCGGGAGACCCTGGCCACGGATATCTTCGACGCCCGCTTCCTGATCGAGCGCCCCCTGCTCCAGGCCCTCAAGCCGGGGCTGGAAGGGCCGCCGGTGCTGCTGATCGACGAGCTCGACCGCAGCGACGAGCCCTTCGAGGCCTACCTGCTGGAGGTCCTGTCCGACTACCAGGTCACCATTCCCGAGCTCGGCACGATCAAGGCGCCGGCGCCGCCGGTCGTGGTCATCACCTCCAACCGCACGCGCGAAATCCACGACGCGCTCAAGCGGCGCTGCTTCTACCATTGGCTCGACTACCCGAGCGCCGAGCGCGAGCTCGAGATCCTGCGCGTCAAGGCGCCGGGCGCGCCGGGGGCGCTGGCGCGCGAGGTCGTCGCCTTCGTGCAGGAGCTGCGCAAGATGGACCTGTTCAAGCTGCCCGGCATCGCCGAGACCATCGACTGGGCCGACGCGCTGACCCAACTGGACAAGATCGCGCTCGACCCCGAGACGGTGGACAACACGCTCGGCGTGCTGCTCAAGTACCAGGACGACATCGCCCGCGTGCAGGGCAGCGAGGCGGCCCACATCCTCCAGGAGGTCAAGCGCGCCGCGACCGCCGCGGGGGCGTAGTACCTCTACTCTTCCTATATGATGAACACCGCATGTTGACGACCGAGCCACCGGCGGGCCCAGCGCCCATCCTGCCCATGGCCGACGCGCCGCTCGAAAGCGGCCGCCTGGCCGAGAACATCATGCACTTCGGGCGCACCCTGCGCGCCGCCGGCCTGCCGGTCGGGCCGGGCAAGATGCTGGCCGCGATCCGCGCCGTCGAGGCGGTGGGCATTCGCCGGCGCGACGATTTCTACTGGGCGCTGCACGCCGTCTTCGTCAACCGCCGCGACCAGCAGGAGCTGTTCGACCAGGCCTTCCACGTGTTCTGGCGCAACCCGCAGATCCTGGAGCGGATGATGGGCCTGCTGCTGCCCGACGTGCGGCCCATGGCCGGACAGAGGACGGAGGACGCCATGGAGCTCAGCCGGCGCCTGGCCGATGCGCTGCGCGCCGGCCATCCCGGCGGCGAGGAGCCCCGGCGCGAGCGCGACGAGGACGAGATCGAGATCGACGCGGCGCTGACCTTCTCGCCCAAGGAGGTGCTGCACGCCATGGACTTCGAGAAGATGTCGGCCGAGGAAGTGACCCGCGCCAAGGCGGCGATCGCGGCCATGCGCCTGCCGATCCTGGAGGTGCCGACCCGGCGCTTCCGGGCCGCCCCGGCCGGCCGGCGGGCCGACCTGCGCGCGACCATGCGTGCGGCCCTGCGCTCGGGCGGCGACACCATACCGTTGCGCTGGAAGAAGAGGCGCCGGCGCCACCCGCCGCTGGTGGTGATCTGCGACATCTCCGGCTCCATGAGCCGCTATTCGCGCATGCTGCTGCACTTCATGCACGCGATCACGAACGACCGCGACCGGGTCCACACCTTCGTCTTCGGTACGCGGCTGACCAACATCACCCGCTACCTGCGCCACAAGGACGTGGACGTGGCGCTCGAGAAGGTCGCGGCGGCGGTCGTCGACTGGTCGGGCGGCACGCGCATCGGCGCCTGCCTGCACGACTTCAACGTCGATTGGTCGCGCCGCGTGCTCGGCCAGGGCGCAGTCGTGCTGTTCATCTCCGACGGGCTCGACCGCGACAACGCCGACCGCCTCGGCGCCGAGATCGAGCGCCTGCACAAGTCGTGCCGCTGGCTGATCTGGCTCAACCCGCTCTTGCGCTACGAGGGCTACGAGCCAAAATCTTTGGGAGCCCAGGTGATCATGCCGCATGTGGACGACTTCCGCACCGTGCACAACCTCGAGAGCCTGGCCGAGCTGACCGGCGTCCTGAGCCGGCCGGTCGCGCGCCGCCAGGAAGGGGTCAGCGAATGGCTGGAGGCGATGCCATGAGCGCGCGCAAGAGCGAGGATGTCCTGGACGGGGCCGCCGGTTGGCGCGACGAGGGGCGCCGGGTGGCGCTCGCCACCGTGGTCGCCACTTGGGGCTCCTCGCCGCGCCCGGTGGGCAGCCAGCTCGCGGTCGACGAGCGGGGCAACATGATCGGCTCGGTCTCCGGCGGGTGCATCGAGGGCGCGGTGGTCCACGAGGCCCGCGAGGTCATGGAAACCGGCGCCCCCAAGCTGCTCGAGTATGGGGTCACCGACGAGGCGGCGTGGGAGGTGGGCCTGGCCTGCGGCGGAACCGTGCGGGTCTTCGTCGAGCGCCTGGAGTAGCGCCGGGGTCATGAAGCGCGCGATCCTGAAGGCCCTGCGGGCGGCGCGGGCCGCCAAGCGCCCGGTCGCCCTGGTCACCAACCTGGAGAGCGGCCGCCAGGGCTTGCTCGACGGCGGGGCGGTCACCGGGGACCTGACCCTGGGCGGTCCCGTGCTCCGGCAGGTCGAACGCGCGCTCGCCGAGGATCGCAGCGGCGCCCTGGAGGGCACGAGCCTCTTCGTCCACGTGTTCAACCCGCCGCTGCGCATGATCGTGGTCGGCGCGGTGCACATCGCCCAGGCGCTCGTGCCCATGGCCGCGCTGGCCGGCTACGACGTCATCGTGGTCGATCCGCGCCGGGCCTGGGCGAGCGGCGCGCGTTTCCCGGACGTGAAGCCGTTGACCGACTGGCCGGACGAGGCCATGCAGGCGCTCGCGCCCGATCGGCGCACGGCCGTCGTGACCCTCACCCACGACCCGAAGCTGGACGACCCGGCGCTCGCCGAGGCGCTCAGGTCGCCGGCGTTCTACATCGGCGCGCTGGGCAGCACGCGCACTCACGCCAAACGCCTGGCCCGGCTGCGCGAACTCGGTTTCGGCGAGGACGATCTGGCGCGCGTCCACGGACCCATCGGCCTGGCCATCGGCGCCAAGAGCCCGGCCGAGATCGCACTCTCGATCCTTGCGCAGGCGACACAGGTGCTTCACGGCGCCCCGTCGCTCGTCCGCGCCGAGGCCGCGCAATGATCTTCGGGCCGACGCCGCTCGATGAGGCCGAGGGCGCGATCCTCGCCCACTCGCTGAACGCAGGGTCCGTGCGCTTCAAGAAGGGGCGCACGCTCTCGTCCGAGGACGTGGCCGCGCTGCGCCGGGCCGGTGTCGAACACGTCGTGGCCGGGCGCCTGGAAGAGGGCGACGTGGCCGAGGACGCCGCCGCCGCCGCGCTCGCCGAGGCGATCCGGGGCGACGGCCTGAGCGCGACCGCCGCCTTCACCGGCCGCGCCAACCTGATCGTCGAGAGCCGCGGCGTCCTGGTCGTCGACCGCGAGCGCTTGGACGCGCTCAACCTAGTCGACGAGACGGTCACGGTCGCCACCCTGACTCCCTACGACCTGGTCGAGCCGCGCCAGATGGCCGCGACCGTGAAGGTGATTCCCTTCGCCGTGCCCGGCGCGATGTTGGAGCGCTGCCTCGCCGCCGCGCGCCGGGGCGACGGACCGCTGCTGCGGGTCGCGGCACTGCGACCGCGCACCGTGGGGCTGGTGCAGACCACCCTGCGGGGCATGAAGGAGAGCCTCCTCGACAAGACGCGCCACGCGGTGGACGCACGCCTCGTCGCGCTCGACTGCCCAACCGTCGAGGAGTCGCGGTGCCGCCACGACGAGGCCGCGGTGGCCGATGCGATCCAGATGCTGCGGGGCCGCGGGTGCGCGATCGTGCTCGTCTCCGGGGCCTCGGCCATCGTCGACCGGCGCGACGTGGTCCCGGCCGGCATCGTGCGCGCGGGAGGCGCGATCGACCATTTCGGCATGCCCGTGGACCCGGGGAATCTGATCCTGCTCGCCCACGTCGAGGACACGCCGGTGCTCGGCCTGCCCGGCTGCGCCCGTTCGCCGAAGCCGAACGGTTTCGACTGGGTGCTGCAGCGGCTTATCGCGGACCTGCCGGTCGGCCCGCGCGACGTCATGCGCATGGGCGCGGGCGGCCTGCTCAAGGAGATCGCGGCCCGCCCCCTGCCCCGCGCCGAGGCGGTCGAGGCGCCCGCCGCAGGCGCGCCGCGCGCGCCGCGCGTCGCCGCCGTGGTGCTGGCCGCCGGCCAATCGCGCCGCATGGGGCGGGACAACAAGCTGCTCTGCGAGGTGGCCGGCAAGCCGATGGTGGTGCGCGCCGTCGAGCAGGCGTTCGCCGCCAAGGCGGACCCGGTCGTGGTGGTCACCGGGCACGAGCGGGAAAAGGTCGAGGCGGCACTCTCCGGCCTGGGCGTCGCCCGCGTGCACAACCCCGACTACGCCGCGGGCTTGAGCACCTCGCTGCACCGCGGTCTCGCCGCCCTGCCGCCGGACATCGACGGCGTCGTGATCTGCCTGGGCGACATGCCGCAGGTGACGGCCGCGGCGATCGACCGCCTGATCGCCGCGTTCAACCCGCTCGAGGGGCGCGCGATCTGCGTGCCCACGTGGCGCGGCAAGCGCGGCAACCCGGTCCTCTTCGCGCGCCGCTTCGTGCCCGAGATGCAAAGCATCGCCGGCGACATCGGCGCGCGGCACCTGCTCGGCGAGTATCCGGAGGTCGTCTGCGAGGTGGCGATGGACGACGTCGACTCCGGCGACGGAGTCCTGCTCGACGTGGACACGCCGGAGGCGCTGGCCGCCCTGCGCCCGGCGGGCTAATACCAAGTCGCGGGTTCACGAGCCGGCGGCGGCCTGCCCGGCCGGCGCGGCGGCGTCTTCCTCGGAGTCTCCCGAGCCTTCGTCGGCCGGGACGCCGAGCGCAGCGACGTCCTCGACCAGACCGCTGACCCGCTGCATGATCTCGTCCAGGCTGGCGACGGGGTCTTCCTCGGCCAATTCCGGCATCGGCTCGGCCGGCTCCTCCGTCGCCGCCTCGGAATCGAGCTCGGCGATCCCGGCGACCGCTTGCTCCGGGTATGCGGGCGGCGCGCCCGCGGCCGGTTCTTCCACCTCGGCCGCCTCCGCCGGCTCGGAGGGTCCGGGCTCCACGGTCTCGGCGGACGCCGCGCCGGCCGCCATCGCCGAAGCCTCATCGGGCGCCTCGGCGGATTGACCCGCTGCGATCAGCGCGCTCACCTTCTTGTCGAGGACCTGCATGGTCTCCGTGAGCCCGTCGCGGCCGCCGGCCTCGACGGCACGGAGCAGCGAGTGCAGCATCTCCCTGAGCTGCTCGTTCTCGCGGCCCTGGCGCTGCGCCTGGCCGGTTTGGCGCGCGACCTGCTCGCGTTGCTGCTCGATTTGCTTCTGCTGCGCGCGCATGCGGCCCTCGATC
>JBHHZJ010000035.1:0-29907 GCA_046758005.1 Kiloniellaceae bacterium
GGATGTTGGCGGCGCCTTCGATCGGCCCGCAATACAGGTGCGGCGCGATCTGCGCGTAGTAGGTCTCCGCCATGCCCGCGATCTTCTTGGCCTCCAGTATCCCGCCCACCCTGCCGAGCGCCATTTGCAGGATCGACGCCGCCTGCCGCTCCAGGATTCGGGCGAACTCGTACTTCGTCGCGAGCCTTTCTCCCGTCGCTATGGGAATGCTGGTCTGCCGGGCGACCCGCGCCATCTCGTCCGGGTTTTCCGGCGGCGTCGGCTCCTCGAGCCACAAGGGGTCGTACTTCTCCAGCCGCCTGGCCAGGCGGATGGCGCCCGAGGCGGTCATCTGGCCGTGCGTTCCGACCAGAAGGTCGCATTTCGCGCCGACCGCCTCTCGCACGGTCCCGACGAACCGCTCCGACAGCTCGAGCGCCTCGAGCGAGAGCTGCCTGGGGTCGAAGGCCGTGTAGGGGCCGACGGGGTCGAACTTGACCGCGGTGAACCCGAGCCCGACGTACTCGGCCGCGCGATCGGCGGCCAGGTCGGGGTCGGTGTAGACGTCCGTCCCGTCGGTCTCTTCCGGGTAAAGGTAGGTATAAGAGCGCAGCTTCTCGTGAACCTGCCCGCCCAGCAGTTCGTAAACCGGCTTGCCGAGCTCCTTGCCGACGATGTCCCAGCAGGCCATTTCGACGCCGCTGAGGATTCCCATGATCGAGGTGTCCGGGCGCTGGGTGTAGCCGCTCGAATAGACGATCCGCCACAGGCGCTCGATCTTGAACGGATCGGCCCCGATGACGCAGCGCCCGCACACGTCCTCGATCATGCGCGCGACCGTGTGCGGGTGAAACGGGACGGAATAGACCTCTCCAACGCCCTCCACGCCGCCGTCGGTCGTGAGCTTCAGGAAAATCCAGTAGCGCCCGCCGAAATGGGGAGGCGGATTTCCGACCACGAATGTCTTGACGTCCGCGATTTTCACGACCGGCGACCTCCCCGACTTCGCCTGGTATCGCACCCGGTCCTTGAAAAGCCCCGTGACATCTTTGGCGCTCCGGGCCCGCGGTGAAAGCTAGGCCGGAAGAAACCCGATGGACAAGTTCAATCGGAAAGGCCGTCGCCGAGGCTGCTGAAACCGTCGCGACGGGGCACGGCGAAAGCAATGATAGAACAGGATCGACAACGCGGGCGTGCGCGCGACGGCGCGAACGCGCGGCCGCACCGGGTCCCGCCCCGACCTCAGCCGAGAACGGAGAAGCTGCTGTTCTCGTTGATCTCGCGCAGCCGGGAGAAAAAGCCCAGGCTCACGCTCCGTTCGATATGCCTCAGGCGGAAGCTCACCGGGTCGCGGTCATGATCCCGCCCCGCCTCGCAGGCCTCGATCAATTCCGCCATCATCTCGCCGACGACCGGGGCGTTCTTGAACTGATTGCCGCTGGTTCCCACCGCCATGTAGAAGCCCGGCAAGTCCGACTTGTCGTAGATCGGGATCCAGTCGTCGGAAACGTCGTAGAGATCCACGATGCCCTTCGCGCGGCTCGGAACGCCCAGTTCGGGAACGCGCTGGCAGACCCGCATCACCAGAACGCGCCATTGTTCGGTGAATTCCCGATTGAAGTCGTCCGGATCGACCCACTCGCGCGGATCGCATTCCGGGTCCTCGCTGCCGATCAGGATATGGTTGCCGATCTCGGGCCGCAGATACGCGGCGGTGTCGTTGTCGGAGAAGACGCACCCGGTGTTCTCGTAGTCGTACCCCTTCGGCGCGGGGACGTGCGCGACTTCGTGGCGCAGGGCCCTGGTCTTGATCTTCATGCCCTCCTCCACCCCGGCCATGCGGTTGATCTTGAACGAGTGCGGCCCGGCGACGTTGACGACGACCGGGGCGAGGATCGCCTCCCCGGCCTGCAACGACACCCCCGCGACCCGGCCGTTCTCCCTGAGAATCTCCCTCACCGCCGCATTGAAACGGAACCGCGCGCCCCGCGCCTCGGCCGCGCGCTGAAGGTTGTGCGTGGCAAGCTGCGGATCGGTGACGTAACCGCCGGTGGGAAAGAAGACCGCCCCGGAAAGCTGCGCGCCGTTCGGCTCGCCGAACCTCGGGTCGTCCGGCCGCTTGGGCGGGGCGAACGAATCGACCGTCACGATCGGCAGGCGCGCCTTGAGTTGCCGCGGCGTCAATTCCTCGTAGGGACAGCCGATCCGGTCCATGATCTCGAGCACCGGACGCAGCTGCCGGTTGGCGTCCGTCTTCATGACGATGCAGCCGCAGTCGACGTAACGGGCAAGACCGCGTTCATCCTTGAGGCCCAGGAAGCGCTCCCAATCCCGCCAATAGAAGTGGCTCTCGTAGGCGAGTGCCGAGCCGTCGGCCGTCGAGTAATACGGCCGAATGATCGCGCACGATCCCGAGGTCGAGCCGTAGCCCGCCGCCGGATGCTTCTCGACGTTGAGCGTCCTCCATCCCTTGCGGGCCATGGCGTAGGCGGTCGCGGCGCCGATGATTCCGGCCCCGATGACGATCGCGTCGAAGTCCTCTGACATCGCCCTTGTGCTCCCACCCGGCCACGCCGCCCGCGCGGCGACCGTCCTCCAAGCGCGGCGCGCGGTTATGCAGGTTTCCTGCGAAACGTCCCGGCGCCCGGCATCCGCATCAATGCGGCGCGGCGCCGGTGCGGTAGCCGCGCAGAAAGGCGCTCACGGCCGCCTCCACCATCGCCTCGATCTCTCCGGCGCCCGGGCGCGGCCCGACGCCGAGCGTCAGGCGCATGTGCACGGGCCCCTTGACCATGGCCAGGAACTGAGCCGCCGCCGCCTCCGGGTCGGGCACGCGCAGCGCGCCCGTGCGGTCCTGCTCGCGCAGGTAGGCGGCGAGCACGCCGGTCCAGCGCTGCGGCCCGACGCGGTAGAACACCTCGCCGAGCTCGGGGAACCGCCCGGACTCGTAGGTCGCGATACGGAAGATCGCGAGCGCCCGGCGCGACACGATGAGCGTGAGGAACGTGCGGCCGTACTCGCTCAGGACCCGGCGCGGCGGCCCCTCGATCAGGCTGGCCGGCGCGCGCGTGCCGATGACGCCGGCGCATACATTGGCCATGACCGCGCCGAACAGGGCGTCCTTGCCGGCGAAATGGCTGTAGACCGTACGCTTCGACACGCCCGCCGCGGCGGCGATGGCGTTCATGCTGACCGCGCCGTAGCCCGCCTCCAGAAACAGCCGGGTGGCCGCCTGCACGATCGCCGAGCGCTTCGGCGAGGCAGGCTCCGCCTCGGCCGCGCCGGTCCGGGCGGCGTGAAGATCGTGTTCGAGCAGCTCGACCATGGGCGTCACAACCGGCCGTCCCGCTCTCCCGTGACGGTCCGGCCATGCCCAGCGTACCGGCTCGCCGGGCCGGCTCCAAGGCTCAATGTACCCCACGACGCCGACCGCCGGTTCAGCCTCCGGAGGCAGGCGCGGCGATGCCGGGTGGGCCGATTCCGGCTCGCCCGGATTTACCACTTATAATTGAATCCATGGATAGTTTCTCGGCGTTTGGTCCGCCCCGGATACCCGGCGCGGACGATGGCGAAGGATCCCCGGTCATCGACGCTCGCTCAGCGATGCCTATAGCCACCCGTCCCGCGGTCCTGCTCGTCGAGGACTCGCCGGACCTGGCCTGGACGTACCGGAGGTTCCTCGCCGGCGAGCCGATCAACCTGGAGCACGTGACCACCGGCGCGGCGGCGATCGCGCGAGTGGAGGAGGCGCCGCCCGCGGTCATGCTCCTCGACCTCAGGCTGCCGGACATGAACGGCCTGGGGGTTCTGGAGCGGATGGCGCGAGACGGGTGTCCGACGACGGTGGTGGTCATCACCGCGTACGGCAGCATCGACGTCGCCGTCCGGGCGATGCGCGCCGGCGCCTACGACTTCCTGGCCAAGCCGTTCAACGCGCAGCGCCTGATCGTGACGTTGCGCAACGCGCTGGAACGCCAGCGCCTGTCGGGCCTCCTCGAAGCCTATCAAAGCGACCTGGCGCGCGACCGGTTCCACGGCTTCATCGGCGCCTCGCCGCCGATGCAGGCGGTCTACCGCATGATCGAGCGCGCCGCTCCCAGCAAGGCCACGGTGTTCGTCACCGGCGAGAGCGGCACGGGCAAGGAAATCTGCGCCCAGACCATTCACGCCTGCGGGCCGCGCCGCGACAAGCCGTTCGTCGCCTTGAACTGCGCGGCGATCGCGCGGGACCTCATGGAATGCGAGATCTTCGGCCACGCGAAGGGCGCCTTCACCGGGGCCGTGAGCCAGCGCGTGGGCGCCGCCAAGCTGGCCGACGGCGGCACCCTCTTCCTGGACGAGGTCTGCGAGATGGACCCCGCGCTGCAGACCAAGCTGCTGCGCTTCGTCCAGACCGCAAGCTTCCATCCGGTCGGCAGCGACCGCGCCGAGACGGTCGACGTGCGCCTCGTTTGCGCGACCAACAGGGACCCCTGGAAAGAGGTCGAGGCCGGACGCTTCCGCGAGGACCTCTACTACCGCCTGCACGTGATCCCCGTGCATCTGCCGCCCCTGCGCGAGCGCGGCGCCGACGTGCTGCTCATCGCGCGCGCGCTGCTCGTCGCCTTCGCCCGCGAGGAGGGCAAGGCCTTCAAGGCCTTCGACCCGGACGTGGAGACCGCGCTCGCCGCCTACGACTGGCCGGGCAACGTGCGGCAACTGCAGAACGCGCTGCGCAACGTCGTCGTGCTCCACGACGGCGAGCTGGTGCGCCCGTCCATGCTGCCGCCGCCGCTGGACCTAGGCGTCCCGGGGAGGCGTGCCGCCCCCATGCCCGCCGCCGCGCCGGGCGCGGAGCGGCCGCGGCCAGTCCGGCCGCTGCGCGAGGTCGAGAAGGAACTGATCGAGGACGCGATCGCGCGCTGCGGCGGCAGCGTCGCCGGAGCCGCGGAGCTGCTGCGGATCAGCCCCTCGACGATCTATCGCAAGCGCGACGCCTGGAGCCGGGAGGCGCCGATCTGACCGCTCAGGCGGCGTCCCGATCGCCGGCCGTCTCGGCCGCGTTCGGCCCTATTGCTCCTCCCCTGTCCGGGCTGTAGTTTTCCGGCCTTCCGAAGCCTCCGGCGGAGCGCGGCATGATCAAAGGGGTGACCTTCGACCTGTGGGACACCATGATCCGGGACGAGTCCGACGAGCCCAAGCGAACCGCCCGGGGTCTGCGCTCGAAGAGGGCGGAGCGCCGTCACCTGCTGTGGGAGGCGCTGAACGCGGTCGAACCGATCGCCCAGGACACGGTGGCGCTCGCCTACGACGTCGCCGATGCCGCGTTCAACCGCGTCTGGCACGACCAGTTCGTGACCTGGACCATCGAGGAGCGGCTGCGCGTGGTCCTCGCCGGCCTCGGGCGCAGCCTGCCGGACGAGGCCTTGGCCCGCGTGGTCCGGGCGCACGAGGACATGGAGGTCGATATCCCGCCCGATCCGATCGAGGGCATCGCCGAGGCGCTCGCCGAGCTGTCATCGCGCTACAAGCTCTGCGTGGTCTCGGATACCATCGTCACGCCCGCGCGCGGCCTGCGCGCGCTGCTCGACCGCCACGGGCTCAAGCAATACTTCACCGGCTTCGCCTTCTCCGACGAGGTCGGCCGCTCCAAGCCGCACCGCATCATGTTCCAGGCGGCGGCGGACCAGCTCGGGGTCGCCCTGGAGGAGCTGGTTCACGTCGGCGATCGCGATCACAACGACGTCAAGGGGCCGCAGGCGCTCGGCATGAAGGCGGTGCTCTTCACCGCCTCGCGCGGGCGCGACAAGGACGACACCACGGCCGATGCGGTCTGCGCCCGGCACGCGGACCTGCCGGGCGTGATCGACCGTCTGGCCGCAATCTAGCCGCCGCATCGAGGTGAGATCATGGCCAACGACCCGCGCTTCATCGTCGTCGACGGCTACGCGCGCGAGGGCCGGGAGGAGCTGGCCGCCGGCGGCGCAACCCCGGCGGGCGAGCTTTACGCGCGCATGCTGAACGACTGCCTGCCGGGCTGTCGGGTGGACGTCGTCTACCCAGCCGACCCGGGCGCGGAGCTGCCGCGCGGCGCGGCGATCGAGCAGTACGACGGCATCGCCTGGACCGGCTCGAGCCTGACCATCTATGCCGACGACCCCAAGGTCCGGCCGCAGATCGAGTTCGCCCGCGCCGCCTTCGAGGCCCGGGTGCCAAGCTTCGGCAGCTGCTGGGCGGCGCAGATCGCGGCCGTGGCGGCGGGCGGCCTGTGCGCCGCCAACCCGAAGGGACGCGAAATGGGCATCGCGCGCAAGATCACGCTGACGCCCGAGGGCCGGGCCCATCCGCTCTATACCGGAAAGAAGAGCGTCTTCGACGCCTTCATCAGCCACGAGGACGAGGTCACGCACCTGCCGCCGGGCGGCCTCCTGCTCGCCGGCAACCGGCACACTCCGGTGCAGTCGGTCGCGGTCACGCACAAGGGGGGCGTGTTCTGGGGCCTGCAGTACCACCCGGAGTACGACCTGCACGAGCTGGCGCGGCTGTGCTACTGCCGCAAGCAGCGGCTGACCGACCAGGGCTTCTTCGCCGACCTTGAGGCGGCCCAGACCTACGTCGACCTGCTCGAGGCGTTGCACCAGGACCCGAGCCGCCGCGATATCGCCTGGCTGCTCGGCGTCGACGAGGACGTGATGAACCAGGACATCCGCCGCGCCGAGACGCGCAACTGGATCGACTTCCTGGTCCTGCCCAACGTGCGTCGCTGAGGCGATGGCGGCCAAGCAAGCGCCCCGCGCCTGGCAGCGCATGCTGAGCGGCCGGCGCCTCGACCTGCTCGACCCCTCGCCGCTCGACGTGGAGATCGAGGACATCGCGCTCGGCCTGTCGCGCGTGGCGCGCTGGAACGGCCAGACGCGCGGCGCGTGGTCGTTCAGCGTGGCCCAGCACTGCCTCCTCGTCGAACGGCTGGTCGGGGGGGTCAAGCCCGAGACGCCGCCGCGCTGGCGCCTGGCCGCCTTGTTGCACGACGCGCCCGAGTACGTGATCGGCGATCTGATCACGCCGTTCAAGGCGGCGGTCGGGCTCGACTACCGGGCGCTCGAGCAGCGCCTTCTGCATGCCATCCACCTGCGCTTCGGCCTGCCCGCGGAGCCGCCCGTGACCGTGACGCGCCTGATCAAGCGCGCCGACCGCGCCGCCGCCTACCTGGAGGCGACGCAGCTCGCCGGCTTCGGCGAGGCGGAGGCGGCCAGGTTCTTCGGCCGCCCGCGCGGGCTGGAGCGCCTGCGCCTCGAACCCAAGCCGCCGGATGCGGCCAAGGCCGCGTTCCTCGAGCGCTTCGCCGCGCTCGCCGCGGCTTCCGGGGCGAAGCGTGCCGCGGTGGGACCGGCTTCGTGAACACCGGCCTCGACCGCCGCCGTGTGCCGGACGTTGACCCAATTGTGATTTGACCTTGAGGCGTAACGAACGAGGCTTGTCGGCATGGAAACGCTCAAAGTCCTGACCCGCGACCAGATCGACGCGTTCAAGCGCGACGGCTTCGTCTTCGTGCCCGGATTCTTCGACCCCGCCGAGACGGGCCGCATCACCGCCTGGACGGACGAGGTCGCCGGCTGGCCGGAAGCGCCGGGCCGGCACATGGTCTACTACGAGGACAGCCTGAGCGAGCCCGGCCGGCGGGTCGTGCAGCGAATCGAGGACGTGACCCCGTTCCACGCCGGCTTCTGGGGCCTGTTCACCGAAGGGCGCCTGATCGGGGCGGTCGCCGAGCTGCTGGACGAACCGGCCGTCCTGTTCAAGGACAAGATCAACTTCAAGATGCCGGGCGGCGACGGCTTCAAGGCGCACCAGGACGCCCAGGCCGGGTGGAACGTCTACGCGCGGTACTACGTCACCGCGCTCGTCAGCATCGACGCCGCCACGGCGCAGAACGGCTGCCTGGAGCTGGCCGCCGGCTGGCACGACCGCGGCCTGATCGGCGCCGAGTGGACGCCGCTGGGCGAGAGGGAGACGAGCGCCATGGACTTCGTCGCCTACCCGACAGCGCCGGGCGACGCCATGTTCTTCGACTCCTACGCGCCGCACCGCTCCGGGCCCAACCTCACCGACCGGCCGCGGCGCGTGCTCTACGTCACCTACAACCGGGCCTCGCAGGGCGATCACCGCGCGCGCTACTTCGCCGACAAGCGCAGGAGCTTCCCCCCGGACATCGAGCGCGCGCCCGGCAAGACCTACGTGTTCCGGGTCTAGGCCGGGATCGCGGCGTTGCGTCCCGCCGGGTCCGGGAGCGGTCTGGAGAACGCCGGACATGGTTTCGGCTATCACCGCGGCGGCCGCGCTGTCGCTCCTGATCTGGCTGTACCTGTTGTTCCTGCGCGGCGGCTACTGGCGCGCGGAGGAGCGACTCGAGGGCGACGTTCCCGGGCCGGCCTCCTGGCCGGACGTAGTGGCGGTCGTGCCGGCGCGCGAGGAGGCGGACGTGATCGGCCGCGCGGTGGCCGCGCTGCTCGCCCAGGACTATCCGGGCCGGCTCGACGTGATCCTGGTCGACGACCACAGCGGCGACGGCACCGCCGAGCAGGCCGTGCGCGCGGCCGAACGCGCCGGCCGGCCCGAAGCCCTGAGCGTGGTCGCGGCCCGGACGCTGCCGCCCGGCTGGTCGGGCAAGGTCTGGGCCATGGCCGAGGGCCTGCGCCACGCCGACGAGGCGGCGCCGCGGGCGGCGTACCTCTGGCTCAGCGACGCCGACATCGAGCACGCGCCGGACAACCTGCGCCGCCTGGTCGCCAAGGCCGAGGCCGAACGGCGCGACCTGGTATCGCTCATGGCCGGGCTGTCGTGCCGCGCCTTCTGGGAGCGCCTGCTGATTCCGCCGTTCGTCTACTTCTTCCAGATGCTCTACCCCTTTGCCTGGGTGAACGACCCGGCCGCGCGCACGGCCGCCGCGGCGGGCGGCTGCATCCTGCTGCGCCGCGCGGCGCTCGCGCGCGCCGGCGGCTTCGCCGCGATCGGGGGCGAGCTGATCGACGACTGCGCGCTCGCCCGCCGCATCAAGGACCTGACCCTCTCCGGCCGCGGCGCGGGCGCCGGCGGGGGAATCTGGATCGGCCTGACCGGCTCGGCGCGCAGCATCCGGCCGTACCGGGGTCTGTCCGATATCTGGGCCATGGTGGCGCGCACCGCCTACACCCAGCTCGGGCATTCGCCCGTGCTGCTGGCCGGCGCGCTGGCCGGCATGGTGCTGACCTATCTGGCGCCGCCGCTGGCGGCGCTCGGCCTGCCGCTGCACGGCGCGCCGGCGGCCGCGCTCCTCGGGCTGGCGGCTTGGCTGCTGATGTCCGTCTCCGCCCGGCCGACGCTCCGGCTTTACCGGCAGCCGATCTGGCTCGTCGCCATGCTGCCGGCCGCCGCCGCGCTCTATTGCGCCATGACCCTAGATTCGGCGCTCGGCCACTGGCGCGGCCGGGGCGGCGCGTGGAAGGGTCGCGTGCATCCCGCCGCGCGCAAGCTGGAACAAAGGCCGCCCGGCCTGTAAGGTTTCCCGCACGGTACATGCGGAGCGCGCGAAGGGGCGATCGGCGATGAGCGAGGCCGTGGAGACGCCGTCGGGCAAGGGCGCCGGGGACGAGAACTTTCCGGTCGGCTCGTGGCTGCTGCCGGCGCGCCTGCGCCCGCACGTGGCGATCTTCTACCGCTTCGCCCGCGCGATCGACGACATCGCGGACAACCCGGCGCTCGCGCCGGAGGACAAGGTCGCGCGCCTGTCGCGCTTCGAGGCGGCGGTGACCGGACGCGAGACCGGGGACCCGGCGCTGGCCACCGCGCACGGGATGCGCCGGAGCCTGGCCGAGACCGCCGTGAGCGCGCGCCACTGCGTCGACCTCGTCGCCGCGTTCAAGCAGGACGCGGTCAAGCTGCGCTACCGGGACTGGGCCGACCTGCTCGGCTACTGCGAGCTGTCGGCCAACCCGGTCGGGCGCTATCTGCTCGACCTGCACGGCGAGGCGGTCGCGGGCTATCCCTATTCCGATGCCCTGTGCAGCGCCTTGCAGGTGCTCAACCACCTGCAGGATTGCCGGGACGACTACCGCGACCTGGACCGGGTCTACCTGCCCCTCGAGTGGATGCGCGCCCAGGGCATCGACGTGGGCGCGCTCGAGGCGCCGCGAAGCGGCCCGGAATTGCGCCGCGTGCTGGACGCATGCCTCGACGGCGTGGACGGGCTTCTGGCGAGCGCGCGCGAGCTGCCGGGCCGGCTGCGGAGCGCGCGGCTGGCCATGGAGTCGGCGGTCATCGTGCGCCTGGCGGAACGGCTGAGCGCGCGCCTGCGCGCCGGCGATCCGCTGGCCGGCCGGGTGGCTCTCAGCCGCCTGGATTTCCTGACCTGCGGCCTGCGCGGCGCGGGCGGCGTGCTGCTCGCACGGCGCCTCGGCGCGAACCGGGCGGCGCACCCGGCCCGGCAAGGCCCATGAGCGGGTTCGGACGCGCCGGCGCGGCGGCGGACATGGCGCAGAGCGCTCCCGCCTCGGCGCAGGCCGCGGCGGCCATGGACCACGTCCGCGATGTGGTCGCCCGCTCCGGCACCTCGTTCCTCTGGGGCATGCGCATCCTGCCGCGCCCGCGGCGCGAGGCCATGTACGCGATCTACGCCTTCTGCCGCGAGGTTGACGACGTGGCCGACGAACCGGGGGAGCGAGGCGCCAAGCTGGCCCAGCTCGCCGAGTGGCGCCGGGAGATCGGCCGGCTCTACCAAGGCCGCCCGACCCGGCCCGTCACCCGCGCCCTGCTTGGCCCCGTCGGCGAGTTCGCGCTGCCGCAGGCCGAGTTCCTGGCGATCATCGACGGCATGGAAATGGACGTGCGCAGTGCCGTCGTCGCCCCGACGGCCGAGGATTTCACGCTCTACTGCCGGCGCGTGGCCGGTGCCGCGGGCATGCTGTCGATCCGGGTTTTCGGCGAGACCAGCCCCGCGGCGCGTGAACTGGCGGTCGTGCTGGGCGAGGCCTTGCAGACGACGAACATCCTGCGCGACCTCGCGGAGGACGCCGCCCGCGGCCGGCTCTACCTGCCCGGCGACCTGTTGCAACGGCACGCGATCGCGGGCCGGACGCCGGCCGCGGTGCTGGCCGACCCGGCGCTCGGCGCGGCGTGCGCCGAGCTCGCGACGGTCGCGCGGGACCGGTTCCTGCGCGCCCGGCAACTGCTGGCGCAATGCGACCGGCGCCGGATGCGCCCCGCGCTGCTCATGCTCGAAGCCTACGACCGGATCCTGCGCCGGCTGGAGGCGCGCGGCTGGGACCGGCCCACGGCGCCGGTCCGCCTGTCGCGGTTCGAGAAGCTGTGGGTCGCCTTTCGCTACAGCCTGTTTTAGTGCCTACTTGGCAAGACCTTCGTACCGCCCCCTCACCCTTCCCTCTCCCCCCGCGAGCGGGGGCAAAGGGAAGAGCCCGCTCGGCGGGAGGGTGAGGCGGCGCGCCGCGAGAACATAACAGGCCGAGGCGCACGGAATGACCCGGGTCCATATCGTCGGCGCCGGCATTTCCGGCCTGGCTTGCGCGGTGCGTCTGGCGCGCCTGGGCCATGCGGTTTCGCTCTATGAGGCGGCGGCGCAGGCCGGCGGACGCTGCCGCTCCTACTACGACGCCAGGCTGGCGCGCACGATCGACAACGGCAACCACCTGCTGCTCTCGGCCAATCGGGCGGCCCTGTCGTACGTCGAGGAGATCGGCGCACGGGCCACGCTGGTCGGGCCGGCGCGGGCGACCTTCCCGTTCGTGGACCTCAGAACCGGCGAGCGCTGGACCGTGCGGCCGAACGCGGGACCGATCCCGTGGTGGATCCTGTCGGCCAAGCGCCGCATTCCGCGGACCCGGCCGCGCTCCTACCTGGCCGGGCTGCGCCTCGCCTGGGCCGGCGCGGAGGACACGGTCGCGGACCTTCTGGATCCCGACGATCCGCTTTGGGAACGCTTCTGGGCGCCGCTCGCCGTGGCCGCGCTCAACACCGCGCCCCGCGAGGCCTCCGCCCGATTGCTGTGGCTGGTCGTGCGCGAGACCTTCGCCCGCGGCGAGGCCGGCTGCCGGCCGCTCATCGCCCGCGACGGCCTGACCGCCAGCTTCGTCGACCCGGCGCTGGGCGTGCTGCGCGAGCGCGGCGCCGCAGTCCATTTCAACCGCCGCCTGCGGCGCATCGAGGTGTCGGCCGAGCGCGTCGTGGGCCTGGACTTCGGCGAGCGCCGGGTCGCATTGGAGGACGGCGAGTGGGCGGTCATCGCCCTGCCGCCCGCGGTGGCCGGCGCGGTCGTCCCCGGACTGCAGGCGCCGGAGGACGCCTGCCCCATCGTCAACGCCCATGTCCGCCTCCCCGCGCCGCCCCCGCTGCCGGCGGGGATGCGCGACGATCTGCCGCTCCTCGGCCTGGTCGGCGGCACCGCGCACTGGCTGTTCGTGCGCGGCGACGTAGTGAGCCTGACGGTGAGCGCGGCCGACGACCTGGCCGAGGAGCCGAACGATCGCCTCGCGGCGCGGTTCTGGGCCGACACCGCCGCCGCGTTGGGCCTCGAACCGGCGCCGGCGCCGCTCGTCCGGGTCATCAAGGAGAAGCGGGCGACCTTTGCCCAGACGCCGCAGGCCCTGCGACGGCGCCCGCCCGGGCGCAGCGCCTGGCACAACCTGGCGCTGGCCGGAGACTGGACCGATACGGGCTACCCGGCGACCATCGAAAGCGCGGTGCGATCGGGCCGGGTCGCGGCGCGCATCGTCACGCGATCGTGACGAACGGTGAGGTGGTATGCGTTTAATACACGGCTCCAGCCGTTGCGCCCGCCGGCCCATTTAATTATGAAGTGTCTGTGACCGAAGGCGATTCGGTCGAGCGATCAACCGTTTGCGAACGAAAACCAGCGTGCAGGACCGATCCCCCAAGTCGCACCGCGACGCCGAGCATGAGCAGTCGATTCCTCGAGCGTCCCGGACGCAGCAGGACCACGTGGAGGCGTTCGCCGCCGGTCTGGCCGGCGAACGCGACACCCCGTCCGACCTCGACCGCCTGATCGGCGAGACGCGCCATGCGCTCAAAGGCCTGCAGCAACAGGACGGGCACTGGGTGTTCGAGTTCGAGGCCGACGCGACAATCCCGGCCGAGTACATCATGCTGCAGCATTACCTTGGCGAGATCGACGAGACGCGGGAACGCCGGATCGCCAACTACCTTCGCAGCATCCAGGCCGCCTCCGGTGGCTGGTCCCTGTTCTACGATGGCGCGCCGGACCTGAGCGCCACCGTCAAGGCGTACTTCGCCCTCAAGCTGGCCGGCGACGATCCCGAGGCGCCGCACATGGCGCGGGCCCGGGCGCTGGTGCGCGCGCGCGGCGGCGCGGCCCAGGCCAACGTCTTCACGCGCATCGCGCTCGCCCTGTTCGGCCAGGCGCCGTGGCGGGCGGTGCCGGAGATGCCGGCGGAGATCATGCTCCTGCCGCGCTGGTTCCCGTTCCATCTGTCGAAGGTGTCGTACTGGTCGCGCACGGTGATCGCGCCGCTCTTGATCCTCATGGCCTACAAACCGCGGGCGCGCAATCCGCGCGGCGTGCGCATCGACGAGCTGTTCCTGCGCCACCCGGAGGAGGAGCGCTACCCGATGAACGCGACCGGCGACGCGCTCGGCGCGTTCTTCGCCGGGCTCGATGCGCTGCTGCGCACCGCCGGCCGGCGCTTCCCGCAGGGCAGCCGGCGGCGCGCGATCGAGAAGGTGGTCGCGTTCATCACCCCGCGCCTCAACGGCGAGGACGGGTTGGGCGGAATCTTCCCCGCCATGGCCAGCACGGTGATGGCGTTCGACGCGCTCGGCCGGCCGCGCGACGACCCGGATTTCGTCACCGCCCGGCGCGCGGTGGACAAGCTGCTCATGGACCGCGGCCCCGACGCGACCTACTGCCAGCCGTGCCTGTCGCCGGTCTGGGACACCTGCCTGGCGGCGCACGCCCTGCTGGAGGCGGGCGAGGACCCCGACGGTCCGACACTGCAGAAGGCGATCGACTGGCTGCTCGAGCGCGAGATTACCGAGACCGTGGGCGACTGGTCCTGGCGGCGCCCCGGTCTGCAGCCGGGTGGTTGGGCGTTCCAGTACCGGAACGACCACTACCCCGACGTCGACGACACGGCGGTCGTGGTCATGGCGCTCGACCGCGCCGGCGATCCGCGCTGCCGGCCGGCGATCGAGCGCGCGACCGATTGGGTCCTCGGCATGCAAAGCGGCAACGGCGGCTGGGGCGCCTTCGACGCCGAGAACGAGTACTACTACCTCAATCACATCCCCTTCGCCGACCACGGCGCGTTGCTCGACCCGCCGACGGTCGACGTGACCGCGCGTTGCGTCTCGATGCTCGCCCAGCTCGGCTACGGGCGCAGCCACCCGGCGGTCCGGCGCGGCCTGGATTTCCTGCGCCGCGAGCAGGAGCCGGACGGCTCCTGGTTCGGCCGCTGGGGCGTCAACTACGTCTACGGCACGTGGTCGGCCTTGTGCGCCTTCAACGCCTGCGACGAGGACCTCGCCGCGCCGCACATCCGCAAGGCGGTGGACTGGCTCCAGGCGCGGCAACGCCCGGACGGCGGATGGGGCGAGGACTGCGCCACCTACTGGCCGGGCCAGCGCGACGTGGTCAAGGATTCGACCGCCTCGCAGACGGCCTGGGCGCTGCTCGGCCTGATGGCCGCCGGCGAGGCGGACAGCGAGGCCGTGCGGCGTGGCGTGGCGTACCTGGAGGCGGGTCCGCGCGAGGGCGCCAAGTGGCACGAAAAGTGGTACACGGGGATCGGGTTCCCGCGCGTGTTCTACCTGAACTACCACGGCTACAGCGCCTACTTCCCGCTCTGGGCGCTGGCGCGCTACGCCAACCTGCGCCGCAGCAACGAGCGGCGCGTGCGCGTCGGCATGTGACGCGTTTCGCCGTCGTCACCGGCCTCGCCGCCGAAGCCAGGCTCATTCAGAAGGCCCACGCCCGCGCCGGCCGCGCCGCGCCCGGGCTGGCCTGCGCCGGCGCGAGCGGCGCGCGCGCGCGGGCGCACGCCGCGCGACTGATCGCCGAAGGCGCCGAGGCGGTGATCAGCTTCGGCCTGTGCGGCGGCCTCGACCCCGCGCTGCGCCCAGGCGATCTCGTGTTGGCCGAAGAAATCGCCACGAGCGACGGGCGCAAAATCCCGGCCCACGCCCCGACACGCGCGCGCCTGCTGGAACGCCTGGAGGCGGCCGGCCTGCGGCCCGCCGGCGGCGCGCTGCTGGGCAGCGACCGGCCCGTTGCCAAGGCGGCGGAGAAGGCGGCCCTCTACGCGACCACCCGGGCGCGCGCCGTCGACATGGAAAGCCACGGCGTGGCGCTCGCCGCCGAGGCGGCGGGCGTTCCGGTCGCGGCGCTGCGCGCCGTGGCCGACCCGGCCGAGCGCGACCTGCCCCGCGCCGCGCTCAAGGCGACCGGCCCAGACGGCCGCCTGCGGCTCCTGGCCGTGCTGGCCACGATGTATCTGCGCCCGTGGGAGGGGCCGGCGACGGTGCGCCTGGCCTACGAGGCGCGCCTGGCCTTCGATACGCTGGAGCGGGTCGCCGGGTTGTCGGCCGAGCTATTCGGCGGCGACTGACGGGGTCCGGCCATCCTTCCGCTCGGCGTGGATGTCCGCGGCCGCGCCAGCCACCAGACGCTCGAACACGTACTCGGCCGGCCGCTGCCGGTCGAGCGGGATCTCCGGAGCCATGGGCCCCTCGGTCTTGATGCCGCCGAGCGCGACCTTGAGCGCCTTGAGGGGATGTTTGACCGTGTCGTTTACGGCCGTGGCCTCGTAACCGCAGTGGACCATGCAGTTGGCGCACTTCTCGTAGTTGCCGGTGCCGTACCTGTCCCACTCGGTGTCGGCCATCAGCTCCTGGAACGTGCGGGCGTAGCCCTCGTTCAGCAGGTAGCACGGCCGCTGCCAGCCGAAGATGTTGCGTGTCGGGTTGCCCCAGGGCGTGCAGCGGTAGTCCTGGTTGCCGGCCAGGAAGTCGAGGAACAGCGTCGATTGCGTGAAGGCCCACTTCCTGCCCCGGCCGCGCCGGAAGATGCCGCGGAACAGCTGTTTGGTCTGCTCGCGCTGGAGGAAATGCTCCTGGTCCGGGGCGCGCTCGTAGGCGTAGCCGGGCGAGACGGTGATGCCTTCGACGCCGAGACCGCTCACGAAGTCGAAGAATTCGGCGACCCGCTCGGGCTCGGCGTTGTTGAAGAGCGTGCAGTTGACGTTGACCCGGAAGCCGGCCTCCTTGACCGCGCGGATCGCCTTGACCGCGCGGACGAAGACGCCCTTCTGGTCTACCGCCTTGTCGTGCTCCTCCTCCAGCCCGTCGAGGTGCACCGAGAAGGTGAGGTAGGGGCTAGGCGCGAACAGGTGCAGCTTCTTCTCCAGCAGCAGGGCGTTGGTGCACAGGTAGACGAAGCGCTTGCGTTTGACGATCGCGGCGACGATCTCGCCGATCTCCTTGTGCAGGAGCGGCTCGCCGCCGGGGATGGAGACGACCGGCGCGGCGCACTCCTCCACGGCCTCGACGCATTCGGCGACCGACAGGCGGCGGTTCAGGATCCCGTCCGGGTAGTCGATCTTGCCGCACCCCGGACACGCCAGGTTGCAGCGGAACAGCGGCTCGAGCATGAGGACGAGCGGGTAGCGCTCGCGCCCCAGCAGGCGCTGCTTCAGGATGTAGGCGCCCACACGGATCTGTTGTCTCAGCGGAACCGGCACGGAAATCCCCTCAGGTTGCTGGTTGCGACGGGTTCACGCTGGCGCCGGCGTGCTCAGGTGCGCCGCTTGGCGCGCCGCGCGGGACTCCTCGCCATCCGCCCGTGTCAACTCGGGCGGCAGCTTGAATTGCACGCTCTCCTTCTTCCCCCGCAGGACGTCGACCTCGATCTCGAAGAGTGCGCCCAGGCGGTCGACGACTTCCTGGACCAGTTCTTCCGGCGCCGAGGCACCTGCCGTTATCCCTACCGCCTTTGCGCCGGCAAGCCAAGCGGGATCGAGCGCCGCGGCGTCCTCGATCAGATAGCTCGGCACGTCCATCTGTTTGCCGATCTCGCGCAGGCGATTGGAGTTCGAGCTGTTGCGGGCGCCCACCACCAGAATCACGTCCACCAATTCGGCCAGGCCGCGCACCGCCATCTGGCGGTTCTGGGTCGCGTAGCAGATGTCGCGCAGGGCGGGGCCGACGATCGGGGGGAAGCGCGCCTTGAGCGCGGCGATGACCTCGCGCGTGTCGTCGACGCTCAAGGTCGTCTGGGTGACGTAGGCCAGCCGGTCGCCGTTGCGCGGCCGCAACCGGGCCACGTCGGCCGGCGAGTTCACAAGGTGGACGGGGCCGTCGATCCGGCCCATCGTGCCCTCCACCTCGGGGTGCCCGGCGTGGCCGATGAGCGCGACGTCGAACCCGGCCTGGGCGTAACGCTGTCCTTCCTTGTGCACCTTGCTTACCAGCGGGCAGGTGGCGTCGATCACCTGCAGGCCGCGCCCCTGGGCACCGCGCTCGACCTTGCGCGCGACCCCGTGCGCGCTGAACACGGTGACCGCGCCTTCCGGGATCTCGTCGATCTCCTCGACGAAGCGCGCGCCCTTGGCCTTCAGGGTCTCGACCACGCGCTTGTTGTGGACGATCTCGTGGCGCACGTAGACCGGCGAACCGTACCGCGCCAGCGCGCGCTCGACGATCTCGATCGCCCGTACCACGCCCGCGCAGAAGCCGCGCGGCTGCGCCAGGATCACGCGCAAACGCGACCGTGCGGAGTTGCGAACTTCCACCGAATCAGCGCCCATCGCCCCCTGTCCTCTTGATCGCGCAGTCTAAACCACTCAGCGGTGGCTGGTGAATCCCCCTCGCGCGATCGTGACGAAGCGTGTTCGCCCGCGCGGCCGTCATTTCAGGTAGCCGGCGCGGCGGAACCATTCGACCGCATCGCGCAGGGCCTCGCCCGGCGGCCGGGCCCGGTAGCCGAGCCGTTCCCGCGCCTTGGCGCTGGAATAGAACATGCGCTTGCGCGCCATGCGCACCCCGTCGACGGTCACGAACGGCTCGCCGCCGCGGCTCAGGCGCGACCAGGCCTCGGCCGCGTAGGCGACCGGCAGCACCATTCCGTGCGGCACCCGCAGGCGCGGCGGGCGGCGGCCGCACAGGCGCGCGATCTCCGCCAGGATCTCGCGCAGCGCCATGTTCTCGCCGCCCAGCACGTAGCGCTCGCCCACCGCGCCCCGCTCGAAGGCGAGCAGGTGCCCGGCGGCCACGTCGTCGACGTGGACGACGTTGAGGCCGGTGTCGACGAAGGCCGGAATGCGCCCGGCCGCCGCCTCGACGATCATGCGCCCGGTCGGCGTCGGCTTCACGTCGCGGGGGCCCACGGGTGTGGACGGGTTGACGATGACCGCGGGCAGGCCGTGGTCCCGCACGAGGTTTCCGACCTCCTCCTCCGCCAGGAACTTGGAACGCTTGTAGTGGCCGATCATGTCGGCGAGCGTGACCGGCGTGTCCTCGTCGGACGGCGCGCCGTCGGGCCTCAACCCCAGGGTGGCGACGCTGCTGGTGTAGACGATGCGGGCCACCCCCGCCTCGGCCGCGGCCAGCATCAGGCGCCGCGTGCCGGCGACGTTGGCCTCGTAGATCTCCTCCGGGCGCCGCACCCACAGGCGATAGTCGGCGGCGACGTGGAACAGCGCTTGGCAGCCCTTGAGCGCGCGCTCCAGCGAGGCCGCGTCGCGCAGGTCGCCTTCGGCAACCTCGACATCGAGGTCGGCGATGTTGCGCCGGTCGCTGCCCGGGCGCGCCAGCACGCGCACCGTCTCGCCGCGATCGAGAAGCCGGCGCGCCACCGCGGAGCCGACGAAGCCCGTGGCGCCGGTGACCAGTGCGGTCATGAACCGCCGGCGGCGCGGCGCACGGCGGGCGCAAGCGGCGGCTCGACCAGGCTGGGGAAGACTTCGCGCCGCGCCCGTTCCAGGTCTTCCGGGAAATCGATCTCGACCCAGGGCAGCCCGGTGATGTCCTCGACGCCGAAGGTGCCCGGCGGCGCGCTCAACAGGACCTGGCGGATCGCTTCCTCGTAGATGGCATCGCGGCGCCCGGACTCGATGATCGCCTCGGCCGCCGCGGCCACCGCGGCGGCGACTTCGGGCGCGAAACGGCAAAAGCCGACCCACTCGCCCCACCAGTCGTGTGCGCGCTGCGGCCGCTTGTGGAAATCCACCAGAACGCCGTCGCGCATGCACAGCTTCACGGGGTCTTCGCCTTCCTCGGTCGCGCGGTCCATCAGGAAGCAGTTGCCCCGGCGTGCGTCGATAAGGCGCTCCATCATGCGGTGGTCATAGAGCACGTCGCCGTCCATGAAGACGACCGGATCGCCCGAGGCGAAGGCGTCCTTGAGGGTCCAGAACGAGACGATCGACCCCTCCTCGTAGTCAGGATTGTAGCGCGTGGCGACCAAGTCCCCGGCGCCGATGCGGGCGATCTCCGCCTCGATCTCGTCGGCGCGGTAGCCGACGACCAGGTCGACCCGCTCGATCCCGCAGTGGCGCAGGAGTGCCACGTGACGCTCCAGCAACGTCTCGCCGCCGAAGCGCAGCAGGATTTTCGGCGGAAACTCCTCTCCGCCCAACCGCCGGCCGACGCCGGCCCCCAGAATCCCAACTCTCATGCCTTCACCCTTGCCCAACCGCCGACCCTCACCCGGGAGCGCCAAGATTCGACCGCACGCGCGGCGATGGCCCGGGCAGAAGAATTGAGGTTCATCGCCGCGAGGTCAACGCCGGGGATCGGGCAACACGAAAAGGTTACCGCTCCGGCGGCCTCGGACGTTCGCCGCGGCACGACACGGCGGGGATATTCTGCTAGCCTGCGCCGTACCACGAACGAGGCCGGGGGGCGAAAAGGCACGAACCCGCGCCCAAGGAGAGGTTCTTTGGCATCTCGCATCCACGCCGCGCTTCTGAGCGCAATTCTGATTTTCGCCGCACCTTGTGCCGGCGCTTCGGCCGCCACGGGCAGCCCCAGCGAGGTCGTGGAACACCTCAATGCGGTTCTGCTCGACGTCATGCGCAACGCCAAGGAGCTCGGCTACCAGGGCCGTTACGAGCGCCTCGCGCCGGTGCTGAGGGAGGCCTTCAATTTCCCGCTCATGGCCGGCGTCTCGGTCGGCAAGCATTGGCGGATGCTGAACGAAAAGCAGCGCGCGCAGCTGATCGAGTCCTTCGCCCGGATGAGCATCGGCACCTTCGCCTCGCGCTTCGACGGCTACAAAGGCGAGCATTTCGAGCTCGTCGGCGAGCAGCAGGGCCCGCGCAAGTCGGTCTTGGTCCGCAACCGGCTGATCAAGAGCGACGGCGAGACCGTGGAGATCAACTATCTGCTGAAGACCTACGACGACCGCTGGCGGGTGGTCGACGTCTACCTCGACGCCAAGTACAGCGAACTGGCGATGAAGCGCTCCGAGTACACCTCGGTCGTGGCCAACGAGGGCTTCGACAGCCTCATCCGAAGGATCGACGACAAGCTGGCGCAATTTGCCGCGAAGGGGTGACGGCCCCGCCCCGCCTCACCCTGCCAGGGCCCGGGCCAGGTCCTCCTTGAGATCCTCCACGTCCTCGAGTCCGACGGACACGCGCACCAGGCCGTCGCCGATGCCGAGCGCGGCGCGCTCCTCGGGCGACAGGCGCTGGTGCGTCGTCGTCGCCGGATGGGTCACCAGGCTCTTGGCGTCGCCCAGGTTGTTCGAGATGTCGATCAACTCGAGCGCGCGCAGCAGGCGGAAGGCGCGTTCCTTGCCGCCCTCGACCTCGAAGGCGATGATGCTGCCGGCGTCGCCCATTTGGCGCCGGGCGAGCGCCGCCTGCGGGTGGCTGTCCAGGCCGGGATAGAGCACGCGGCGCACGCCGTCGCGACCCTCGAGGAAGGCGGCGAGCTCGCGCGCGTTGCGGCAGTGCCGCTCGACGCGGGGCTCCAGCGTCTCCAGGCCCTTGACCAGGACCCAGGCGTTGAACGGGCTGAGCGACGGGCCGGTGTGGCGCAAGAAGGTCTGCAGGTGGTCCTCGACGAAGCGCCGGGTGCCGAGGATCGCGCCGCCGAGGGTTCGGCCCTGGCCGTCGATGTGCTTGGTCGCCGAATACATGACCACGTCGGCGCCGAACTCCAGCGGCCGCTGCAAGAGCGGCGTTGCGAACACGTTGTCCACGATGAAGCAGGCCCCGGCGGCATGGGCGAGTTCGGCGACGGCGGCCATGTCGATGATCTCGAGCGTCGGATTGGACGGCGTCTCGATGAACACGCACTTGGCCCCGTCGGCCAGCGCCGCCTTCCAGGCCTCCAGGTCGGTGCCGTCGACCAGTCGGGAGTCGACGCCGTAGCGCGGCAGCAACTCGGCGATGATGTAGTGGCACGAGCCGAACAGCGCGCGCGAGGCGACCACGCGGTCGCCCGCCTTGACCTGGCACATGATCGCGGCGAACACCGCGGCCATGCCGCTCGCGGTGGCCTGACAGGCCTCGGCGCCTTCGAGCAGGCGCAGGCGCTCCTCGAACATGGCGACCGTCGGGTTGGCGTAGCGCGAGTACTGGTAGCGCTTGAGCTCGCCCTTGAACGCGGCCTCGGCGTCCTCCGGGGAGGGGTAGACGTAGCCGGAGGTGAGGAACAGCCCCTCGCTCGTCTCGTCGAATTCGCTGCGGGTCAGCCCGCCGCGCACGAGGTTGGTCTGCCGGCGGTAGGCGCCGTTCGCGCGCTTCGACGTGCCCCGTGGCATCGGCCCGGCCCTATTCCTGGCGCCAGGGCAGCCCGACGGCCTTCCAGCCGTCGCGGGCGCCGCGGTGGCGCCGCTCGTCGGGCGGCCCTTCGAAGCCGTCGGCCACGTTGTAGCAGCGCCGGTAGCCGCGCGCGGTGAGCGTGATCGCGGCGTCCCGCGAGCGTTGGCCGGAGCGGCACAGCAACAGCACGGTCCGTTCGGCCGACACGCCCTCGCGCTCCAGCTCCTCCGCGAAGCGCGGGTTGTGGCGCATGTCCGGATAGACCTGCCAACTGACGCAGACGGTCCGCTTGCCCAGGTCCGCGAGGTCGGGCAGCCCGACGTAACGCCACTCCGGCTCGGTGCGCACGTCGACCAGCACGGCGTGCGGGTCCCGTGCGAGAATATCCCAGGCTGCGCGCGACGAAACGTCTCCCGCGTACTCCCCGGCCATCGGCCCCTCCTTCCCCTCGCTCCGGCCGCGGCGCGGCCGCGTTCCGGGACTCGCCCTGGCGGGCACAAAAAAAAGCCGCCGCGGCCGGCAGCCGGGCGGTCAATTCCGCTCGCTTTAGCCGCATTTCTATAGCGCCCGCAAGCTGAACCTCAAATCGGCGCTGAGGATGCAGGCAACACGACGCGCGCTTGCCTGTCAAGCGATATCTACCGCGGGCACACTCGTCGGCGTCCGCCGGCAGTGGGGGCGCTACGGGTACTCGCAGCGGTCGCCGGTCACCTGGACGAAGCCGCGCGGGCCCGCGATCACGCTGTAGCGGTACTCGTAGTCTCCGATCACGAGCGAGGTGTGCAGCGGCAGCTTGCCGACCTTTTCGGTGGTCTTGCCGCCGATCCGGGTGAAGCGCACGGTCACCGGCTTGGCCGGGTCGAACCAGGCCTCGAGTCGGCCCTCGGCGTTGGTCGCGGATTCGCCGAGCGCGGTGATGGTGACCGTGTTGTTGGCGAAACTGACCGAATCGTTGGCGCCGCTGTACAGCGGCGTCTGGACGAGGAAACGCTTGGTCGCCGCGTCCGGCTCGCACGGCCGCGGGTTCTGCGCCGAATCGATCAGGAACTCGATCCGGTCCAGCTTGACCCCGGCCTCCAGCTTGGCTTGCACGCGCCCGAGCAGCGCGGCCATGCGGCCCGTCGGCACGTCCCGTTCGTAGCGCTCGTTCGCCTCGTCCAGGCGCCGCTCGGCCAGGATCATGTCGGCCCGGAGGTCGGTGTTCCGCTCCTGCAATTCCTCGACCCTGGCGGTGAGATCCACGATCTCGCGCTCGAGGTTCTCGACCTCGCGCTGGACCAGCGTCGAGCCCGACCGATACGCGATCACGCCGGCGGCCAGCACCGCGCTCAGCCCGATCACCCACTTGGCGATCGACCAGCGCACGCGCCGCCGACGCCGGATCCGTGTCTCGTGAAGGCCCAGGGTCATGACATCGCCTCATTGCCGTGCCCGGCAAGCCTATCCAAGGCGGCGCGTTGCGCAAGAGCAATGCGGAACCGCCGGCGCGCGGCCGCCGGTACGGACGTAGCGCGGGGATGCGGTCTTCGGTATAAATGGCCGGAGGAAAGCCGGACCCATGAGCGAACGCGACCACCATGCCGTGCCGTCGGACACGGCCCTGCGCGTCAAGGCCCTGGAATCGCTGTTGATCGAGAAGGGGCTGGTCGACCCGGCGGCGCTCGACGTCCTGATCGACACCTACGAGAACAAGGTGGGCCCGCGCAACGGCGCGAGGGTCGTGGCCCGCGCCTGGGTCGATCCGGACTACAAGGCGCGCCTGCTCGGCGACGCCACCTCCGCCATCGCCGAGCTCGGCTACACCGGGCGCCAGGGCGAGGACATGGTGGTCGTCGAGAACACGCCCCAGGTCCACAACATGGTCGTGTGCACCCTGTGCTCGTGCTATCCGTGGCCGGTGCTCGGCCTGCCGCCGGTCTGGTACAAGTCGGCGCCGTACCGGGCCCGGGCGGTGCGCGACCCGCGCGGCGTGCTGGGCGAGTTCGGGTTGCGGCTGCCGGAGCAGGTCGAGGTGCGGGTCTGGGACAGCACCTCGGAGGTCCGCTACCTCGTGCTGCCGCAGCGCCCGCCGGGCACCGAGGGCCTGGGCGAGGCGGAGCTGGCCGAACTGGTCACCCGGGACTCCATGATCGGCGTCGGCCGGCCGCTGACCCCGGAGGAGCTGCGCCGCAAGAGGCACGCCGCGGAATGAACGGCGCGCACGACCTGGGCGGGATGGACGGCTTGGGCCCGATCGACCCGGAGCCCAACGAGCCGGTCTTCCACGAGCCATGGGAGCGGCGGGTTTTCGCGCTCACCCTGGCGATGGGGTATTTCGGGCTGTGGAACATCGACATGTCCCGCCACGCGCGCGAGCGCATGGACCCGTTGGCGTACCTGCGCACCACCTACTACGAGCACTGGCTGCACGGCCTGGAGACCCTGCTGGTCGAGAAGGGGCTGATCTCTCGGGACGAGCTGGAGGCGCGCCGCGCCGCCCTCGCGGGACAGGAGGCACCGCCGCCGGGACCGACGGCTGCGCCATGAACGGCATCCACGATCTGGGCGGCATGGACGGCCTCGGCCCGATCGAGCGCGAGGAGAACGAGCCCGTCTTCCATGAACCGTGGGAGGCGCGCGTCTTCGCCCTGACGATAGCGATGGGCGGCCAACTGCCCGCCACTCTGGACGAGTGGCGCCATATGCGCGAGCGCATGGACCCCGTGACGTACCTGGACGCCAGCTACTACGAGCATTGGCGCATCCTGCTCGAACGGCAGGTCTTCGCGGCCGGCCTGGTCACGCCCTCGCAGATCGAGACCAGAATGGCCGACCTGGCGAAGGAGGCGCCCTGATGCCCGTGCTGAAAGCGGACCAGGTACCTGAGGTCCTGCGCAAGGGCGGCTCGGCCCGCGTCGACCGGGACGTGCCGCCCCGGTTCCGGCCGGGCGACCGGGTCGTCGTGCGCAACCTCAACCCGCTGGGACACACCCGCGCGCCGCGCTACATCCGCTGCAAGCAGGGGGTCGTCGATCGCGACCACGGCGTCTTCGTCTTCCCCGACACCAGCGCCCTCGGCCTGGGCCAATCGCCGCAGCACGTCTACAGCGTGCGCTTCACCGGAGCCGAGGTGTGGGGGCCCGGGACGCCGGCCAACCAGGCCATCTACATCGACCTATGGGACGACTATCTGGACCCGGCCTGAGCGCGCGGACCGCGCCCGCCCTGCCCGGCCAGCCCCGGGACGACGACGGCCCGGTGTTCCGGGAGCCCTGGGAGGCGCAGGCCTTCGCGCTCACGCTCGAACTGTTCGCGGCGGGGCACTTCACGTGGCGCGAGTGGACCGACACCCTGAGCGCAGAAATCCGGGCCGCGCAGGCGCGCGGCGACCCCGACCTGGGCGACACCTACTACCGGCACTGGCTCACCGCCCTGGAGCGGCTGGTGGCCGACAAGGGCCTGCTCGGCGCGGACGAAATGACGCGGCGCAAGGGCGCGTGGGAGAAGGCCTACCGCAGGACGCCGCACGGCCGTCCGGTCGAGCTGGTCAGGGCTGGTCCGGGCGGCCGGGGCGCCTGACACGTTACCGACCGGTTTTCCAGGTCGGCACGCCGGTTGTCGCTCCCGGCCGCCTCGGTCTCGGTATCCTGTCCGGATGGGCGAAACCTAGTCGTTCGCCATCCGGCTGGCCACCCGGGTCACGCCGGCAGGCCGGCGGTAGAAGATGTGACGCCCGATCTTGGGGCCCATCTCGAAATCCTTCCGCCAGGCCGGGCTGACGTAGTCGGCGTGGTACCACAGCGCGCCGTCGGTCGGGTCCAGCGAGAAGCCCCAGTACACCGCAAGCGCGAACTGGTTGCTGATCCTCCAGTCGCGCTGGTTGCGGGGCGTGTCGCTGCGCCCGTCGCACCACCAGGTGAATTGGCAGCGGTAGCGCCTCAGCTCGCCGCCCTGGCGGACCACGTCGCAGATCGTATCCGGGAAGCGGGAACTGGCGACCCGGTTCATCACGACGTGCCCAACCGCGAGCTTGCCCTGGTCCGGCTCGCCCCTGGCCTCGAAATAGATGTTGAGGGCCAGACAGGCGATCTCGTCCCGCGGATCGGCGCGGGTCGGCCGCTCGAACAGCCTGGCCTTATCCCCACCGACCTGGGCCAGGCCCGGAAACTTACCGAGGTGCCGACCGAAGAACGGATTAATCCCGGCGCCCGGCTGCCCGGCGAGCGCCGCGCCGCTCAGGTACACCAGATACAGCGCCAAGCCCACCCAAATCGCGGCGCGGAGAGCCTTTCGTCCCCTGAAACCCCCCGGTTTCCTGGCAAGAGTTTCAGTCATTTCCCCTCCCCATTCCCATGAAGCCTCGGCGGGGAGCCGGCCTTGTTTCCGACCCGGCGGCGTCCTGCCGCCCCTGTTTGCTCCCCGCCGACTTCGCGACAACAAAGACGAATTATCCGAAGTTTTAATGATATGTCAAAGACTATAGTCTACAATTTTAAATAAATTTTGACAAAAATTAACCAATCAAACAATTATTTACTATTAAAATTTCCTTATACCAAGAGTTTCGCGCCCACGATCTCGAAATCACACCCATGCACGTGGAAATTATTTTTGATGGCCATGTTTCAATCCTTGACCGACTGCATGGTAAATCTTGAAATACTTGGTTAACTCTTACGTCCCCCGGAAAGGTGTCGACGCTGTCGAACGGCCAGGCCACGGCGGGCTTGGCGGGCGCGCTCGGCGGCGCTATGTCTGCCTGGCCGCCGGAGGGGCCGGGCGACCCCGCCCTTGCCAACGGCCGGCGCAGGCAAGGGACGGTTATCGAGGCGAACCGCCGGATGGATCCCCAACGCTGGAACATGCCGGGCCGCACGGCCGGGCCCGCGGCCCTGCTCGAAGCCGAAGGTGCGCGCGCCGGGATCGCGGCGAAGGCCGGCGAGGCGGCGCGCAAGTTGCACACGAACCTGCGCACCTTGAGGGCGTGAGCGGCGGACCCACACGCTGGCGCGGGCGTCGTGAAGCGGGCATATAAGGAACCATGAGCCCCAGCGTCCTGGAACCTATCGTCACTCCCTTCGTCAAAGCGGAAAGCCGGCCGCTGCGCATCGTCTCCGATTACGAACCGGCGGGCGACCAGCCGCAGGCGATCGCCGAGCTGGCGGAGGGCATCGCGCGCGGCGAGCGCGACCAGGTGCTGCTCGGGGTCACCGGATCGGGCAAGACCTTCACCATGGCGCACGTGATCCAGCGCCTGCAGCGCCCGGCGCTCATCCTGGCGCCGAACAAGACCCTCGCCGCCCAGCTCTACGCGGAGATGACGGGCTTCTTCCCGGACAACGCGGTCGAGTACTTCGTCTCCTACTACGACTACTACCAGCCCGAGGCCTACGTGCCGCGCAGCGACACCTACATCGAGAAGGAAAGCTCGATCAACGAGCAGATCGACCGCATGCGCCACTCGGCCACGCGCTCGCTGTTCGAGCGCGAGGACGTGATCATCGTCGCCTCGGTGTCCTGCATCTACGGCATGGGCGCGCCCGAGACGTACGCCAGCATGACGGTGAGCCTGGCCACGGGCGACACGGTGCAACGCAACGGCCTGCTCAAGGCCCTGGTCGAGCTGCAGTACAAGCGCAACGACGTGGACTTCCACCGCGGCACCTTCCGGGTGCGCGGCGACACGGTCGAGATCTTCCCGGCCCACCTGGAGGACCGCGCCTGGCGCGTCTCGCTGTTCGGCGACGAGATCGAGGCGATCCACGAGTTCGACCCGCTGACCGGCGAGAAGACGGCCGCGCTGGAGTCGGTCAGGGTCTACGCCAACAGCCACTACATCACGCCGCGCCCGACCCTCCAGCAGGCGATCCGGATGATCAAGGAGGACCTCAAGGAGCGGCTCGATTTCTTTACCAAGGCGGGCAAGCCGCTCGAGGCCGAGCGCCTGGCCCAGCGCACCACCTTCGACCTGGAGATGATCGAGGCGACCGGCAGTTGCGCCGGGATCGAGAACTACTCGCGCTACCTCACCGGGCGCAAGCCGGGCGAGCCGCCGCCGACCCTGTTCGAGTACCTGAGCGACGACTTCCTGCTCTTCGTCGACGAGTCCCACGTGACGATCCCGCAGCTGCACGGCATGTACCGGGGCGACTTCCAGCGCAAGTCGACGCTCGCCGAGTACGGCTTCCGGCTGCCCAGCTGCGTCGACAACCGACCGCTCAAGTTCGAGGAATGGGACGCCATGCGCCCGCAGACCGTGTGCGTCTCGGCCACGCCGGGCCCGTGGGAGCTGCGCCGCACCGGCGGCGTGTTCGTCGAGCAGGTGATCCGCCCGACCGGGCTCATCGACCCGGTGTGCCTCGTGCGCCCCACGGAAGCCCAGGTCGACGATCTCATGGCCGAATGCCGGGACACCGCGGCCAAGGGCTACCGCGTGCTGGTCACCACGCTGACCAAGCGCATGGCCGAGGACCTGACCGAGTACCTGCACGAGGCCGGCCTCAAGGTCCGCTACCTGCACTCCGACATCGACACGCTCGAGCGCATCGAGATCGTGCGCGACCTGCGCCTCGGCGTGTTCGACGTGCTGGTCGGCATCAATCTATTGCGCGAGGGCCTGGACATCCCGGAGTGCGCGCTGGTCGCCATCCTGGACGCCGACAAGGAGGGCTTCCTGCGCTCCGCCACCTCGCTCATTCAGACCGTGGGCCGCGCCGCGCGCAACGTCGAGGGCCGGGTCGTCCTCTACGCCGACACCATCACCGACTCGCTCAAGGCCGCGCTCGGCGAGACCGACCGCCGGCGCGAGAAGCAGCAGGCCTACAACGCCGCCAACGGCATCACGCCCGAAACCATCCGCAAGCAGATCGCGGACATCCTGCAAAGCGTCTACGAGCGCGACCACGTGACCGTGGGCACCGGCGACGAGGCCACGCCGCATCTCGTCGGCCACAACCTGCGCGCCCACATCGCGGAGTTGGAGAAGCGCATGCGCGCCGCCGCCGCCGACCTGGAGTTCGAGGAGGCCGCGCGCCTGCGCGACGAGATCCGCCGCCTCGAGGGCCAGGAGCTCGAGCTGCCCGCGGCGGGCGCCGGGCGCTCGACCGGCGGCTTCGCCGGGCGCATCGCCAAGGCCGACGCCAAGGCGCGCAGCCGCAAGGGCAAGGGGAGATACAGGGGACGTGGCAGATAGAGGGGCTTTCCCACGCCCTTACAGGTCGCTCTTGTCGATCTCCGCAATCAGCTTTTCGACGGTTTGCCGCAAGGCCGGTAGCTCCTGCGTCGCAGTATTCCATAACAACCGAACGCTGATCGTGTCGTAGTCATGTGCTAACTTTTCGCGCATTCCCTTGACGTCGTTCCAAGGCACGTCGGGATGGCGCGCAAGAAGGTCCGGCGCCATCGCATCCAGAGCCTTCACGGCCTCCCCAATGATCTCGAGGCGCCGGTAGACGGCATCTTGCGTCTTGGAGTCTTTGGCAAATTCGTCCATCGACATGCCGGCGACGTAGGATTCGATCGCCTTGATCGAATCCATCACGTGAGCCACCCGCACCCGCGGGTCCTTTTTAGAAGACTTGCCGCGCTTCGGCATTTACCCGATCGCGAACGTGACGGTCCATGGCGTCCCGGCTGATCAGATCGACTTTGCGGCCAAGCAGCTCGCTCAGATGATTTTGCAGGCCGATGTAACGGATGAGCCCGACCCTGGTTCCTGGATCGAACTCCACGAGCAGATCGATGTCGCTGTCCGGCGCGGCTTCGCCGCGCGCGGTTGAGCCGAATATGGCGAGGGATCGAACCCCCAAGGCCTCAAGAGCGGCGCGATGCGCCTTGAGGGTGCGGCTGATTTGCTCCGGTCTCATGACGCCAGCCTACAAAGGCCGGAAGGATTGTAAAGCGGCTCGACGCGGGTTCTTGCGTTGGCCGGGAGCGTAAACTTGTCACTGTGGTCCGGATCCCGACGCGCGCCGCGGATTTGCGGCCACTGGCGATCCTGCGGGTCGCTGGAATTCCAAGCGTTGGGGCGAGCGGATTGGCCTTACCGTCGAATACGGGTTAGTTTTCTGCTGCCCTGACCAACTATCCCGCCAAGCAGAACATGGCAACCGAGGGAGGTAACGAGTGCTCGTCAAACAGATCTGGACCGCCAACGCGTACCGAAACTTCAATTATCTCA
>JBHHZJ010000036.1:0-29707 GCA_046758005.1 Kiloniellaceae bacterium
CTCGGCAGAACGCCAATTCATTTCCAGGCTCTCAGTCCAGGCCATAGGCGCCCGGGCCGCGCACGCCCTGGTGGAAGCATAGCTTCTTCCAGTATTCCAGGGGGTCCTTCGGTTCCACGAGCGCGCCATCGGGGTGGTGCAGCCAGTCGAAGAGCCGGGTCAAGAGGAAGCGGACCGCGCTGCCGCGGGCCAGCACCGGCAGGGCCTCGAGCTCGGCGGCGGAGTAAGGGCGGATCCCCCGGTAGGACTGGAGCAGGCGGCGCGCCTTGGTGACGTTGAAGGCGTTGTCGTTCTCGAAGCACCACGCGTTCAGGCAGATCGCCAGGTCGTAGGCGAAGAAGTCGTTGCACGCGAAGTAGAAGTCGATGATCCCCGACAGCCGGTCGCCGAGGTAGAAGACGTTGTCCGGGAACAGGTCGGCGTGGATCACGCCGGCCGGCAGGCCGTCCGGCCACTCCGCCTCCAGCCAGGCGAGTTCGCGCTCGAGCGCCTCCGCCAAGCCCGCCTGCACCTCGTGCGCGCGCGCCGCGCAGCGCTCGAACAAGGGCCGCCAGCCGGGCATCGACAGGTCGTTTTGGCGCCGCTGGGAAAACGTGCTGCCGGCGATGTGCATGCGCGCCATGGCCTCGCCGAGGAGCCGGCAATGCTCCGGCTGGATGCGTCGCGGCCACAGGCCGTCGAGAAAGGTCACGATGGCCGCCGGCCGGCCGCACAGCGCCCGCAGGCTGGCGCCGTCCCTGCCGGGCACCGGCAGCGGGCAGTCGATGCCGTGGCTCGACAGGTGCTTCATGAGGCCGAGGAAGAAGGGCAGGTCCTCGCGCCGCACCCGTCTTTCGTACAAGGTGAGGATGTAGTGGCCCCGCGTCGTGCGCAGCAGGTAGTTGGAGTTCTCGACCCCTTCGGCGATGCCCTTGAACGAGGTCACCTCACCCAGGTCGTATTGGGCCAGGAACTCCGTCAGTTCCTCGTCGCCAACTTCGGTGTAGACGGCCATGCGGGCGCGGCGGCGGGGCGTTCGAGCGAACAGGCGGGGTCTAGGCGGTCGCCGCCAGGTTGCTGATAAGGACGCGGGGCAGCTTGAATTGTACCGCCTCGGTCGTGACCGTGATCTCCCTGATGGTCACGTCGAAGCGTTTCTGACAGGCGGCGATGACCTCGTCGACCAGGATGTCCGGCGCGGAGGCGCCGGCGGTGATCCCCAATTGGGTCACGCCGGTAAGCTGGGCCCAGTCGATGTCGGCGGCGCGCTGCACCAGCATGGCGTGTTCGCAACCCAATTTCCGCGCCACCTCGACCAGGCGCTGCGAGTTGGAGGAGTTCGGGGCGCCGACGACCAGCAGCGCCTCGCATTCGGACGCGATCGCCCTGACCGCCTGCTGCCGGTTGGTCGTGGCGTAGCAGATGTCCTCCTTCTTGGGCACCTGAATTTTGGGGAAACGGCGCCGCAGCACCGCAATCATCTCGGCGGTGTCGTCGACCGACAACGTGGTCTGGGTGATGAAGGCGAGCCGCTCCGGTTGCTCGATCTCGACCGTCTCGGCGTCCTCGACGCTCTCCACAAGTAGGATCGAACCCTCCGGAAGCTGGCCCATGGTGCCGATCACCTCCGGGTGCCCGGCGTGTCCGATCAGGATGATCTGACGGCCGGAGCGGGCGTGCCGCTCGGCCTCGCGGTGGACCTTGCTGACCAGCGGGCACGTCGCATCCAGGTAAAAGAGGTTGCGCGCTTCCGCCTCCGCCGGCACCTCCTTGGGCACGCCGTGCGCCGAGAAGATGACCGGCACGCCTTCCGGCACTTCCGCCAGTTCCTCGACGAATACCGCGCCCTTGGCCTCGAGGCCTTCGACGACGTAGCGGTTGTGGACGATCTCGTGGCGCACGTAGACCGGAGGACCGAACTTCTCCAGCGCCCGTTCGACGATGTCGATGGCCCGCTCGACCCCGGCGCAGAAACCGCGCGGGCTGGCGAGCAGTATGGTCAGCGGTCGCTTCTGCATCACGTTTTTGGCCGTATCAATCCGTGGGCCTGCTTCGGCGGCGGGGTCGGCACCGGCACCCGCCATGTTATCCCTTATTTAGGGTGCCGGCGACACTTGTGCTGTTCCCGGGCGTTCCCTAGAGTCGCCCCGCATCGCCGGCCGCGATCGAGTCGCCCGGTACGATCCGCCAGTTTGCACGGTGATCAAGGTAATACAGGGAGGAGGCGGAAGGAAGGGGGCATGGCCGAACCGATTCCCGCGCAAAAGGCACCCTATCAGTACAATGTCGAAGCCGGCCGAAACTACTTCTGGTGCGCCTGCGGCCGCAGCAAGAAGCAGCCGCTGTGCGATGGGTCGCACAGCGGAACGGGCATTACTCCCGTGATGTACGAGGCCAAGGAAACCAAGGACGTTTGGTTCTGCGGCTGCAAGTCGAGCGGCAACAAGCCCTTGTGCGACGGAACCCATAGCAAGCCCTAGACCAGCGACCCTTGCCGTACAGCCCATGATCCCGGATCTCGCCGGTCCTGTCGGCCCAGGCGCGCCGCGCCGCCTTCGGCGGTCCATGGCCGGGACTGTCCTGCTGGCGTTCGCCCTGGCGGCCTGCACCGGCAGCGAGCCGCCCCCCCCGCCGTGCCCGACGGCCGTGCCGGTGACCGGGGCCCGCACCCTGGTCCGTTTCAGCGGCCAGGGCCAGGATCTGACCGACATTCTCTTCGAGGCGACGCTCCAGGGCCTTGCCTTGCGGTGCGCGTACGAGGACGGCGTCGTCGAGGCGGAGATGCAGGTGGGCATCCTGGCCGTGCGCGGCCCCGCCGATCCCGACCGCAAGGCCAGTTTCAACTACTTCGTGGCGATCGCCACGCGCGACGAGAAGATTCTCGCGCGCGAGGAGTTTGACCTGGTGATCCCCTTCCCGGGCAACCGGACCCGCGTCGTGGCGGTCGAGGAGATCGCCCAGCGCATCCCCCTCAAGCCGGGCCAGAGCGGCGCCGACTACGTCGTCTATGTCGGCCTCGCCCTGACGCCCGAGGAGCTGCGCTACAACCTTCGGAACCGCTGATCCCAACCACCGTCGATATGAGTCCGGCCGGCGCTCGCGAAGGCGTGTGCGGGTCCTCGGTTGACTTTCCCTCCCCAGCGGGTAGCCTTGCCGCTGCGGTGCCGCCCGGGCGTGGAGCCGGGCCCGGTGTGGCGCCCGCCGATGATCCCTTGCGGGAGAGACCGGGCGCGTGCCCGGCGCCGAAGGAGCAACCGCCCCGGAAACTCTCAGGCAGAAGGACCGCAAGGGCCAGGCGCCTCTGGAAAGCGGGCGCGTCTCCGCTGTGCCGAGACGCGGCCCACCGAAGGGGTAAGCCGGCGAACGCGCGAAAGCTCGCGCCGGTGAATCTCTCAGGTTCTCAAGACAGAGGGGGCGACGGCTGCCCGAGGCGTGGCCGTGGCTCCGGTAATCTGTCGGGAGGACCTGTCGCCGTGGCCGCCAACCCCAACCGGACCGAGTTGAAACGCACGCCGCTGTACGACCTGCACAGCGAGCTGGGCGGCAGGATGGTGCCCTTCGCCGGCTACGAGATGCCGGTGCAGTACCCGACGGGCATCATCAAGGAGCACGCCCATACCCGCGCCCACGCCGGATTGTTCGACGTCTCGCACATGGGGCAGGTGCGGCTGTCCGGCGCGCAGGCCGCGGCCGCGCTCGAGCGGCTGGTCCCGGTCGACGTCGTGGGGCTGGCCCCCAACCGGCAACGCTACGCGCTGTTCACCGACGACGCGGGCGGCATTCTCGACGACCTGATGGTGACCAACGCGGGCGACCACCTGTTCCTGGTGGTCAACGCCGCCTGCAAGGCACAGGACATCGCCCACCTGCGCGCGCATCTGGAGAGTTCCTGCTCGGTCGAGGAGCTGGGGGACCGCGCCTTGCTCGCGCTCCAGGGCCCGCAGGCCGCCGAGGTCATGAAGCGCCTGGCGCCCGCCGTGACCCGGATGCCGTTCATGTCGGCGATGGCGGCGAAAATCGACGGCGCGCCGTGCTTCGTGACCCGCTCGGGCTACACCGGAGAGGACGGCTTCGAGATCTCGGTGCCCGCCGAACGGGCGGAGGCCCTGGCGCGGCGGCTGCTCGTCGAGGAGGAGGTCGCCCCGATCGGCCTCGGGGCGCGCGACTCGCTGCGCCTCGAGGCCGGGCTTTGCCTCTACGGCCATGACATCGACGCGACCACCACGCCGGTCGAGGCGGGCCTCGCGTGGGCCTTGTCCAAGGCCCGGCGGGCGCAGGGCGCGCGCCCGGGCGGCTATCCGGGCGCCGAGGTCGTCCTGCGCCAACTCGCCGAGGGTGTGACGCGCCGGCGGGTCGGCCTCCGGCCCGAGGGCCGGGCGCCGGTGCGCGAGGGCGCGGAGCTGACGGACGTGGACGGCGGGCCGGCCGGCCACGTCACCAGCGGCGGATTCGGGCCGACGGTGGGGGGGCCGGTCGCGATGGGCTACGTCAAGACCGCGCTGGCCGCGCCGGGCACGCGCCTGCAGGCGCTGGTGCGCGGCAAGCCGCACCCGGTCACGGTGGTCAAGCTACCGTTCGTCGAGCAACGCTATTTTCGCGGTTGATTTCGCGGTTGATTCTGGGGGCGAGACCATGAGCGAACGAAGGTATTCCGAAGAACACGAGTGGATTCTGGTCGAAGACGACATCGGCACCGTGGGCGTCAGCGACCATGCCCAGGAGCAGTTGGGCGACGTCGTCTACGTTGAGCTGCCGGAGCCGGGGGCCCAGCTCGACCAGGGCGCGCAGGCCGCGACCGTGGAGTCGGTCAAGGCCGCGAGCGAGGTCTACGCCCCGGTTTCCGGCGAGGTCGCCGAGGTCAACGCGACGTTGGCCGACGAGCCGGGCCTCGTCAACAGCGATCCGTTGGGCGAAGGGTGGTTCTTCAAGCTCAAGATCCGCGATCCGGCCGAGCTCGACGAGCTGATGGACGAGCAGGCTTATCAGGATTACGTCGCAGGCCTTGACTGACCCCGGGGCCGGCGCGAATTCGGGCGAGTGATGGAGGGGGCAGTCATGCCGCAACGACGCCGTTCACTGGAAGAGTTGGAAATGCGCGACGACTTCGTGCGTCGCCACATCGGGCCGGGACAACCGCAGATCGCCGAGATGCTGAAGGCGCTCGGCCTGAAATCCCTTGACGAGCTGGTCGCTCGGGCGGTGCCCGACGCGATCGTCGCGGACGAGCCGCTCAACCTGCCGGAGCCCAAGAGCGAGCGCGAGACGCTGTCCTACCTGCGTCAAATGGCCGACCGCAACCAGGTGTTCATCTCCATGATCGGCATGGGCTACTACGGCACGGTCACGCCCAAGGTCATTCTGCGCAACGTCCTGGAGAATCCCGGCTGGTACACCGCCTACACGCCGTACCAGGCCGAGATCAGCCAGGGCCGGCTCGAGGTTCTGCTCGCCTTTCAGCAGATGGTCATGGATTTGACCGGGATGGAGCTGGCCAACGCCTCGTTGCTGGACGAGGCCACGGCCGCGGCCGAGGCCATGGCCATGTCGCGCCGGGTGTCCAAGAGCAAGTCCGGGGTCTACTTCGTCTCGGACGACTGCCATCCCCAGACCATCGCGGTGGTGCGCACGCGCGCCCGCTCCCTCGGCTACGACGTCGTCGTCGGCGACCCCTTCACCGGGCTGGACGGTCGGGAGGTGTTCGGCGTGCTCGTGCAGTACCCGGGCTCGAGCGGCGCGGTGCGCGACCCGCGCGAGGTGATCGAACGGGCCCACGCGCAGGGCGCGCTGGTCACGGTGGCGAGCGACCTGTTGAGCCTGGTCCTGCTGACGCCCCCGGGCGAGATGGGTGCGGACATCGTCGTCGGCAGCGCGCAGCGCTTCGGCGTGCCATTGGGCTATGGCGGGCCGCACGCCGCCTTCTTCGCCACGCGCGACTCCTACAAACGCTCGACGCCGGGGCGGATCATCGGCGTGTCGATCGATTCCAATGGCAAGCCCGCCCTGCGCATGGCGCTGCAGACGCGCGAGCAGCACATCCGCCGCGAAAAGGCGACGAGCAACATCTGCACCGCCCAGGTCCTGCTCGCCGTGATCGCCGCGCTCTACGCCGTCTACCACGGCCCGGACGGACTGCGGGCGATCGCGGACCGCGTGCATCGCATGAGCCGGATACTGGCAGAGGGCCTCAAGCGCCTCGGTTTCGAGGTCGACAACGAAGCCTTTTTCGACACGCTCACCGTGCGCGTCCCGGGCCAGGCCGCGCGGATCGCCGCGCGCGCCCGGGAGGCGCGGATCAACCTGCGGGTGGTCGACTCCGACCATCTCGGCATTTCGTTCGACGAGACGACGAAGCGGGGCGACCTGATAACCCTGTGGCAGGTGTTCTCGACCAAGGCGGAAAAGCGCCTGAGCATCGACGAGTTCGACGCCGCGGTCGGGGAGTGCATCCCGACATCCCTGCGCCGGCAGAGCGATTTCCTGATCCACCCGGTGTTCCATCTCTACCATGCGGAGACCGAGATGCTCCGCTACCTGCGCTGGCTGGTGGCCAAGGACATCGGGCTCGACCGCTCGATGATCCCGCTCGGCTCGTGCACCATGAAGCTGAACGCGACCACGGAGATGATCCCGATCACGTGGCGCCAGTTCAGCCAGATGCATCCCTTCGCCCCGCTCGACCAGGCCCAGGGCTATCAGCAGCTCTTCGAGGAGTTGGAGGAGATGCTCTGCGAGGTGACCGGCTTCGACGCCGTTTCCCTACAGCCCAACGCCGGCTCGCAGGGCGAGTACGCCGGGCTCCTGACCATCCGCAAATACCACGAAAGCCGCGGCGAGGGGCGCCGCGATGTGTGCCTGATCCCGGCCTCGGCGCACGGCACGAACCCGGCGAGCGCGATGACGGCGGGGCTCCGAGTGGTGGTCGTGCGCTGCGACGACCACGGCAACGTCGACGTCGAGGACCTGAATGCCAAGGCGGCGGAGCACGCCGAGAACCTGGCCGCCTTGATGATCACCTACCCCTCGACGCACGGCGTGTTCGAGGAGGCCATCCGCGAGATCTGCGACGTCATCCACGCGCACGGCGGCCAAGTCTACATGGACGGCGCGAACCTGAACGCGCTTCTGGGGGTCTGCCGGCCGGGCCGCATCGGGGCCGATGTTGCGCACATGAACCTGCACAAGACCTTCTGCATCCCGCACGGGGGCGGCGGGCCCGGTGTGGGACCGATCGGCGTGCGCCAGCACCTGGCGCCGTTCCTGCCGGACCATCCGGTCGTCGAGGGGGTCAACCCCGTGGCCGGGGGGCGGGAGACGATCGGGGCGGTGTCCGCGGCGCCCTGGGGCTCGGCCAGCATCCTTCCGATCAGTTGGGCCTACATCACCATGATGGGCGGCCCCGGGCTACGCCGCGCGACTGAGGTCGCGGTGCTCAACGCCAATTACATCGCCCACCGCCTGGCGCCGCACTACCCGGTGCTCTACACCGGCAAGAACGGCCTGGTCGCCCACGAGTGCATCGTCGACCTGCGCCCGATCAAGGAGTCCTGCGCCATCACGGTGGAGGACGTCGCCAAGCGCCTGATCGACTATGGATTCCACGCTCCGACCATGTCGTTCCCGGTGCCCGATACGCTGATGATCGAGCCGACCGAGAGCGAGGCCAAGCGGGAACTCGACCGCTTTTGCGACGCCATGATCGCGATCCGCCGGGAGATCGCGGCGGTGGAATCGGGCGAGGCGGACGCCGAGGACAATCTGCTGCGCAACGCGCCGCACACCCATCACCTCCTGCTCGACGGCGACTGGGCCAAGCCGTACTCCAAGGAGCAGGCGTTCTTCCCCTTGCCCGCGTTGCGCGAGGACAAGTACTGGCCGCCGGTCGGCCGGATCGACAACGTCTACGGCGACCGCCACGTGGTATGTACGTGCCCGCCGATGGAAAGCTATAGCGAGGCGGCGGAGTAGGGCGCGGCCAAATTGGTGAGTGTGGCCGGATCGACGCCCTTGATGCCGTCGAGCCGGGCGTCTGTCAGGACGGCATCGTCGAGACGCGCGCCCGAGAGGTCGGCGCCGCTCAGGTCGGCGCCGCTCAGGTTCGCGCCGCTCAGGTCGGCGCGGTTCAGGCTCGCGCCGGCCATGCGGGCGCCGCGGAGCACGGCGCCGCGCAACCTGGCGTCGGCCAGTCGGGCGTGTTCCAGATTGGCGGGGCTGCTGTGCCCGGTCGTGCCGATCCGCTCCACCGGACCCAGGTTGGCGCCCTCGAGACTGGCCTCGGTGAGGGTCGCGCGCTGAAGGTTGACGCCGCGCAGGTCGGCGTGGCTGATGTTGGCGCGGCGCAGGTCACAGAAGGCCAGGCTCGCCATGGCGAACTCGCCGCGGCACAGGTTCGCGTCGCGCAGGGCACAGCGTTCCATTCTTGCCACGGACAGGTTCACCGCCCCGAGCGAGCGGCCGCTCAGGTCGAGGTCGCTCAGGTCGGCGCGGGCGCCCTCCTTGCCGGCGCTGTCGAGCCACTTCTTGTGCCGTTCTATGATTTGCCGGATCTCGGTCTCCGACTTTTGCGCCGTACCCGGTAGGATGGCCGCCTTCAGCTCGTCGCAAGCCAGCGCGTCCGGGTCGAGTACCGCCCCCCGCAGGTCCGCCTCGACGAAATCGGCGCCGCTCAGGCAGGCTCCGGTCAGGTCGGCGCCGACCAGCGCGGCGCCCGCGAACTTCGCTTCGCCCAGGTGGGCGCCCGAGAGGTCGGCCCCGACCAGGATCGATTTGCGAAGGTCGGCGCCCCGCAGGTCCACGTGGGTCAGGTTGGCGTCGGTCAAGTCGGCTTGCAAAAGAGAGGATGTGCCGAGCTGGGCGCGGGACAGGTTGGCGCGCTGGGCGACGATGGCGGTGAGCTGTGCAGGGACCTCCTCAAAGCCCACGAGCTGGGGATCGCCCTGACCGTCGTATCGGGCCAGCGAGGCCTGCCGGACGTCGGCATCGACGAGCACGGCATCGCTGAGCTCGGCGCCGCGTAGGCAGGCGCCGCGCAGGTCCGCTCGGCTCAGGTCCACGCGCTCCAGATGGGCCATGCGCAGGTCGGCGCAGAACAGATTCGCCCGGCACAGACGCGCCCGGTTCAGCCTGGATTGCTTCAGTCTGGCGCCGGTGAGATCCGCTTCCGAGAGGTCGCAATGGCTCAGGTCGGTGCCGGACAGATCATGGAATGACAGCACGGCGCGCTTTCCGCCGGGCGATCTGGCCAGGAACCTTTCGTGCTGCCGGAGGACCTCGTTCAGTTCGTTGGCGCTGAGCTTGAGCCAATTGGTCCCGGCGGTGTGGTTGACCCTGTTCGCCATTCGTTATCACCGGTGTGACTCCGGCAACGCGAGCCGAGCCTACGGCAAGTCGGATTGAGAACGGTTCGCGCCGCTTCGGCCGGATCGCTACGAGGAAGATCCGGTCAAAAGGTAAATTGGCGGTTAATACCAAGTCTCGGTGATAATGACTCTTTTGATGGCAATCCAAGGGCCGCCTGGGCAGGCGCGGCGCGCAGCGCAATGCCGGGATCGCGCGGTCGGCGCGCCGTCAGTGCAGCTTGTCGGACAGATCGCGGATCGCCTGCTCGACCAGCGCCGCGGAGCGTTTCTTGTCGAGGTTGGCCTCGATGAGCCTGGCGGTCGCCGCCAGGGCGACGTCGACCGCCTGGTCGCGCACCTCCTGCACGGCCTGGGCCTCGGCCTGCGCGATCTTCTCCATGGCGGCCTGCTCGCGCCTGCGCAGCGACGCCTCAAGGTCCTGCTCGGCCTGCTCGCGCAGGCGCGCGGCCTCGGTCTTTGCGTGGTTCAGAATCTCCTCGGCCTCGTCGAGCGCGTCGCGCTGCTTGCGCTTGTATTCGGCGAGGAGTTTCTGCGCCTCTTCGCGCAGGGTCTGCGCCTCCTCGATCTCGGCGCCGATCCGCTCGCCGCGCGCGTCGAGCGCCGCGAGGAGCCGGCGCTTGATCGGTCTGAAGACGGCGGCCGCGAAGAGCACGAAGGCGACCGCGACCCAGAATTCGGGACTTTCCGGCATCAGCCGCGGCTCCGCATGGCTTCCTCGACCGCCTTGTGGACCTGATCGGGCCCGACGTCGGCGCCGATCAGCTTCGCGGTCGCGGCGGCCGCGGCCTCGCTCGCCACCGCGGTCAGATGGGCCAGCGCCTCTTCCTTCGCCGCCGCGATGCGGTTTTCCGCTTCCCCGGTCTTCTCCGCAAGCTCGCGGCCAAAAGCCTCGTGGCGCTTGGCGGCCTGCGCAGCCATCATGTCGCCGGCCTGCTTGATCGCGGCGGCGGCCTGCCGGCGCGCCTCCGCCAGCACCTTTTCGTACTCGGCCAGGACCTTGTCGGCCTCCTCCTTCAGGGTGCTGGCCTTCTCGAGGTCGGCGGTGACGCGCTCCTGGCGCGCTTCCATGATGTCCGATAGCCTCGGCAGCGCATAGCGCCGCATCACGAAGAAGAGGGCGGCGAAGGTGACCGCCAACCAGAACAGCTGGGGCAGGAAAGTCGTGGGATCGAACTGAGGCATTTCGGCCCGCCCCGGATGTCTTGCGAATGATCGCGTCCGGTTCGCGCTCGCCTAGAACACGAACATCAGCAGGAGCGCGATCAGCAGGGCGTACAGCGCCACCGCCTCCACCAACGCGAATCCGATCCACATGAACAGCTGGACCGAGGGAATCGCGGACGGGTTGCGGGCGCCGGACGATATCATGGACGAGAAGATGTTGCCGATCCCCGCCCCGACTCCGCCCAGTCCGATCACGGCCAGGCCCGCACCGATCAACTTCGCGGCTTCTACTTCCATCTCTGACTCCTCATCCCTGTAAGGGCAAGTACCCTGACCGTTCGCGCCCTGAATCCCCCGCGCCCCTCGCCGGTCCCCGTTACCGGGAATCCCGCGGCCGGTCTCCATCCTTCGACAGGCCCGGGAAGAGGCCCATGCCGCGAATCACGGAATCATGGTTCCGGCTATTCGTGCAAGTGCAGCGCATCGTTCAGATAGACGCACGTGAGAATGGTGAACACATAGGCCTGGAGGAACGCGATGATCAACTCCAGCCCGGTCAGCGCCGCCACCAGCGCCAGCGGCACGATCCCGAACACGCCGAGCGCGGCCACGAACCCGGCGAACACCTTGAGCATCGTGTGGCCCGCCGTCATGTTCGCGAACAGGCGCAACGAGAGGCTCACCGGACGGGTGAAATAGGACAGCACCTCGATGGGAACGATCAATGGCGCCATGTAGATGGGGACCCCCGAAGGCATCAAGAAGCTCAGGAAGTGCAGTCCGTGCTTCATGAAGCCGATCACCGTAACGCCCACGAAGACCGCGGCCGCCATGGCGAACGTGACGATGATGTGGCTCGTAAAGGTGAAGCTGTACGGGACCATGCCCAGGAGGTTGCCGAAGAACACGAACATGAACAGGGTGAAGATGAACGGAAAGTACTTCCGCCCCTCCTTTCCCACGTTGTCCCGGATCATGTTCGCGATGAACTCGTAGCTGAGTTCCGCCAGGGACTGCCAGCGGCCCGGGACCAGGGCATTCCGGCGCGTGCTGAGCATGAGGAACGCGCTCGCCAGCACGATGGCGATCATCATGAACAAGGCGGAGTTGGTGAACGACAGGTCCAAATCGCCAACGTGGATTGGCACCAGCGGCTTGATTTCGAACTGCGCCAACGGGCTGTGATGTTCGCTCGCCACAGGTCGCTGCTATTCGCTCTTGCCTCGCCTCAGAGGAGATACGGCTCTATCTCTCGGTGTCCGAGGGCTTCGCCTCGTTGTCCCTTTTCCCGTATCCGACCGCGTGGCCGTAGCCTGCGGCCGCACGATACACGTTCAATATCCCGGCCCCGGCCCCAAGAAAGAAGAATACGATCAGAAACAAGGGCCCGGTACCGAGCCAGAAATCCAACGCCCAACCGATTCCGACTCCGACGCCGATTCCCACCACCAACTCGGTCGCGATCCTCAACGCGAAGCCAAGACCGCTTCCGCGGGAAATCCGGTCGGCCTCGTCTTTGCCGGCCCGCTTGGCCTGCGCCTCGCGGAGCCGCGCATCGAGATCTTTGCGGGACGGTGGGGGCGAATCGTCGCTCATGGGCTCGCGCCCCTCGGATCCTCCCCCCTCGGCCCTTCTCCCCCTGGCAGGCCGCTCCCGGGCCCGAAAATCGCGCGCACCTTAGTGAGCGCGTCTGGGCGTGTCAAGGCGCGGGGCCCGAAGCGTTTGGTTCGCAAATCAGCGCCGCGAGCCGCCCTTCGCGGGGCGGCATCAGGCGCTTTCACGCAGGTCTTCGGCCGCGCCGAGGTCGACGGAGACCAGTCGGCTCACGCCCCGTTCCGACATGGTGACGCCGAACAGTCGATCCACGCGCGCCATGGTCATACGGTGGTGGGTGATGACCAGGAAGCGCGTGGCGCCGGAGTGGCTGAGCTCGTCCAGCAGCGTGCAGAAGCGATCGACGTTGGCGTCGTCCAACGGCGCGTCGACCTCGTCCAAAACGCAGATCGGCGCCGGATTGGTCAGGAACACGGCGAACAGTAGGGACAGGGCCGTCAAGGCCTGTTCGCCGCCCGACAGGAGCGACATGACCTGGAGGCGCTTGCCCGGCGGGCTGGCCAGGATCTCGAGACCGGCTTCCAGCGGATCGTCGGCCTCGGTCAGCTTGAGATGCGCCCGGCCGCCGCCGAACAGGCGCACGAACAGCTCCGAGAAGTGCGCGTTGACCTGCTCGAAGGCGGCGAGCAGGCGCTCGCGGCCCTCGCGGTTGAGGCTCGCGATGCCCTGGCGCAGGCGGCCGATGGCCGAGATCAGGTCGGCGCGCTCGGACTGCATGCCGTTGATCTGCCGGTCGAGCTCCTGCGCCTCCGCCTCGGCGCGCAGGTTGACCGGCCCCAGGTTCTCGCGCTCGCGCACGAGCCGGGCCAGCCTGGCCGCCACCTCCTCCCGGCCCGGCAGGTCCTGGCTCGGATCGACCTCGGCGATCTCGATCACGTCCTCGAGCCGGCAGTCGAGGCGCTCGCGCACCTTCTCGGTCACCGTGGCGAGCGATTGCTCGGCCTGGACGACCGCGGATTCGGCGCGCACGCGGTCCTCGCGCGCGGCGGCGAGCGCTTGTTCCTCGGCCTTGAGCCCGCGGTCGGCCTCAGCCAAGCGGGTCTCGCCGACGGCGAGCGCGTCGGCCGCCTGCTTGCGCCGCTCCTCGGCCCGGGCGATCTGCTCGGCCAGGGACTCGCCCAGCGCCGCCAGTTCGGCCGGACGCGCCGCCAGGGCGACGATCTCCTCGCCGGTCGCCTCGAGGCGCCGCTCCACGTCGACGATGTAGCCCTCGGCCTCCTCGCTCCGCCGGGTCCAGGACGCCTTTTCCTCCTCGATCGTGGCCAGACGCTGCGCGCGCGCCTCGGCCTCGCGGGTCAAGCGGTCGAACGCGCTCTGGCATCGCGCCAACTCGCCGCGGTGCTCCGCCAGTGCCGCGCGCAACGGGCCCAGCCGGGCGCGCCTGGCGTCGAGGTCGGGCAGGGCCTCGGCCTCGGCGCGCGCCGCGGCCAGGGCCGCTTCGCTCTCGGCCAGGTCGCCGGCCAGGTGCGCCGCCGTCTCGTCCAATGCGGCGAGGCGCGAGGCCACGGCCGCCGCCTCCTGCGTCAGGCCGCTCTCTCGTTGCCGCGCGGCGTTGAGCGTCCCGAAGGCGCCCGCCACCGCGTCGCGCGCCGCGCGTTCGGCGGCCGCGACCTCCTCCAGGGCGGCGCGCGCCGCCTCGTGCCCGGCCCGGGCGTTTGCCGCCGCGCCGGCGGCCTCGGCCAGGATGCCGCGCAGCTCGTTGAGCCGGTTGCGCTGTTCCAGGCGCTTGCCGGCGGCGGTGCGCGCGTCGGCGGCGACCGTGAAGCCGTCCCAGCGCCACAGCGCCCCTGTCTTGGTGACCAGGCGTTGCCCCGGCGCGAGCCGTGGCTGCAGGCGCGCGCCGCTTTCCCCGTCCGCGACCACGCCGACCTGGGACAGCCGGCGGGCCAGCGCGGCCGGCCCGCGCACCCGCGCGCTCAGCGCCTCCGCGCCGGGCGGCAGCGGCGGCGGCGTGTCGTAGGGCGGCAAGGTCTCCCAACGCACTGGCGCGGCCGCGTCGGTGGACGCCGCGATGTCGTCGCCCAGCGCCGCGCCGAGCGCCGCCTCGTAGCCGTGCTCGACCGCGACCGCGTCGAGCAGCAGCGGCCAGTCCTTCGCCTCGGCCGGCTCCAGCAGGGCGGTCAGCGCGGCCGCTTCGGCGTCCAGCTTGGCCCGGGTCGCCTCGGCGTGTTGCAAAGCCTCGCGCGCCGCGGCCTCCGCGCCGCGGGCTTCGCCGAGCGCCGCCTCCGCGGCCTCGGCCTCGCCGCGGGCGCGCTCCAGCGCGGCCTCGGCCGCCGCGGTGTCGGCCGCTACGGCCTGCAACGCGCCCTCGGGCACCTGCGCGGCGGCGAGGGCCTCGCGCTGGCGCGCGCTCTCGTCCGCCTGGCGGTGCAGGCGCTGGACGCGCTGGGACAACTCGTCCACCCGCCGCTGCAAGGCGCCGGCGTGCGCTTCGTCGGCGGCGATCCGCTCGGCCAGTTCGTGGACCTCGCTCTCCCGCGCGTTCACGGCCTCGAGCGCGCGCGAGCGCGCGTCTTCCGCTGCGCGCACGGCCTCGGCCTCGCCGGCGGCGGCGGCCTCGAGGGCGCCGCGTTCCCGGTCCAACCGCGCGCGCGCCGCGGCGGCGTCCTCCGCCAGGGCCTTGGCGCGGGCCTGATCGCCTTCGAGCTGGGTGCGGCGCTGCTCGGCCTGCTCCTTGGCGGCCGCCACCCGCACCTCCTCGCGGGCCAGGTTGTCCCGATCGACGAGCAGGCGCTGCAGGGCCGCCGCCGCCGCCGCCTCGTCGTGTCGCAGCTCGGGCAGCGCGGCGGCGGCCTCGGCCTGGGCGGTCGCGCGCGCGGCGGCGCGCTCGGTCAGGGCCGCCACGTGGCGGTCGGCGGCGGCCAGGCGCCCCTCGGCGTCGCGCAGCACGGCCTTGGCCGCCTCGCCCTCCAGGTGCAACGCGATCGCGTCGTTGCGCCGGATCTGGTCGGCGATTTTCCGGTAGCGCGCCGCCTGCCGGGCCTGCTTCCGCAAGCCCTTGAGCTGCGTCTCGAGGGTCGCGATCACGTCGTCCAGCCGCTCGAGGTTGGTCTCCGCCGCGCGCAGGCGCAGCTCCGCCTCGTGCCGGCGCGTGTGCAGGCCGGTGATGCCGGCGGCCTCATCGAGAAGGGAGCGGCGGTCGGCCGGCTTGGCGTTGATCAACGCACCGACGCGGCCCTGGCTGACCAGCGCCGTCGAGTGCGCGCCCGAGGCGGCGTCGGCGAACAGGAGCTGGACGTCGCGCGCGCGGACTTCCCTTCCGTTGACCCGGTACACGGAGCCGCAGCCGCGCTCGATGCGGCGCACGACCTCGATCGTCTCGTGGTCGTTGAACATGGCGGGGGCCTTGCGGTCGCCGTTGTCCAGGACCACGGTCGCTTCCGCCAGGTTGCGCGGCGGCCTCGTGGCGCTGCCGGAGAAAATCACGTCGTCCATCTCGGCGCCGCGCATGCGCTTGGCCGAGGACTCGCCCATGACCCAGCGCAGGGCCTCGATCAGGTTGGACTTGCCGCAGCCGTTCGGACCGACGATGCCGCTCACGCCCGGTTCGATGAAGAGCTCGGTGGGGTCGACGAAGGACTTGAACCCGCTCAGCTGCAGCTTGGTGAATTGCACCACGTGCGCTCGTTTCCCCCGTGTCGTGCGGCCCGCTCGCTCGTCCCCGCGCGTTCCCGCTAAGTGTTCGGCGCGATCTTCCTGAACATCGCGTCCAGGCTCTCGAAAGTGCGGGCGCCCTCGACCTTGCGGCCGTTGACGATGAGCGTCGGGGTCGACTGCACGTTGTAGGTTCGGCGGCCGTCCTGGGCCCGCTCGAGGATGCGGTTCATCTCCGCCTCGTCGTTGACGCAGGCGTCGAAGCGCTCCTGGCCGATGCCCGCCAGGCGCGCGAACCGGTCCAGAACCTTGAGCGGATCCTTGGCCCTGGCCCAACGCTCCTGGTTTTCGAACAGGAAGTCGAGGAAGGCGAAGTGACGGTCGCCTTTGACGCAATTGGCGACCGCGGCCGCGCGCAGCGCCAGCCCGTCGAGCGGGAAATGCCGGTAGACCAGCCGGGCCTTGCCCTCGGCGATCCAGGTCTTCTTGATCCGCGGCAGGGCGCCGGCGTGGAACGCCGCGCAGTGCGGGCAGGTGAGCGAGGAGTACTCTATGATTGTGATCGGCGCATCGGCCGCGCCGAGCACACGGTCGTCCGGGAAAATCTCCGCCACCCCGGCCCCGGCCGGGTCCGGCGCGGACGCGCCGAGGACCAGTGCGAACACGGCGGCGATCGCCGCGCCCATCAGTATCTTCCTACGAGTCATTTCCAACCTACCATATGTTGTATCGTACCGAGCGGATGCGCGGAGCACAAGTTCCCTCGTGCTTCCGGTGCGCCGGCGCATTGAACGGTCCGCTTGTGGCGGATTCGAGGCGTTGCCGGCGAGCCCCGGTGCTCACGTGCCGCGCTGGAGCATCGCCCGGCCGAGTCGCTCGAGGGCCTGGCGCAGGTCTTCGTCCTCGACCGCGCCGGTGCGGCGGCGCAGGGCGTTCTCCTCCTCGGCGCTGAGCGGGCGCGGCGGCCGGCGCGCCGGCGCGCCCGGCCCCAGTGCCTGGGCCTGAAACAGCTTGAGGCGGCTGACGGCGCGGTATCCGAAATAGCCGTTGACGCGCTCGATGAGCAGCGGGGCCAGGTGCTGGAGCTCGAGCGCGAATCCCGCCTCGACGCGCAGCGTCAGCGTGCCCTCGCCCTGGCGGCCGGGACGCGGGCGGTCGAGCTTCTTCGGCGCGCAGCGCGCCGCGACCGCCTCGCCCACGATGCTCGGCCAGTCCGCGATCAGCCCGGCCTCGGCGAAGCCACGCCGGCCGAGCGCGCGCCGGGTCACCTTGGGCAGCGTGGCGGCGAGCGCCCGCAGCCCGGCGCGGCGCACCCCGCCCTCCGCGGCGGCGGTGCCGGTACGGGTGGTCTCACGATCGCTCGGCGTTGGCTTTTCGTCCATCGCGCTCGGCCCTTCCTGTCCCGCGGCGGCTCCAGTATAGAGGAGGTCATGTCCCGTGCCGCAAGCCCCGTCCGTGCCGTGACGCCGCGATCGTTGCCCGGGCGCCTGCTGCGCTGGTACGGGCGGCACGGCCGGGACCTGCCGTGGCGCGCCCGCGCGCCCGAGCGGCCCGATCCCTACAAGGTCTGGCTCTCGGAGGTCATGTTGCAGCAGACCACGGTCGCCGCGGTCGCACCATACTTCCATGCCTTCCTCGCGCGCTGGCCCCGGGTGCAGGACTTGGCCGCGGCGCCGCTGGACGAGGTGCTCGCCGCCTGGGCCGGGCTCGGCTACTACGCGCGGGCGCGCAACGTGCACGCCTGCGCGCGGGCCGTGTCGCGCGACCTCGGCGGCCGCTTTCCCGGCGGCGAGGCGGAGTTGCGCGAGCTGCCGGGCATCGGACCGTACACGGCGGCGGCCATCGCGGCCATCGCCTTCGGCCGCCCCGCCTCGGTGGTCGACGGCAACGTCGAGCGCGTGGTCGCCCGCCTGTTCGCCGTCGAGACCCCGCTGCCGGCGGCCAAGCCGACGCTGCGCGCGCTGGCCGCGGGCCTGCTGCCCGCGGCGCCGGGGGCCGGGTTCCGCTACGGCGATTTCGCCCAGGCCATGATGGACCTGGGGGCCACGGTGTGCCTGCCGCGGCGGCCGCGCTGTGGCGTCTGTCCCCTGGCGCGGGACTGCGCGGCGCGCGCCGCCGGCCTTGCCGAGGAGCTGCCGCGCCGGGCGCCGAAGCAGGAACGTCCCACGCGGCGCGGCGTCGCGTTCTGGGCGGTGCGCGAGGACGGGGCCATCCTCCTGCGGCGCCGGCCGGCGCGCGGCCTGCTCGGCGGCATGATGGAGGTGCCCTCGACCGAGTGGCGCGCCCGCGGTCCGGCCGAGGCGGAGGCCGCGGCGCAGGCCCCCGTGCCGGCGCGCTGGTCGGCGCTGCCCGGCGTTGTGCGCCATACGTTCACCCACTTCCACCTCGAGCTGGCGGTCTGGGCCGGGCGCGCGAGCGGCGCGGGCGAGGCCGCACCTGGCGTCTGGGTCCGCCCGGACGACCTGGGCGCCGTCGGGCTGCCCTCGGTCATGTGGAAGGTGGCGCACCACGCGCTGGCCCGCTCTGGGGACCGTTAAGGCCTTGTTCACGGCCATCCGCAATAGTCGGAGCACGTGCCGCGCGGCACTGCGCCGCCGCGGCGCGGTGCCAAGGCGGTGAAGCGGATGACGATTGACGCCGACCTCCTGATCCGGGCCTTCGAGGCCACCTCGCACGCCGTCATGATCACCGACGCCGAGGGCACGATCCTCGCCGTCAACGGCGCCTTCACCGAGGTCACCGGCTGGCCCGCCGAGGAGGCGGTCGGCAGGACGCCGCGCATCCTCGCCTCGGGCCGGCAGGACGCCGACTTTTACGAGGCGATGTGGACCGCCCTGCTGCGCGACGGCCGCTGGCGGGGCGAGCTGTGGAACCGGCGCAGGACCGGGGAGGTCCATCCCGAGTACCTGACCATCGACGCCATCCGCGCCGCCGACGGCGCGATCGCGCACTTCGTCGCCGTGTTCTCCGACATGGCGGAGCGCAAGACGCGCGAGGCGCGCCTGTCCACGCCCGCCTGCCAGGACGAGGTGACCAGTCTGCCCAACCGCGCGCTGTTCCTCGACCGGCTGGAGCGGGCCGTCTCGCTGGCCCGGCGCCGGGACGGCCAGCTGGCCGTGCTCGTCATCGACCTCGACGGTTTCAAGGCCGTCAACGACGCCTTCGGGCACGAATCGGGCGACCTCCTGCTCAAGGCGGCGGGCGCCCGCCTGAAGGGCTGCCTGCGCGAGAGCGACACGGTCGCGCGCTGGGGCGGCGACGAGTTCGCCGTCGTCCTGCCGCTGGTCGAGGGGGCCAAGGGCGCCCGCGAGGCGGCGCTGCACCTGCTGGCGGCGCTGCGCCGGCCGTTCTACATGGCCGGCGACGAGATCACGATCGGCGCCAGCGTGGGCGGCGCCCTGTTCCCCGCCGACGGCGCGAGCGCCGGCGCGCTGGTCAAGCACGCCGACCTCGCCAGGTACGAGGTCAAGCGCCGCGGCAAGGGCGGCCTGGCGCTGCACGGCGACTCCGGCCTGGCCGAGCCGCCGCGGCGCCAGGCGGTTTGAACGCCCGCCCGCCTCAGTTCAGTTCAGCTCCGCGCGAATCTTCTGGCGCAGCACGTCGATGGGCACCAGCTTGCCCTCGACGTCGAGGCACCAGAATTGCCAGCCGTTGCACGCCGGGGCGCCTTGGACGTGCGCGCCCGCCTGGTGGATCGAGCCCTTGAAGTCGCTCGTGATCAGGGTGCCGTCGGCGCGGACCTTGGCCCGCCAGCGACCGCTCGGGCTGTACAGGATCGTCCCCGGCTCGACCAAGCCGCGCTCGACCAGCGCGCCGAAGGGGATGCGCGGCTGCTCCCGCTTCGAGGGTGTGGCAATGGCCTCGAGGTCGTCGACCGGGCGCACGCGGGCGATGCGCCGGCGCGCCATGTCGGCGTAGCGCGGCTCGCGCTCGAAGCCGACGTAGCGGCGGCCGAGGCGCTTGGCCACCACGGCCGTGGTGCCGCTGCCCAGGAACGGGTCGAGGATCACCTCGCCCGGCCGGGTCGCGGCGAGAACGATCCGGTGCAGCAGGGCCTCGGGCTTCTGCGTCGGGTGGGCCTTGCGGCCCCGCTCGTCGCGCAGGCGCTCGGCGCCGCCGCAGATCGGGATCAGCCAGTCGCTGCGCATCTGCAGGTCGTCGTTGAGCGCCTTCATGGCGGCGTGGTTGAAGGTGTGGCGGGCGCCCTTGTCCTTCGCCGCCCAGATGAGCGTCTCGTGCGCGTTGGTGAAACGCCGGCCGCGGAAGTTCGGCATCGGGTTGGACTTGCGCCAGATCACGTCGTTGAGGATCCAGAACTCCAGGTCCTGAAGGATCGCGCCGACGCGGTAGATGTTGTGGTAGGTGCCGATCACCCACAGCGTGCCGTCTGCGCGCAGCACCCGGCGCGCCGCGCGCAGCCAGCGGCGCGTGAAGTCGTCGTAGGCGGCGAACCCGTCGAAGCGGTCCCAGTGGTCGTCGAGGGCGTCGACCTTGGTGTTGTTCGGGCGCAGCAGCTCGCCCTCGAGCTGCAGGTTGTAGGGCGGGTCGGCGAAGATCATGTCGACGGAGCTTTCGGGCGACTGCTCCATCAGCGCGACACAGTCGCCCACCCTGACCACATCGACTTCCACGGCAAGTCCCCCCGCGGCGGTGCAAAGCCGCAATCGTGAGTCACGCCGGACTCGGCGTCAAGAGTCTTTTGGAGTCAATTAGTTAACGAAAAGTCAAAGAGGCCCGCCGCCGAGCGCCTCGCGCACCGGGCGAAACGAGCGCCGGTGCTCCGGGCTGACGCCCAGGCGGCGCAGCGCGGCGCGGTGCTCCGGCGTGCCGTAGCCGCGGTTGCGCTCCCAGCCGTAGCCGGGGTGGCGCCGGGCCAGGTCCGTCATGATGCGGTCGCGCGCCACCTTGGCGACGACCGAGGCGGCGGCGATGGACAGGCTGCGGCGGTCGCCCTTGACGACGGCCCGGGCCGGGCAGGGCAGGTCCGGGACCTGGGTGCCGTCGATGAGCGCGGCATCGGGCGCGAGGCCCGCGCCTTCGGTAAGTTGCGCCGCCGCGCGCGCCATGGCGTTCAGACTGGCGCGCAGGATGTTGACCTCGTCGATCTCGACCACCGTGGCCAGTCCGACCCCGACGGCGGCGAAGCCCGCCCGGGCGCAATCCAGGATGGCCTCGTACAGCTCCTCGCGCACGACCGGGGCGAGTGCCTTGCTGTCGTCGAGGCGGTCGAGCGCCGCCTTCGGGCTGCGCCCCGGGTCGAGCCACACGGCGGCGGCCAGCACCGGCCCGGCCCAGGGCCCCCGCCCGGCCTCGTCCAGGCCGATGACGATCGCGCCGCCGTCCCGCGACCCGAGGGTCGCGCGCAGCTCGCGTTCCAGGGCGAAGTCCGGCACGGCGCTAATCGAACGGGCGCTGCCGGCCGCGCCGGGGCATGATGTCGCCGATCCAGCGCGTGGCGCCGCTCGCCATCTCGACCATCATGTGCTCCGCGCGCGCCGTCGACTTCATCACGACCTTGGCCTCGCGCCCGAAGGCCAGGCGCAGGGTCTCGCGGCCCGAGGTGACGCCGAGCAGCGTGATGCGGTGCAGGCGCCGCGCGGACTCCAGCCAGAACGGGCTGCCGAGCAGCGAGAACACGGTCACGGCGACGATCAGGCGGTAGGCCGCGTCCGAGACCGCGCCCGCGCTCAGGCCGAGCGCGGCCAGCACGAAGGAGAACTCGCCGAGCTGCGCGAGCAGCGCGCCGGCGAGGAAGGCGCGCGGCCACGGCTCGCCGAGCAGGCGGATGAAGCCGATGTTGAGCGCCGTCTTGAGGACCGCGACGAAGGCGACGATCGACAGCACCGTCCCCAGGTTGTTCCAGATGTAGCGGAAGTCGATGAGCAGGCCGATCGACAGGAAGAAGACCATGAGCAGGACCGCCTGAATGGGCAGGGTGTGGTGGATCATGACCCGCCGGCTGGTCGAGTTGCCGATGACCAGCCCGGCCAGAAAGGCGCCGTAGGCGGCCGACAGGCCGAGCAGGCCGGACAGCGCCGCGGCGCCGAAGCAGAACCCCAGCCCGGCGAGCGGCGTCAGGTCCGGGTTGTTGCCCACCACCCTGGCGAACGGCAGGCGCAGGCGCTGCCGGCGCAGCAGGTAAATGATGAGCGCCGCGAGGAAGCCGACCGACAGGGCGATCTTGAGCAGCACCTCGAAGCCGATCGTCTGGCCGGGACGGAACGACCCGACGATCAGCATCATGGGCACGACCGCCAGATCCTGGGCGAGCAGGACCGCGACCGTGATCTGCCCGGTGCGGCTGCGAAGCTCGCCGATCTCCTCGAGCATCTTGATCGCGACCGCGGTGCTGGACACGGCCACGACGAAGCCGAGCAGTACGGTCAGCGGGAGCGGCCAGCCGAGCAGCGCGCCGAGCGCGGACATGGCGAGCATCCCGGCCGCGATCTGCATCGCGGTGACGGCGAGCGCCAGCCGCCACACCTCGCGGATCGCGCGCAGCGACAGCTCCATGCCGATCAGGAACAGAAGCATGAGCACGCCGAGCTCGGCCAGCGGCTTGACGAACTCGCGGTTTTCGACCAGGCCGAACCCGGTCGGCCCGAGGATCGCGCCGGCCAGGATGTAGCCCATGACCGGCGGCTGCTTCAGGCGGTGCATGACCATGCCGCACGCCAGCGCCGCCAGCGCGACGATGGCCAGGCCGGTCAGGCTGCTCGCGGTGTCGTGCATCCGGGCAGGCTAACACGAAGCGTTAACCATATCGTTACCGGCGCGCGCCGAGTCGCGGCAACGGCGGGCGGTGCGAAATTCCGCGTTCAGAACAGGGCGAGCTGTTCGGCCGGTCCGTGCGGCCGACGGAACCGTGTGATGTCCAGCTCCCAGACGTTGCGGTTCAGGCCCAGGCGCCGGCAGGCGAGCGCGAAGCGCCGCTCCAGAAGCTCGGCGTAGGGCCCGCGCCCACGCTGCCGGGTGAACCAGGCGGAGTCGTAAAGCTTGCCGCCGCGCGTCTGGCGCACCAGGTTCAGCACGCGGGCCTTGCGCTCCGGAAAGTGCGCCTCCAGCCACTCGCCGAACAGGTCCTTGATCTCGAGCGGCAGGCGCAACAGCACGTAGCCGGCGCTGGTCGCCCCGGCCTCGGCCGCGGCCGCGAGGATGGCTTCGAGCTCCTCGTCGTTGAGCGCCGGGATCATGGGCGCGGCCAGGACGCCGACCGGCACGCCGGCCTCGGCCAAGCCGCGCACGGCCGCCAGGCGCAGCGCGGGGCGTGGCGCGCGCGGCTCCATCGTGCGGGCGAGCGCGGGCTTGAGGGTGGTCACCGAGACCATGACGCGCACGAGGCGCGCCGCGGCCATGGGCGCCAGGATGTCCAGGTCGCGCTCGACCAAGTGCGACTTTGTGACGATGGCCACCGGGTGCCGGGCGCGCCAGAGGGCTTCGAGGATCCGGCGGGTGATCCCGAGGCGCCGCTCGATCGGCTGGTAGGGGTCGGTGTTCGTGCCGAGCGCGATCACCTCCGGCCGGTAGGACGGCCGCGCCAGCTCCGCCTCCAGCAGCCGGGCCGCGTTCGGCTTGGCGAACAGCTTGGTCTCGAAGTCGAGGCCCGGCGACAGGCCCAGGAAGGCGTGGGTGGGTCGCGCGAAGCAGTAGACGCAGCCGTGCTCGCAGCCCCGGTACGGGTTGATCGAGCGGTCGAAGGGCACGTCCGGCGAGGCGTTGCGCGCGATCACCGTGCGGCTGGCGTCGGTGCCTACCGTGGTGCGCAGCGGCGGCGGCGCGTCGTCCTCGTCGCCGTCCTCGCCGCCCCAGCCGTCGTCGACCGCCACGCGCGCGTGCGGCTCGAAGCGCCCGGTCGGGTTGGCGAGCGCCCCGCGGCCCTTGCGCGGCCGGTCCGGGTGGGTCTCGACCATGGCGAGACTGTAGCGCACCGGTCGGAACATAACAAGAACGAGCCCGCCGTATTCCCGACCTCCGGGGTTGGAGAATGCGGTCAGATGAGATCGTCCAGCGACGGCTTACCCAGCCATTCGGCGCGCATGCGGCGCAGCGTGGCAGGTGACAGGTAGTCCGCTACCCGGCCGGCGACGTGGGCCATCAGGGCCGGATCGGTGTTCTCGGCCGACCAGTCCTCGGTGCTGTCGGCCGCGTGCTTGGCCGCGAGCCGACCGCGCCGGTGCAACACCCGCCACTTCACGCACCAGGTGATGGCGCGCAGCATGGTGATTCGGCGCATCGGCACCAGCCACGCCCGCAGGGTCGCGGCCAAGTCCGGCCCGGCCAGCGCGAGGTAGGCGCGGTAGAAGCCCGCGACCTTGTCGAGGCCGAGGTCCGCCCAGGTGTCCGGGTCCCAGGTGGTGGAGGAGTAGATCGTGGCGTGGGCGAGGTCGGTGCCGGGCGAGCCGTAGAGCGCCTTCTCGAGATCCACGATGACCGCGCGACCCGCGCCGTCGATCAGGAAGTTGCCCGGGTGCGTGTCGGTCAGCACCAGCGTGACCGGCTGGCACCGGCCCCGGATTTCCTCCCGGAACGCGCGCGCCCAGGCGAGCTCGTCCTCGATCTCGGCGCGCGCGGCCGGCGCGAGGCCGGCCTCGTCGAGGAATTGCGCCTGCCGCTCGATCTCCGCCATCGCCCCGCCCACCGGGTCGCCGTGGTCGGCGAGCGGTGCGCGCTCGGCGGCGGACGGCAGCGGCAGGGCGTGCACCCGCGCCATGCATTCGGCCAACGCCGCAAGGTCCTCGGGCAGAACGGGCGGGCGGCCGGCGATCTCGTCCACCAGCAGCGCGCCCATGGCAACGCGCGGCGCGGGCGCGATGACGCCGTGCAGGCGCGGCGCGTGGCCCGATCGGCTCACGCGGGCGAAACAGGCGGCCTGGTAGGCCAGGTTGTCGGCCGCCGAGAGCGCGAACTGGCTCTGCTTGGGTACGCGCAGGAGCACTCCGCGCCCGCGCAGCGAAATGTGGTCGTGCGCCAGCCCCTTGACCCGCAGGGGCACCAGGTCGGCGCGGGTCACGCCCGCGTGGCCGGGAAGGGCGGCGACGGCTTCGGCCAGGGCGTCGAGGTCGGGACCATGGATCATCGCGGGACCGAGCGGTAACACGGGCGCGCGTCGGCGCAAAGCCGGGCGCTGCCTGCGGGCCGGAACCTATGCTATCACCCCGTTCCATGAGCGCGGGTCCCCTCAGTGTCGTGATCCCGGCCTTGAACGCGGCCGGAACCCTGCCGGCCGCGTTGGCCTGCCTGGCGGAGGGGCGCGCCGCCGGCCTCGTGCGCGAGGTTCTGGTGGTCGACGGCGGCTCGGCCGACGCGACGCCGGCGCTGGCCGCGCGCGCCGGCGCGCGCGTGCTCGCCGCGCCGTGCGGCCGGGGCCGGCAGCTCGCCGCGGGCGCGCAGGCCGCGGTCGGGGATTGGCTGCTCTTCCTCCACGCCGACACGGAGCTGGGCCCAGGCTGGGCCGGGGCGGCGCGCGCCTTCATCGCCGCCCCGGGCAACGAGGGGCGGGCGGCGGTGTTCCGCTTCGCCCTCGACGATCCCGACCCGCGCGCGCGCCGGGTCGAGCGGCTGGCGCGCTGGCGCGCCCGCGCGCTCGCGCTGCCCTACGGCGACCAGGGCCTGCTCATCTCGCAGGGCCTCTACCGCGCCCTCGGCGGGTTCCGGCCGCTGCCGCTCATGGAGGACGTGGACCTGGTGCGCCGCATCGGCCGGCGGCGTCTCGTCGTGCTCGACGCGGCGGCGGTCACCTCCGCCGCCCGCTATCGGGCCGGGGGCTGGTGGCTGCGGCCGCTGCGCAACCTTTCGGTGCTCGCCCTGTACCTGCTCGGCGCGCCGCCGGGGCTGCTCAGGCGGCTCTACGGATGAGGCCGGCCCGGCACCTGATCATCATGGCCCGGGCGCCGCGCCTGGGCGCGGTCAAGCGGCGGCTGGCGCGCGACGTGGGCGCGCTCGCGGCCTGGCGCTTCTACCGCCTCACGGCGGCCGCCGTGGTGCGCCGCCTCGCCCGCGACCCGCGCTGGCGGACGCGGCTGGCGGTGACCCCGGACCGGGCTGCGCGTTGCCGGTTTTGGCGCACGCCGGACCGTGTGATCGGCCAGGGCCGGGGCGATCTCGGCGCGCGCATGGGCCGCATCCTGCGCGCCCTGCCGCCGGGGCCGGCGGTCATCGTGGGCTCGGATATCCCCGACCTCGCGGCCGCGCACGTGGCCCGCGCCTTCCGGCTGCTGGGCAGCCACGACTGGGTGCTCGGGCCCGCGGCCGACGGCGGCTACTGGCTGGTCGGTGCCCGTCGCCGGAGGCTCCCGCGCGATCCCTTCGCCGGGGTGCGCTGGTCGAGCGCGCACGCGCTGGCCGACACGGTGGCGAACCTGGCGCGCGCGCGCATCGCCTATCTGGAGGAACTGGACGACATCGACACCGGCACCGACCTGGCGCGGTATAGGGAGTCAAAATAACGCGTCACCACAGAGGCGCAGAGACACAGAGGTTGTTTTCACCACCAAGGCGCGAAGACACAAAGCAAACACAAATAAAAAATCCTCTCGTTTCGCGTCCGCCTTAAATCAACCAGGTGATACAGAGGGTATAAATCATCTTCATCTCCTTCGTGCCTTCGTGGTCAAGATAATCTTTGTTTCTCTGTGCCGCGGTGGTTCGTTTCCTGGCTCGCGCGTGTCCGGCGTCATCCGCCGCCCTCTAGGTGTTCCTTGAGGCGCGGCATGAGTTCCACGAGGTTGCACGGGCGCAGGCGCGAATCGAGCTGGTAGCGCAGGATCTCCTGCCAGCCGTCGCGGCAGGCCGAGGGCGAGCCGGGCAGGGCGAAGAGGTAGGTGCCCCCCGCCACGCCGCCCAGCGCCCGGCTCTGGATCGTGGAGGTGCCGATCTTCCGGTAGCTGAGCCAGCGGAACAGCTCGCCGAAGCCTTCGATCTCCTTCTCGATCACCGCCTTGAGGGCCTCCGGCGTGGTATCGCGCCCGGTCACCCCGGTGCCGCCGGTGCTGATCGCCACGTCGATGCCGGGATCGGCGACGTAGGCGCGCAAGCGCGCCACGATCGCCTCGAAATCGTCCTTGACGACCTCGCGCCGGACCACGGCGTGGCCGTCGGCCTTGACCAGCTCCTCGATCGTGCGGCCCGACTTGTCGTCCTCGAGCGTGCGCGTGTCGGAGACCGTGAGGATCGCGATGTTGACCGGCAGGAACGGCCGGCTGTCGTCAATAGTGCTCATTGCTGGCCAGCTCCGGCGTCTCCACGTCGAGCGACACGTAGAGCGGCCAGTCGCCGGCGGCAATCCCGTCCAGCGAGGGCGTGGGCTGGCCCAGGCGCATGCGGTAAATCCATAGGTTGGTCAGCACTCGCTCGATGAACAGGCGCGTCTCCCGCGACGGCAGGCTCTCGATAAATAGCAGCGGATCGCCGCCGTAGTCCATCTTGCGCTGCCACTTGCGCAGATTGCCCGGCCCGCCGTTGTAGGCCGCGGCGAGGCGGAAGAGGTCGCCGCGGACGTAGTCGTGCTCCAGCAGATGGGCGATGTAGCGCTGTCCGAGCTCGAGGTTGATCGCGGGGTCGAACAGTTGCCGGCGCTTTCGGGTGCGGAATCCGCGGTCGCGGGCGATGAAGCTGGCGGTGCTCGGCATGAGCTGCATCAGCCCGCGCGCCCCATCCGGGCTCTTGGCCTTGGGGTTGAAGCCCGACTCCTGGCGAATGAGGGCGTAGACCAGAGCCCGGTCGACGATGAACCCGGTCACCGGCCGCCACGGCGGGATCGGATAGAGGGCGACGTCGAGCGCGCCGTCGACCGACTCGGCCTCATCGATCGCGGCCAGCCGGTTGCCCACGCGGTAGGCCAGCTCCGCCATGCGCCCCCGCTCGGCGAGCGCGAGCAGCGCCCGGCTCATCTCGGCGTCGGCCCACTTGTTCACGCCCTTCAGCTCGCGCTCGGCGCGGCGCGGCTGGCCGACCTGCAACAGGGCGAGCGCGCGGGCGCCCGCCGGCTCCGCCTCGATGCGCGCAATGAGAGCGTCGTCGAGCCCGTGGGCGTGGAAGTCGAAACGCGGCCTCAGGCCCAGCGCGCGCTGCGCGAGCAGGCCATAGAACGTGCGCGGATGCCGGGCCGCCCGCGCGAGCCAGCCGCTCATCTCCGCCGGCTGGCGCAGCTTGAGGTGCGCGCGCGCCGCCCAATAGGCCCCGGCCGCGGCGTTCCATCCAGAAACCTTCTCGGACAGGGCAAGTCGTTCGAAGTGCCCGACCGCCTCCTGCAGCCGACCCAGGCGCCAGGCGGCCAGGCCGGCAGTCCAATGGGCGATGGGCACCTGCTCGCCGGAACGCTCGGCGGCGCCGCTGGCGAGCCGGAAGGCCTTGTCGTCCCTGCCGTAATAGTACCAGCCCGCGGCGACATCGGCGTAGCCCACGTCGATTTCCACCTGGTCCAGATACCGCTTGGCCGGTCGGCTCTCGAGCAACCTTTCGGTGACGCTCAGGCGTGTGCGCAGGACGTTGCGCTGGATTTGCCGCTTGAGCCGCGCGGCCTTCCTCCGTCCCTGCTTGCCGAGGCGCTTGCTCGAGCGGTAGGGCTCGGCCGAAGCCGCGATCGGGACGACCAGGGCCGCGCGGCGATACGACGGCGGTCGAGGCCGCCGGTAATTCTTCGGCCTCCGCTTGAGGGCCAGCTTGTAGATGCGCCGGGCGTCCGGGTGGTCCGCGTAGTTCACCATCCAGTCGCGCAGCTCCTTGTACCTGGAGCGATAGGCCGTGGGATGCAGGTACCGCTGCGCCAGCACGTGGCCCATCAGGCGCCGGTCGGTCAAGAGCGCGATCCGCTTGTCGGCCCGGGCCCAGTCGCCCTTTTCCTGCAGGGCGAAGATCTCTCGGTAGAGCTGGGCGTCCACGACCGGCAAGACGGCCGGCAGCTCGCCCACGCCGGCCCCCGGCGCCGCCGGAAGGGCGGCGGACTCGGCGCCGTGCAGCCCGTCCCCGGCCGCCGCCGGCGCCGCCAAGGCGATGGCCGCGGACACAAGAATCGCGGCCGCGCCGCGCCTCTGCCCCAAACGGCGGAGAAGAAGACCGAGCTGCAAGATTGCCCCCTGCTTGAGGCCCAAGTTAACCAATGCCGACGGCCGGGGCAACTCGGGTCGCCCCGATCCACCCCAGGATCGGGTTCGCGCGTGAAGATCGCGTTAACGATTAGCCCGCGAACAAGGGGTCCTGGCCGGAGTGAAGGGCCTCGTGGAGCGACAAGAGGTCGCGCCAGGCGAGCCGTTTCTGCGCCGGCTGGCGCAGCAGGTAGGCCGGGTGCAGGCTGGCCAAGGCGGGAATGGGCCGCGCCATCCCGGCGTGCTGGTACCGGCTCCAGCGGCCGCGCAGCCTCAGGATGCCCTCGCTGCGGCCCAGCAGGGTCTTGGCCGAGATGCCGCCGACGAGCAGCAGGTAGTCCGGATCGACCAGCTCGATGTGCCGTTCCACGAAGGGCAGGCACGCGGCGATCTCGGCGCCGGTCGGGCTGCGGTTGCCGGGCGGCCGCCAGAACAGCACGTTGGTGATGTACACGCCCGTGCGGTCGAGGCCGATGCAGGCGAGCATGCGGTCGAGCAGGCGCCCCGAGGCGCCGACGAAGGGCAGGCCGCGCCGGTCCTCCTCGGCGCCCGGCCCTTCGCCGACGATCATGATCCGTGCCTGCGGGTTGCCGTCGGCGAAGACCAGGTTGGTCGCCGTGTGCTTGAGCGGGCAGCCCTCGAAGGCGGCGAGCGCCGCGCGCAGCTCCTCCAGGGTGGCGGCCGCCCGGGCCCGCTCGCGCGCCGTGGCGAGCGCCGCTTCGGCCGAGGTCAGGCGCGCCGGCTCGCGCCGCACCGGCGCCGGCCGCGCCGCGGCTTCGCCGAGGCGGTCGATCGCGGCCTCGCCGACCGCCTCGTCGGCGCCGGCCTCGATCAGCCACCGCAGCGTCGCCAGCGCTTCGTCCCGACTCCCTCCCATGCCGCGACATTACCATCGCCCCGGCCCGCCGCCTACCGGCC
>JBHHZJ010000037.1:0-29674 GCA_046758005.1 Kiloniellaceae bacterium
AGTGGCGCACCACCTGGGGCAAGTTCCAGACCAAGGGCTTCGAGGACTGGAAGAAGTGGCTGCTGGCCCAGGACGAGTTCAAGATCGAGAACGCGGCCAGGATCGCCGAGGTCGATCCCAGGAAGATCCGCACCGCGGCCGAGTGGATGGCCAGGCCGCGCGCCAACGGCAAGAGGCCCAAGACCTCGATCATGATCGAGAAGGGATTCTACTGGTCCAACAACACCGGCAACACCGAGGCGATCGGCGCACTCGGCATCATCTGCGGCGCCGGCGGACGCCCGGGGCAGATGATCTCCCGCGCCGGCGGTCACCAGCGTGGCGGGGTTTCCGGCGGCAAGTATCCCCGCAACAAATCGCCGATGAAGGTGCCGGGCCGCCGCCGCCGGGCATTGGACACCGACACCTGGCTGATCTCCGGCCACACGCGCCTGGCCCACGCGATCGGCGTCACGTGGGTCCAGTCGATGTGCGCGTCACAGGTTCTGGCGAAGCGCTTCCACGAGCTCACTCTGGCCAACCCGAACCAGGTGCGCTCGTACGACAAGCAGGAGATCATCGACACGTTGAAGGCCCGCGCCGACTCCGGAGGCATGGTGGTCCTCAATCAGGACATCTACCTGGTCGATCCGATCGGCAACCGCTTCGCCGATATCGTCTTCCCCGCCGCGACGTGGGGCGAGGAGACCTTCATGCGGGCCAACGGCGAGCGCCGGCTGCGGCTTTACCACAAGTTCTACGACCCGCCGGGCGACGCCAAGCCCGACTGGTGGATCATCGCCCAGCTCGGCAAGCGCATCGGCTTCGACGGCTTCGACTGGAACGACTCCAACGAGGTCGCGGAGGAGGCGTCGCGTTTCTCGCGGGGCAGCCGCAAGGACTTCCACATGATCAAGGTGGCGGCCCACCGCGAAGGCAAGACGCTGCATCAGAAGCTGGGCGAGTTCGGCACCACCGGCATCCAGGGACCGGTGTTCATGAAGGACGACGGCACCCTTGTCGGGACCAAGCGGTTGCACGACACCACGCGCAACCTCGACGAGCTCGGCCCGGCGGGCGCCAACGTGTTCAACAAGAAGCTCACCCACTTCAACAGCCAGACGGGCAAGTGCAACATTCAGAAGTCGCCCTGGTCGCTGTACTCCGACTATTGGGAATGGATGAAGCCCAAGGGCGACGAACTGTGGTGCACGAGCGGCCGGATCAACGAGAGGTGGCAATCGGGCTTCGACGACCGGCGCCGGCCGTACATCGTGCAGCGCTGGCCGGAGAACTTCGTCGAGATCCATCCCGAGGACGCCAGGGCGCGCGGGATCGAAAGCGGCGACCAGGTCATGGTCTTCTCGGATCGCGTGCCGAGCGTCAAGGAAACGATCCTCGGCGTCGAGGGTGACGACTACCAGTTCGGCTCGCTGCTCAAGAACGGCTACATCGCGCTCAGCAAGGCGGCCGTCACCGGGGTGGCGATGGTCACGCCGGCGATCAAGGAGGGTGTGATCTATATGGACTTCCTCCACACCTCGCAGCCGGCCAACTCGCTGGAAGGGCGCGTCGTCGATTGGATCAGCGGCAACTACAACTACAAGTTGGGCGTTGCGCGCGTGAAGAAGATCGGCGAGTCGCCGTACAAGCGAACCTTCCGTTCGATGTCGTTCGCACGCCGCGACATCGCCTGAGGACTCGCCGTTGCCCGGCGCTTATACCAAGTCTCGGTCGGGCAACGGCATCCCCGGTTATTGATCTGGGTCAAGGTGCTCGGCGGCCGGGCCGGGCATGTTTTTTGTAATCATTCTACGAGCGCAGGAAACCGTCGATGGCGACACCCGCAGAGGCGATACGCCCCGAAGTCGGCGCCGCATTGTGCAGGGTCTTGCGGCAGGGCAGAGACGTCCACCGCTGCCGCGCGGCCCGGGCCCTGGGACGCATCGGATATGAGGGCGCCGTCGCGCCGTTGATCGCAAGCCTGCTGGACGAAGACGAAGACGTCCGCGCCGACGCCGCCGAAGCCCTGGGCCGCCTGGGCGACAGGCGGGGCGGCGAGCCCCTGGCGCAAAGCCTGGCCGAAGATCCGTGCGGCGACGTGAAGGTCAACGCGGTCGAGGCCCTGGGGCGGCTGGGAGACACGTCGGCCGTTCAACTGCTGCGCCGCCTCGTACGCGGGCGCGACGAATCCGTCGCGTGGGACGAGGAGGAGTTGCTCGGCGCCGGCTGGGACGACTGGCTGGACGTGCAGGCCAAGGCGATCCAAGCACTCGGCGATATGGGCGCCGCCGAGGCGGTGCCTGACATCGTCGCGGCCCTGGATGACGAGATGGGCCAGGACCTGAGCGAGGCGGGAATGCATGCCCTCGCCCGGCTCGGCGAAGCCGGAATCCCGGCCCTGGCCAACTACCTCCAGGCGCAGGACGAGCGTCTGCGCCGCCGCGCCGTCCGGGCGCTGTCGGAGGCCGGCTCCGGCCCGGCGCGCGACGCCCTTGCCGGAGCGTTGAGCGACGAGTCGCCCAACGTCCGTTTGGGCGCGATCCGCGGATTGGCGGCCCGCGACCCGGCGGATCCCCGGCTGGCGCCGCTTTTCGACGATCCGCATCCGGCGGTACGCGCCGCGATGGTCGGACTTTGCGCCCGTCATTGGCCCGAGCGGCTGGATGTCCTGCTCGACGATCCCAGCGACGAGGTCCAGGTCGCGGTCCTGGAGCGTCTCGCAACCGGTGCCGGCCTGCCGCGACCGGAGAACCTGGAATTGCGCTTGCGCGTCAAGCTGCGCGGCCCCTCGGAGGATGTCGCCCGGTCCGCGTGCCGTGCGATCGCGGCGATCGCCCCCGCCGTCGCCCTGGAGGATCTGTCCGAGCAGGTTCACGACCGGGGCTGCCCCCTCGAGGTCAGACGGGGCGCGGCCAAGGGATTGGGCGAGCTCGGCACGGATAAAGCCGTGCGGGTCCTGCGCGATGCCGCGGGCGACGACGCGCGGCTGGTAAGGATCGAGGCCGCCGGCGCGCTCGGCCGGATGGCGTCGTCTCACCCACCCTCGGCTTCGGCGCGGGAGGCCTTGTTGGCCGCGCTTCGCGGGGAGCTTGTCCCGGCGCCGGAGGCCGGGGGCGCTCTCGGATCGGTTGAAAGGGGCGGCAAATCGATACCTGAGGAGGAGCGCGCGCCAAATGCGCCGATGGTGGACGAGGGAGAGGCCAAAGAGGCCGTGCCTGCTCACCGTGTCGCCGAGGCCGTTGTCGCAGAGGCGGCCCCGGTCGAGGAAGCCTGGCCGAAATCGACCCTGGAATCCCTGACCGCCGGCAACCGCAGTGTCGCCCCAACCGTCCTTCCGCAGACGCCGGTCGCGCTCGACGAGACGGATCTGGAGTACATGGCGCTGGCTCGGAAGCGGCCGCGAAAGAAGCGCGTTTCATTGGAGCCCACGGTGCCGGTTCACGAGGACGTCCGGCGGTTCGCGGCGCGGGTGCTGGGCGACGTCGCCGACGAGCGCGTGGTGAGCGCCTTGGCCGCCACGCTGCACGAGTCGGACCTCGAGCTGCGCCGCGCGGCGGCCGACTCGCTCGCCCGGTTGGCAATACGCATGGGATATGTGCCGGCGGCCGCCGTTCACGCATTGACGCGCGCATTGGACGACGACGATCGCGATCTGCGCTTCGCGGCGACGCGGGCGCTGGGCCGCGGTGGCCATCAAGAGACGGCGGCCCTGATCCAACGTCTCAAGGATCCGGACAGCCATGTCCGCGCGGAGGCGGCGCGGTCGCTGGCCGCGCTGAATGCCGTCGGACCCGATGTGGACGAGCTGCTGTCGGACCAAGACCCCGGGGTGCGCTTGGCGGCTGCCGAAGCTGTGGCGACCCGGGGCGGGCCCGAGACGGTGCGCCGGCTGGTTGATTTCGCCTTCGCGCACGAGGGCATGCATGGCCGCGAGGCTGCCGTTCTGCTGCGCCGGGTGGATCGTGCCGCGGCGAGCAGGCGGTTTGTCCGAACCCTAGAGGATGCAGGCCAAGAGCGATATTGGGGCGTCGCCATCGAGGCCCTGGAGGAACTGCACCGATCGGATGCGGCCCCGGCCGATCAACAGGCCGCATGAGGCGCGGTTGGGTGTCTCAAGCAGTTGGATGTCTGAAGCAAGGGAGTGGCTTGTCATGTTCACGTATAGGGCTTTGACGGGGCTGGCCGTGGCCACGGCCGTCGTCGTTCTGGCCGCGGGGGCGCAGGCGGCGAAATACAAGGAAATCGCGGTCACGAACGGTGGAACGATTTCCGGGAAGGTGCTCCTCGGCGACGCCAAGCCCGAGGTCCAAACCTTCACCATCTCCAAGAACCCCGAGGTCTGCGGCACCGGCGCCCGCGAGGTGGAATGGGTGCGCACCAACGGCGGCGGCCTGCTCGACGCGGTCGTCTACTTGGAGAAGGTGGCCGCCGGCAAACCGTTCCCGGAACAGGCGAAGAAAATCGCCATAGACCAGAAGGGCTGTCGCTTCACCCCCTTCATCCAGGCGATGGCCAATGGCGGGGAGATCGAGGTCCTCAACTCCGACGGTGCGCTCCACAACATCCACACTTACGAGCTGATCAAGAAAGCGCGGCGCACGGTGTTCAACGTGAGCCAGCCCAACCAGGGCGACAGGTTCGTCAAGAAGATCAAACTGCGCAAGGGCGTGGCCATGAAAATCGAATGCGACGCGCACGATTTCATGCACGGCTGGATCTTCGTCGCCAGGAACCCCTACTACGCGCTGGTCGACGACAATGGGGAGTTCACGATCGGCGACGTCCCGCCCGGCAAGTACGTGGTCAAGTCCTGGCACGGGCGCCTCGGCGAAAAGAAGACGACCGTCGAGGTCAAGGCCGGTGCCACCGCCGAGGCCAACTTTTCCTATTAGACCTTAACAGGTGGAAAGGAGACCCCTGCCGTGCGTCCGCGGCGTCAAACCGCCAAGCGCCGGCGCCTTAGCGCCTTCGACGCATTCGTCCTGGCCGGAGCGCTGGTGAACGTCACGGTCGTCGTTCTCCTGTTCGCACACTGGGCAATGCAGACCTGAGCGACGCCGCCTACACCGGCCGCGGCGGGGGCCCGAATCGCACTGGCGGCCGCCGCTACCGGGAACCGGAAGCCGCTACGGGGAGGGAAGGAGAGGGCATGCGATTCACGACCTCGGCGCAAGCCGACACCGGCGCGCCGCGCGGCGAGCCCGGGCCGCTCGATACCGCGCCGGTCGCGCTCGAACGAATCCTGGTCGCGCTCGATGCCTCCGACCACGCCAGCCGGGCGCTGGAGGAAGCGGTTCGGCTGGCCGGGTCCGCGCGGGGGGTCGTGACCGGCATTCACGCCTATGCCGCGAAGCTGCACGACAACCGTTTCCGGCAGATGGAAGGCGGCTTGCCGGAGCGATACCGCCAGGAAACGGAGATGGAGCGCCAGCGCGAGGTGCACGACGATCTGATCACCCGCGGACTGGGCATCATCAGCGACAGCTATCACGACGCCGGCTCGGCGGTCTGCGAGCAGGCCGGCGTGCCCTATCGCCGGCTCAGCCCGGAAGGCAAGAACTACCGGCGCATCGCGGAGGCCGCGGCGAGCGGCGACTTCGACCTTCTCGCCCTCGGGGCGCTGGGGCTGGGCGCCGTCCCGGGCGGAACGGTCGGCACCGTGTGCGAGCGCGTCGCGCGCCGCTGCCCGATCGACCTTCTGGTGATCCGCCGCCCCGAGCGCGCGATCGGCGACGGCCCCTTGGTCGTGGGCCTGGACGGGTCGCCGCGCTCGTTCGGAGCGCTCAAGACCGCGCTCGATCTGGGCCGCCGGGTGGGCGCGCCGGTGCACGCGGTGGCCGCCTACGACCCCTATTTTCACTACGTCGCCTTCAACAGGATCGCCGGCGTGCTGAGCGAGGAGGCCGGCCGGCAGTTCCGCTTCAGGGAACAGGAGAAGCTGCACGAGGAGATCATCGATTCGGGCATCGCGAGGATCTATCTGTCCCATCTCGAACTCGGCCGCTCGATCGCGGAAGCGGAGGGCGCGGAGCTGACCTGCGAGCTTCTGGACGGGAAACCCTACCGGGCGATCGCGCGCTACGTGGATAGGGTCGGCGCCAGCCTGCTCCTTCTGGGCAAGACCGGGATACATGCCGACCCGGAGCTGGATATCGGCGGCAACGCCGAAAACCTGTTGCGCATGGCGCCCTGCCACGTGTGGCTCGGTCAGGTGACGTACACGCCGCCGCTCGAAGCGGTCGCGCGCGAGACCATCACCTGGACCGAGCAGGCGGAACGGAGGATGGCGCGCGTGCCCGAAAGCGCCCGCGCGATCGTGCGCATGGCGATCCTGCGCTTCGCCCAGGAAAGCGGCCACACGGTCATCACCTCGGCCCTGATCGAGGAGGCGACCAATCGGTTCTGCCCGGAGCGCGGCGGCACCGCGGAGGCCGCGCACGGGCCGGCCTGGTCGCAAGAGGCCGCCCGGATTCTGGACCCGGTGGGCGATCCCACGGCGAACGCCAGCATCCGGCTGCGCGCCGAAAAGCGGGCGCGGCGCGCCGGAGCCAAGGTCGTGCAGGCCGATCATGTCCGACCCTTCCTCGAGGAAAGCGCCGCCCCGGCCCCGGCGTGGAGCGCCGCCGCGCTGGCCCGCCTGGCGCGCGTGCCGGAAATGGTGCGCGGATCGGTGCGCCGGCGCGTCGAGGCCCATGCCCTGGAGGCCGGTTCTACCGAAGTGAGCATCGAAATCGTCGAATCCGCGATCGACGAGGCGCTCGGGGTCATGGCGGGCGCGATGCGAACGGGCGGGCACGCGCCCCGTCGCGGTGAACGGGCCTGGGGCGATGGTCACGACGGTTGACCCGCCGTTCCTCGTCGCGCTCAACCTGACGCGCCGCTGCAACCTGCGCTGCGCGCACTGCTATCTCGACGCCGGAACGCGGCGCCACGGCGGCCCCGACGAGCTGAGCACCGACGAGGCGATGGCCCTCCTCGACCGGATCGCGGATCTCGGCGGCGAGACGATGGTCGTGCTGACCGGCGGCGAACCGCTGCTGCGGCCCGACGTCCTCGATCTGGCGCGCCACGCCGGCGGCCTCGGCCTGATGGTCGTGGTGGGCACGAACGGCACGCTGCTCGACGAGGCGCGCGTCGCCGCACTGCAGGCTGCGGGGGTGGCGGCCGCGGGCATCAGCCTCGATTCGCTCGACCCGGCCTACCACGACGGCTTTCGCGGCCGTCCCGGGGCCTGGGTGAAGACCATGGCCGGGATCGACGCCTGCCGCCGCGCCGGCTTCATGTTCCAAATTCATTTCTCGGTCACCGACGACAACGCCGACGGACTGGACGCCATGATCGATTTCGCGCGCTCCGCCGGCGCCTCGGTCTTGAACGTCTTCTTCCTGGTCTGCACCGGACGCGGCGAGCGGGTGACCAACATCTCCGCGGCGGTCTACGAGCGCGTCCTGCGCCGCGTCGCCGAGGCGGCGCGCGAGGAAGCGGGGCTCCTGGTGCGCGCCCGCTGCGCGCCGCACTTCAAGCGCATGGCGCTCGAGATGAACCCGCCGCTGCCGGTGACGCTCGCCGACGGTTACCAAGCCGGCGGGTGCCTGGCGGGCACGCGCTATTGTCGCGTGACGCCCGAGGGCGCGGTCACCCCCTGCCCCTACATGGATCTGTCCGCCGGGTCCGTCCGCGACCATGACTTCGCCGAGCTGTGGCGCGAGGCGCCGCTTTTCGCCCGGCTTCGGGCCCCGAGGCTCGAGGGGCGCTGCGGGGCGTGCGAGTACGCCAAAGTGTGCGGAGGCTGCCGGGCCAGGCCGCTGGCCAAATACGGAAACCTGATGGGCGAGGATTTTCTGTGCGGCTACCAGCCATGCGGCGGGGCGGTCATCGAGCCTTTGCCCGAGACGGGCGGACGTATCGCCTGGTCGGCGGAAGCCCAGTCGCGGCTGCGGCAAGTGCCGCCCTTCGTTCGCCGGTTCGTGCGCCGGCGGGCGGAGGACTACGCGCGGGCGAACGGCGCCCCCGCGGTCACGGCGGAGCATTTGCACACCTTGGCGCGGCGCCGTTTCGGCCCGGCCGGGCCCCCCAGGGCGTCGACCGGCATGGCCGACGCACGCGCGCGCACGCGGCCGCCGGGTGACCGGACATGAGCGTCGATGTCGCGGTCATCGGGGCGGGCGTATCGGGCCTGACCACGGCCTACGAGCTGAGCCGCCGCGGTCACCGGGTCGCGGTCCTGGAGCGCCAGGTGCGCGCCGGAGGCAACGCCGTCTCGGAGCGCATCGGGGGTTTCCTGATGGAGCACGGGCCGAGTTCGGTGAACGCGGCGGCCCCCGTTGCCGCCGCGCTGTCGCGCTCGCTCGGCCTCGACGGGCTTCGCTGCGACCTGGGGTCCGGCGTGCGCTACCGCTATCTGACCGGCGAGGCCGGCCTGCGGCGAATTTCCACGCATCCGCTCGGGTTCCTGTTTTCCGACCACCTCTCGCTGCAAGCCCGGATCCGGCTTTTGGCCGAGCCGTTCGTTCCCCCGAACCGAGGCGACGAAGAGGAAACGGTGGCCCGGTTCTGGGGCCGCCGCTTCGGGCCCGAGTTCGTCGATCGCGTGATCGACCCTCTGGTCGGGGGCCTCTTTGCCGGGCGGGCCGCCGAGCTGTCCATGCCGGCGGTGTTCCCGGCGCTGCTCGACTTCGAGCGCCGCTACGGCTCCATCACGCGCGCGGTGCTCGGTCGTGGGCGCCCCGGCGCAAGGATGCCGGGCCGCCGCCTCTACTCCTGGCGGCAAGGGATCGGTACGTTGCCCGCCGCGCTCGTGCGCCACCTGGGCCCGGCGCTCAAGACCGGCATCGCGGTGCGCCGCCTCGGGCCCTGCCCGGATGGTTTCCGGGTCGAGGCCGGCCCCGCCGGCTCGCTCGCCGCCAAGGCTATCGTCATCGCCACCCAGCCACACGTAGCCGCGACGCTCCTCGAAGGGATGGACGGCGCGGCGGCGGATGCGGCCGCGGAGATCGAGGCGCCGCCCCTGGCGGTGGTGTTCCTCGGCTACCGGCGCGAAGAGGTGGCCCATCCGCTGGACGGGTTGGGTTACCTGACGCCGGCCAGCGAGGGCAGGGCGCTGACGGGCGCGTTGTTCTGCTCCACCATGTTCCCCGGCCGGGCACCGGAAGGATGCGTTGCCGTCGCCGGCTATATCGGGGGGGCGCCGGCGCCCGAGAGGGCGCGCCGGGGCCCTGCGGACCTGATCGCCGCGGCGCAGGTCGAATTCCGCGACCTATTGGGCGCAAGAGGAGACCCGGTCATCGCCCGGGTACGGCAGTGGCCGCGAGGTTTGCCGCAGTACGCTCTCGGCCACTCCCGCCGCGTCGCCGCCCTGCGCGGGACGGAAGACCGCCGGCCCGGGCTGTTCGTCACCGGCAACTACTTCCAGGGACCCTCGGTGGCGGCCTGCGTGGCACAGGCCAGCGAGGCCGCCACCCGCGTACACCGGTTTCTCATCGATCGAAAGGATGGGGTTCGTGGACGCGCCCAGGCGTGCGCGCTGAGCTCGCACCGGGTGTGACGGGATGTGCATGCCCCCGGGTCGTACGCCGCCGGGGGAAGACGTAAGCTAAGAGGAGGACACCGTGGCAAAAAATTCACTTCCGTCTCAGGCCGGCATGGTCGCCGAGGAACACCCCACGCTCTGGCGCGCCTACGAGGCGCTCGGAAAGGCCTGCGCGCAAGCCGGCCCCCTGGACGGCCGAACGCGTCGCCTGGTCAAGCTGGCGCTGGCCATAGGTCGGGGCTCCGAAGGGGCCGTGCACTCGCACGTTCGCCGGGCGCTCGACGAAGGCCTGAGCGCCGGCGAGCTTCGGCACGTGGCGCTCCTTGCCGCTCCGACCCTAGGGTTTCCGGCCACCGTGGCGGCGTTGTCGTGGATCGGAGATATTGCGGAAACGCGGTAATACCAGGTCTCGCCGGGGCCTGTGCGCGCTGGAGGATCGTAGCCCAGGCTCCGTCAAGTTCCCCCGGACAACGGCGGGTTCCCGGCCGGCGGCCCGCATGGGACCGTGCCCTAGAGCAGATCCGGGTCGATGAGAATCGTCCGAAGGCGATTCATCGACCCGGATCTGCTCCAACCGTAATGTATAGAGCGGATTCACGTGATTGATTGGACCCGCGAAGTGGTTCCAATCAATCACGATCCGCTCTAGGCCTCGCGGGGAAGTCCCGTCGAGATCGGGGTCGCCCAGTCCTTGCCCGGGACCGAGTCCAGCAGCTCGCGCGTGTAGGGATGCCGCGGGTCGGCGAAGATGTCCGCCGTCGGGCCGTACTCGACGATCTCGCCGTTGCGCATCACCGCAATGCTGTCACAGACCTGGGCGGCCACCCTCAGGTCGTGAGTGATGAACAGCATGGTCAGGTTGAAGCGGTCGCGGATGTCGGCGAGAAGGCGCAGGACCTGGGCCTGCACCGAGACGTCAAGGGCCGAGACGGGCTCGTCGGCGACCAGGACCTCGGGGCGCAGCGCCAGCGCGCGGGCCACGCCGATGCGTTGCCTTTGCCCGCCCGAAAACTCGTGCGGGTATCGCTGCGCCCCCCCCGGGTCGAGACCCACGAGCGCCAGCAGCTCGTGGGCGAGGTCGAGCGCTTCCTTGAGCCCCGCGCCATGCACCATCGGGCCCTGTGCGATCAGCCGGCCCACCGTGAGCCGCGGGTTCAGCGACCCGTAGGGATCCTGGAAGATCATCTGGATGCGCTTGCGGCAGGCGTTCATCTCGCGCGACCGGAGCGCGCGCAGGTCGATGCCGTCCAGCAGGACTTGGCCGCCGTCCGCCTCGATGAGCCGCACCACGCAGCGCGCCACGGTTGACTTGCCCGAGCCCGACTCGCCGACGAGTCCGAGCGTCTCACCCCGCCGGATCCGGAAGTTGACGGCCTTGGCCGCATGCACGACGCGCGACGGCTTGCCGAACAGGCCGCCGCCCGCGCTGTACGACTTGTCGATGTCCCGCACGTCCAGCAGCACCGGCGCCTCGTCGGCCCGTTTCCTGCGCCGCGGCACGAGGCTGGGCACGGCTGCGATCAGCGACTGTGTGTAGGGGTGGCGCGCCTCGTTCAGGACCTGGGCCGCCTCGCCGAATTCGACCAGCCGGCCATCTTGCATCACCGCGACCCGGTCGGCGATTTCGGCGACCACGCCGAAATCGTGGGTGATGAACATCACGCCCGTGTGGTGCTCGGCCTGGAGCTCCTTGATCAGGTACAGGATCTGCGCCTGGGTCGTGACGTCGAGGGCGGTCGTGGGTTCGTCGGCGATGAGAATGGCGGGCTCCAGAATGAGCGCCATGGCGATCATGGCACGCTGGCGCTGCCCGCCCGAAAGCTCGTGGGGGTAGGCCTGGACGATGCGCTCGGGATCGGGGAGGCGCACGTCGTTCAGGATCTCGATGACCCGCGCCGTGCGCCTGGCGCGTGGTATCTTCCCGTGGACCTCGATCACCTCGTCGATCTGCTCGCCGACGGTCATGAGCGGATTCAGCGCGGTCATCGGCTCCTGGAAGATCATCGAAATGCGCCGGCCGCGGATCTGCCGCATGCGCGCGACGGAAGCCCGCAGCAGGTCCTCGCCCTCGAACCGGATCTCGCCCCGGCCGACGTGCACCCGCGGCTCCGGCAGCAGGCGCATGACGGCGCGCGCCATGACCGACTTGCCCGATCCCGACTCGCCGACCACGCACAGGATCTCGTCGCGGCGCAGCGTCAGGCTCAGATCCTGCACCGCGTGGTCGCGGTCCGCCCCGGGCGGCAGGTTCACGGTGAGGTCGCGGATCTCGAGCAGGGCGCCGCTCATGCGCTCAACGGTTCCTGAGGCGCGGATTCAGCGCGTCGTTCAGCCCCTCGCCCACCAGGTTTATGGCCAGGACCGTCAGCAGGATCGCGAGCCCCGGGATGGCGCACAGCCACCACGCCGTGCGCAGAAAGGTGCGTCCGGCGCCGATCATGAAGCCCCAGCTCATCACGTTGGGGTCGCCGAGGCCGAGGAAGGCGAGAGCCGATTCGATCAGGATCGCGGTCGCCACCATGAGCGATCCGGTGACGATGATCGGAGACAGCGCGTTCGGCAGGATCTCTCGAAAGATGATGGCAAGGTCCTTCATCCCGAGGACGATGCAAGCCTGGACGAACTCCCTGTTGCGCATGGCCATGAACTCGCCGCGAACGAGGCGCGTGATCGGCGGCCAAGTGACGGCCGCGATGGCGAAGACGATGTGTTCTATCTTGGGAGAGAGGATCGCCACGATCACGATGGCGAAGATGAACGACGGTATCGTCTGGAAGAACTCGGTGATGCGCATCAGGACGTCGTCGATCCAGCCGCCGTAGTAGCCCGCGAATCCGCCGATGATGGTCGCCACGATCACGGCGATGACCGTGGCGACCAGCCCGATCATCAGGGACGTGCGCGCCCCGTGGGCGATGCCGGCGGCCACGTCGCGGCCGAGCGTGTCGGTGCCGAACAGGAATGTCTGGAAGGGCGGTTCGAACGGCTTGCCGGCGGCCTGGAACGGGTCGCCGGGAAACAGGACCGGCGCCGTGATCGCCAGGACAAGGACGAAGGTGAGGATCCCCAGGCCCAGCACGGCCCCCCTGTGCTGCGCGAAGCGCTGCCAGAATTCCATCATGGCCAGAATTCGATCATGGAATGTCTATCTTCGGTTCGAGCGCCCTCATCGCACTTCGATCCGTGGGTCCAGGAACGTGTAGAAGAGGTCGACGAGCAGGTTCACGACGACAACGAGACACGCGCACAGGAAAAAGATGCCGAGGAGCAGGTTGAAGTCGCGCGCAAACAATGACTGAAAGGCGAGAAGGCCGAGGCCCGGCCATCCAAACACGGACTCGACCACCACGGATCCGCCGAGCAGGCTGCCGATCTGGATGCCGGCCATGGTCACCACCGGCAGCACGGCGTTGCGAACGACGTGCCTGAAGGTGATGCGGCGCTCCGCCAGGCCCTTCGCGCGCGCGGTCGTGACATAGTCCATCCCGTACTGCTCGAGCATCGCCGCGCGCATCAGCCGCGTGTAAAGCGCCATGTAGAAGAGCGACAGGGTGATCGCCGGCAGCACCAGGTGGTGGGCGATGTCCACCACCCGGTCCCAGCCCTCGTAGAACATCGCCACGTTCTCCATCCCCGTTGCCGGCAGCCAGTTGAGCCTCAGCGAGAAGACGACGATCAGCATGAGCCCCACCCAGAACAGCGGCGTGGCGTAGGAGATAACCGCCAGAATGGAGATCATGGCGTCGCGCCAGGTGTTGACGCGAGCGGCCGCCAACAATCCGAGCAAAATGCCGACACCAACCGACAACACGAGCGTCGTTCCCATCAGCAGCAGCGTCGGCCACAGCCGTTCGAGGATAAGGTCCAGGACCGGCATGTTGTGCCGGAAGGAGAACCCGAGATCGAGGAGCAAGATATTCTTGACGTAGTAGAGCAGCTGCACCGAGACCGGCTTGTCGAGGCCGAACCGTTCGCGCAGCATGATCATGTATTCCGGGGTCGCCGATCCCGCCTCTCCCGCCAGCACGTCCGCCGCATCCCCTGGCGCCAGCTGGAGCAGGAGAAAATTCATCACGACGATGCCGAGGACGATGGGCGCGGCCTGAAGCAGGCGCCGGGCAGCGTAGCGGAGCCTCTTTTGGGCCAGATTCATCTCACTCACCCCCCGCGACACCGGATTCGCGGGCGAAGAACAACGAGGGGCGGCTACACCAGCCGCCCCCTGCCCGCCATGCCGGCCGATCAGGCCAGATGCACTCTGTCGAGTGCGCCGAGGATTCCGAGCGGGCTTACGATCAGGTCCGCGAACTTGTTGTTGTAGACGGTCGGGAACTTGATCTCGTGGATCCACGAAACCGGAACCGCCTCGACGACGAGCTTCTGAAACTCCTTGTAGAGTTCGGCGCGCTTGGCCTGGTTCGGCTCCACCGCCGCCTGGTCCATGAGCGCGTCGGTGCGCGGCGAGGACCAGCCCGAGGCGTTGACGAACACCGTTCCCTGGCGAATCGACTTGGAATGATAGACCCGGTGCACGCCGATCACGGGATCGGCGAACCCGTGGAGCCAGTTCGAGGTCACCTGGAAGTCGTAGTTCGTGTAGATGCGCCGCAACCAGGTGGCCACATCCTCGTAGCGCAGCGTGACCTTGATGCCCAGCTTGTCGAGCCGCTGTTTGACGTACTCGCCGAAGCGCTGCCACTCCTCGCCGTAGGGCGTGAGATCATGGGTGATCTCGAAGCGAACCCCGTCCGAGTTGCGCTTGTAGCCCGCCTCGTCGAGCAGCCGGTTGGCGGTCTCGATCCCGTTGGGCGCGTTGTAGTCCCGAACGTCCGAGGTGTAGAAGTGCTTCAGGTTCGAGTTGATCGGACCGGTCGCCACCTTGCCGAACCCGAACCAGATATTATCGATGATCCACTGGCGCTCCATGGCGTGGGCGACGGCCTGGCGGACCTTCTGTTTGTCGAACGGCGGCTTGCGTGTGTTGAACTCGAGCCAGACTTCGGTCGAGAACATCTCGTAGCCCTTCGTGGTCACCGACAGGTGCGGCAACTTATCGAGTTCGCGCGCATCGCTGTAGGGCACGCCGCCGAAGCCGGTCAGGTGCGCCTCGCCCCGCTCCAGCACGGCCGTGCGGGTCGCCGAATCCGCGATCGATCGCTGGACGATACGGTCGATATACGGTTGTCCCGGCTTGTAGTAGTCGGGGTTGCGGTCGAAGCGAATGTACTGCCCCCGTTTCCATTCGACGAACTTGTAGGGCCCGGCGCCGACCGGTGCGTTCGCGTACTCCAGGTTGCGCACGTCCTTGCCCTCGAACAGGTGCTTCGGCACGATCGGCGACTCGTAGCTGGAAAACGCCGTCATCATGTGGGGCGCCGGATTGTCGAGCCTGAGAATGACGGTGAGGTCATCGGGGGTGTCGATCTCCTGCACCTCGCGGAAGCTGTTGGGGCCGCGCGGGTGGACCTTCTTGAGCACATCCTGGATGGTGAATTTGACGTCCGCGCTGGTCAGCGCATGGCCGTCGTGGAACTTGATCCCCTTGCGCAGCTTGAACGTGACGGTTCGGCCGTCCTCGCTCACCGACCACGATTCGGCGAGGCTCGGCTGCGGGTTCAGATCGAAATCGTACTCGAGCAGGCCGGCATAGGCGCGCGTGCCGCCCTGGCTGACCGGCGAAGAGGTGCTCAGATACGTCGCAAGAGTAGGCACCTCGGGCTGGATGAGGTGGACGAGGGTGCCGCCGCGCTTGGGCGCCGCCGCGAAACCGAAGCCCGCGGGCAGGACAGAGCCCAGGACCGCCCCGCCGGCGACCGCGCCCGCGGTCTTGAGGAACTTGCGCCGATCGACGCTTGATCCGCCTCCGGCGGATTCGCGCCGCGCCTCGCCGGCGGTCCGGACGGACGAGCCGGGCCTGTGGGATACCTTCTTATCGATCATTGGAGCCTCCCTTGTTGGTGCGCTCGATTGCCGCGTTTCGCCGCGGCCCATGTCGTATCGTACTCTTTGCGTCGAGTATTGTTCGACCGCGGCCCACGGATGTCAACGAACGGCGCGGCGAACGCGGCCCGGCGCTCAGTGCAGCAGCGATGGAAAGGCGCGCTGCCGACAGTCGGCCCGCTCACACAGCCGGCAATGAACGCCGACGGGCACGGCCGCCTCGGCGTCGCGCACGCCCAGCCCGTCCGCGTAGACCAACCGGTCGGCGAACGACACCTCGCAGCCGATCGAGACCGAGTAATAGGTCCGCGGCGCTCGGTACCCCGCCCCCCGCTTAGTGCCGGCGCGCGAGACGAAGAGATAGGTCGAGCCGTCGGTGAGTCGCGCCAGCTGCGCGTCGATCCGCCCCGGGTTCATGAAGGCGCTGTGCACGTTCCAGCGCGGGCAGGCGCCGCCGAACCGCGGGATTCGCAGCCCGGAGGCGCTGAACCATTTGACGATGTTGCCGGCAATGTCCAGGCGCAGGAAATGGAACGGGACGCCCTCGGCGTCGGGGCGCTGCAAGGTGGTCAGGCGGTGGCAGACCTGCTCGAAGCTGGCGCCGAAACGCTGCTGCAACAGCTCGAGGTCGTGGCGCAGCTCCCGCGCCGCCTCGAAGAACGCGTCGTAGGGCATGAGCAGGGCCCCGGCGAAGTAGTTGCCGAGCGCCTCGCGCACCATGGCCTGCGCGGCCGGTGTGGACAGCTCCGCCGCCGCCAGGCGCGCCTCGATCTCCGCCGCGCAGGACAGCAGCCCGAGCTGGCGCGCGGCCTGGAAGCTGCGGCTGCTCGGCGCCAGCACCTCCGAAAGAAACAGGCAGCGCCGCTCGGGATCGTAGCGGCGCAGGGATTCCGGCTCGCGACCGCAGGGCACGATGCGGACCGCAACACCGTGTTCCCGTTCGAGACGCGCGGCCAGCGCCTCGAAGGCGTTGGCGCCGTTAAGCCGCAACTCGCCCCACACGGCCTCGGCGGCGGTCTCGAATTCCGGAAAGTGGTTGCCCTGGGCGTGCAGGTAGTCGACCACCTCCTCGCTCGGCGAATCCACGGCGCGCAATTTGCCCTGGCCGTGGCCACAGATGAAATCGAACAGCTCGTTGACGAGATCGGTCAGCTTCTCGCTCTCCTCGACCACGGTGCCGATGTATTGCTGTCGCCTGATCGCGGAAAGATCGACGTTGTCGCGGAGGATTTCCGAGAACGAGCGGATCGAGGTCAGCAGGGTGAGCAGCCGGTGGCTGGAGGCCTCCAGGAACGGGTTGTCGGACAGGCGCTCGCTCAGGCCGAGCGCCTCCTCCCGGGCGCTCCGGTAGGCACGATAGAGGGACAGGATCGCGTGGGCGATGCCGGGGGCCGCACCGACCAGCTCGTTCAACTCGTCCCGGCCGAGCGCGTGTTCGCCGAACAGGGAATCGCCGAAGACCTCTGTCAGGTCGGACAACAGCCGCGCCTCCTCGTTGCCGGAAAACGATTGCAGGTCGATCCCGAAAAGCTCGCCCATTTTGAGCAGCAGGGCGCGAGTCAACGCGCGCTGGTTGTGCTCGATCAGGTTCAGATAGCTTGGCGAAATGCCCAGTTTCGCCGCCATCTCGACTTGGGTGAGCCCGTTCTGCCGGCGCAGGCGACGCACCTTGTGGCCGACCAAAGCTGGCCTTGGCATGACGGCGCCTCCCTTGGGCCCTGGGCCGCGTGGTTTAATTTTTACAGACATTCGATTTTGTTGGTGGGAATTTTACAAAATTTCTCCAGGTATGCCAGTACGTTATTGACGCCTTGCGCGCGACATTAATAATGAAGAAATTCCTGGGTTTAGCATTAGTGCCGCAACCTAAGGGATACGGTGGCCCCGGACCCATAAGATCCAAATCGAATTGGACACCCGTAGAACCGGATTTCGGGGGAACGGTACTAGTTGGGAGGGCATAGCCTTGACACCGAAAGTAATTTGGCTGTTCGTCTTCGTCGCGCTCTATTGGGCCTATTGCATCTTCTGGGGCATCAAGAGCGCGCAAAGGGCTAGAACGGCGAGCGACTACTTCATCGCCGGGCGGCAGCTGTCCATGTGGGTCTTCGTGTTGGCGGCCACCGCCACGTCGTTTTCCGGATGGACCTTCATGGGCCACCCGGGCCTCGTCTACCGCGACGGGTTCCAGTACGCCTACGCATCGTTCTACACGATCACGATTCCCTTCACCGGCGTGCTGTTCCTGAAACGCCAGTGGATCCTCGGGAAACGCTTCGGCTACGTGACGCCGGGCGAGATGTTGTCCGATTATTTCCAAGGGGACGCGATTCGGATCCTGACGGTGCTCGTGGCCCTGTTGTTCTCCATCCCGTACCTGGGCGTTCAGCTCGGCGCGTCGGGCTTCCTGTTCAACGTGCTGACCGACGGCCTCATCCATCAGGAGTGGGGCATGTGGATCCTGTCCCTGGTGGTGCTGATCTACGTGGCCTCCGGCGGCCTGCGTGCGGTGGCCTACGTGGACACGCTGCAGTGCATCCTGCTGGCCATGGGCATCGTGATCACGGGTCTCATCGCGCTTGATCTGGCCGGCGGCTGGGCCGCACTGAACGAGGGATTCGGGCGCCTGGCGGCCTCGGACATCGGCAAGTGGGGCGTCACCGCAGATGGCTACAACGCCTATTTCGCCATCCCGGGCGTGATCCAGTTCACCGCCGGCCTCGGCAAGGAAACCCCGGTCGGCGGCCTATGGACCGGGATCATGGTGCTCACCTACATGTTCGCGCTGATGGGCATCCAGTCGGCCCCCGCTTTTTCCATGTGGTCTTTCGGCAACACCAATCCGAAGCCCTTCGCGCCGCAGCAGGTGTGGGCCTCGTCCTTCGGCATCGGCCTCATCCTGTTCTTCTTCACTGCCTTCCAGGGCATGGGGGCGCACCTCCTGGGGGCCAACCCGGCGGTCAACGAGGCCGGCCTTGCGATCAGCCAAGTCCTGGACGGCGCCGCGATTTCCAAGAAGCCGGACAGTTTGGTGCCCTATTATTTCAACGAGATCGCGGACACCATGCCGTGGCTGGTCGGCCTGCTCGCGGTGTGCGCGCTGGCGGCCATGCAGTCGACCGGGGCGGCCTACATGTCCACGGCCGGGGCGATGCTGACCCGCGATCTGTACAAGCGCTACCTCAACCCCAGCGCCTCGCACGGCACGCAGAAGCTGTTCGGGCGTCTGGGGGTCGCGTTCATCGTCCTGTCGGCGCTACTGGTGGCCACCTTCTCGCGCGACGCGCTGGTGTTGCTCGGCGGTCTGGCGGTCGCCTTCGGCTTCCAGATGTGGCCGTCCTTGGCCGCGGTCTGCTGGTTCCCGTGGATCACCCGGCAGGGCGCCACGTGGGGCCTGGCGGCCGGCCTGTTGGCGGTCATCTTCACCGAGACCATCGGCCAGACCCTCACCGGCGGCGCACTGCCCTGGGGCCGCTGGCCGTGGACCATCCACTCGGCCGGCTGGGGCATCTTCTTCAACCTCGGCGTGTGCCTCATCGTCTCGGCGATGACGCAGAACGAGGCGGCGCGTGAGCACCGCATGAGTTACCACAACTTCCTGCGCGAGCACGCCAGCCTGTCGATGGACAAGCGCAGGTTGATCCCGATCGCCTGGATCATCACGCTGGCGTGGCTGTTCTTCGGCATCGGCCCGGGCGCGGTGATCGGCAACACCATCTTCGGCAACCCGAACGACGCCGCCACCTGGATCTTCGGCATGCCGTCGATCTGGGCTTGGCAGATCCTGTTCTGGCTGCTCGGGGTCGGGATGATGTGGTTCCTGGCCTACAGGATGGAAATGTCGACCGTGCCGGACAAGGAGGTCGAGGCTCTGACCGAGGACATCGGCGACCTGGGCATCCAGCCGACGGCGCAGATGGGCACAACCACCGGACCGGCCGAATAAGCGATCCGGAACCTCAGCGCAAAGGGGGGAAGGGCGGACCTTCCCCCCTCTTTTCGTTCGGCCGCGGGGCTTGTCCTCGGTCCGGCAATTTCCGATAAATTGTGCCGTGAACGCAGTGGGGCGAGGCGCCGGACCGCGATGACGGAGCTCTTCACCGAGAAATACGCCCTGCTCTGGGCGGTGGCCCTGGCGGTGGCCCTGTTCTTCCCGGTGCGGAAGATGATCTGGGTCTTGAGCGTGCGCCGGGCCGAGCGGGACGGACGACAGGACGAGAGCCGGCGCCGGGCGCTCGGCAGACGCGCCAGCATGACCGCGGGTTTTTTGGTCCTCGTCTTCTCATACTTCTATACGCGCGTGATGTTCAAAGGCTGACCATGAACCCGGCCGTCCTCAGGCGCTTCGTCATCCTGATGGCGATCGGCGTCCTGGCCCTGGTGCTGTTCCAGACGTTCTACGACTATTTCACCTCGGGCGCGCCGGGCGACTACTACGTGCGCAAGGGCGACATCCGCCTGAGCGAGGGCAACTACGAGGAGGCGCTGGAGAACTTCGACAAGGCGCTGGCGGAGATGCCCGATCATCGTGGCGCCCTGATGGGCCGGGCCCTGGTTTTCATTCAGACGGAACGTTACGATGAGGCCATCGCCGAGCTCGACTACCTGATCGACTATCTCGAAAGGACGCTGGCCGCGGATGACGCGACCGGGCGCGGGACGCTCGCCGCCGCCTACTCGAACCGGGGCATCGTCTACGACCGACTGGGCGAGTACGAAAAGGCGCTCGAAGACTACGTCGCCGGGCTCAACACCGACGAGGAGACCGTCGCCGGCCCGGACCTCTTCCACAAGATCCTTTACGGCTCGGACGACCTGTCCACCGTGCGCCGGCGCGCCCGCTACATTTACGAGCAGCTTCGCTTGCCGGAGAGCGAGCGGGTCATGCGCATCCCCGAGCTCGACGCCAAGCAGCGCATGTACAAGCCCTGAGCGTCGGCGGCGGCCCGCACGCTCAGCCGAAACGCACCAGGCCCAGCACGTCCTGGAACAGGACCATCAGGAAGAACACCGCGGCGATGCAGCCGAACAGCAGGCGCACGAAGTCGCGCCGCCCCTCCTCGTCGCGGTAGGTGATGCCGTGCCAAGCGATGAAGCCGGTGACCGCCAGGAAGATATAGTTGATCGGCTTTTCCCACTCGCCGGCGAATTCGAACATGGCCTCAGCTCGATGGTCCGCCGGTCGAGGCGTGCGCGCCGCGGCGCCTCGCAGGGCCCCGGGTTACGAGCCCCGCAGCTCGCCGCCTGGTGGCGGCGGCTCTTCGCCCTTGACCGGCCGGATCTCGTCCTCGTTGAAGTACGGCGGCAGGACCGAGGTCACCGACGGCGGCGAGAAGTACCCCACCAGGATCCCGCCGCACACCACAAAGGCGATGCACATGACCGCAAACGCCAGGCGGCGCGCGCCCAGCGGCAGCGCCTTGTAGTAGTCGCAGTCGTAACGGTGATAGCCGGGGTCGCCGTCGTCCAACGCGCCCCGCTCGGCCAGATCGATGATCTGCCGCGCGTAATGCCGGGCCCAGGCGGGGACGTTGCTGTGCAGCATGTAGGCGCGGAAGATCCGGTCGCTCACCGCGGCCTGCATTTCGCGCCCGTACCAGCCGTAGTAGGCGAGTTGCAGCAACTGGAACTCGCCGATCTGCAGCAGGTTGGCCGCCCTGGCCACCTCGGTCCGTTCCGGATCGTCTTCCCGGTCCGGGCGCAGCAAGGTTTGGAAGAAACTTGCCATATTCATGAGTTTAGACGGTGAAACCGTAATGGCAAGGCGGTGTTGGCGGCGCGGACTCGCCGCGCGCGGAAGCAAGCGCACGACGCAGCGCGCGCGCACGTTAAGCCGGCGAAGATTAAATCTCCATCAACACGTGGACACGGTCTTGGAACGATTGCATCGTGCAACGTCGGAATGGTGCAACCCTGGGCGCGACGCACGCGCGGCGCTCGACACGACGGGACGGCGAATGCCATGACGGACCCGCTATTCGACATCGGCGGCCGGCAGGTCCTGGCGGCCGGCGCGGCCAGCGGCATCGGCAAGGCGCTCGCCCGTGCGCTCGCCCAACGCGGCGCGCGCGTGCTGGTCGCCGACCTCGACGCCGCGGCGGCCCGCGAGGTCGCCGAGGGCCTGCCCGGGCCGGGCCACGATTCGTGCGCCCTCGACGTGCGCGACGAGGGGTCCTGCAAGGCCGCCGCGGCGCGCGCGCTGGACGGCGGAGGGCGGCTCGACGTGCTGCTCAACAGCGTCGGCATCTTCCGCACCGCCCCGGCCCTGGAGCTGTCCGGAGACGATTTCGCGGACACCCTCGCGACGAACGTGACCGGCGCCTTCCTGCTGTCGCGCCACGCCGGCAAGGCCATGGTCGCCCAGGGCGGCGGACGGATCGTCCACATCGCCTCGGTGTCAAGCCGGGTGACGAACCCGGAGTACGCCGCCTATGCGGCGAGCAAGGCGGCGCTTTCCCACCTGACCCGCGTGCTCGCCTTGGAGTGGGCGGCGCACGGCGTGACCGTCAACGCGATCGGCCCGGCGGTGATCGTGACCCCTCTGGTCGAGGACTTCCTCAAGAGGACCGGCAAGTACGACTTTCAGATGAGCCGCATCCCGATGCGCCGCTTCGCCACGGCCGAGGACCTGCTCGGCACGGTGCTCCTCCTCGCCTCGCCTGCCGGCGCCTTCATCACCGGCCAGACCATCTACGTCGACGGCGGCCGGACGCTGGTGTGAGACAAACCTTTTCACCAGTCCTTTTCACCAGTTCAGACGACGACCTTGGCGGTGATCCGACCGCTTCCCGTGTGGCCGTGGGCGGCGCCGGCGCGACGTAACCGGCGCCGAGACTCCACAGCGGCACGCCAAGGCGGTATGGTCGCATACGATCGGGGGTGAATGTGGGAAGAGAGGGGGGTGCCGATGCGCAGATCTCTTTTTGGGGCCTACGCCGTCATGCTGACGTTCGTCGGCGTCCAAGGCTGCACGAGCAACAAGTACGTCGACACGGCCAACACGGCCGGGCCCTGGGACGGCACGAAGCAGCATCCGTTTCAAACCGTCCAGGACGGCATGAACGCGGGATGCAGCAACTGGGTTCTCGTCCGCAGCGGCATCTACGGCGAGAACGTCACCATGAAACGAGGCCGCAGGCTCGGCGCATGGCAGGCCGGCTTTCCGCCCCTGATCACGGCGAACACCGGCGCCGTTATTACCGCGCGCGGCAACAACACGATCGACGGCGTGATCCTGAGCGACGGTTCGATCGGCGTGAAACTAGACGTCGCCGCCGCGCTCGACTCGACCGAGGAGACGGTTCTCAGGGTCCGCAACTCGGAATTCCGCGGCTTGAGTGAGGGCATCGACGTATCCACCCCAAGCAACGCGGATTTCGGCGCCGGCGTCCGCAAGGTCGTGCGCCTGATCGTGCACCATAATTGGTTTAAGCCGATGGGCGGTTCCGGCCTGTTCGTCAATCTCACCGGGCCTCAGACCGGCGAGCTTCAGGTTTCCCTCGACGTGCGCGACAACGTCTTCCAGCAGACGTTCACCGGCGTCACGCTTCGCGCAGAGGGACAGGGTCCGAACCCCGGCGGCTTCGTGCGCGCCAGCTACGCCGGGTTCATCTCGAACAACCTGATCTTCGGCGGCCACAGCGGCATCAGTTTGCACGCCGAGAACCTGGGCAGCGTCGGTCCGATCATCAGCTACAACACGATCGCCGAACACGCCAACCACGGCATCGTCGCGTCGACCGATTCGGGACCCGACGGCGCCGGCAGCGCCCATCCGTCGGTGATCGGCAACATCTTCGCGGCCAACGGCGCCGGAGCCGGCGCGGCGGCCGCCTACATGGAGTTCGACTCCCGCACGTCTGCGGGAGAACTCAGCAACAATCTCTTCCACGACAACGAGAACAATTATTTCGATTTCGAATCGAATTCTTTCATCTCCTCCCAATCGGGGCTGAACACGCCGATCGTCAACAACCAGGTCGTGTTCTTCGGCGGCGGCAACAATCTGGTGGCGGACCCTCTGTTCGAGGACGGGGGGTTTCCGTGGGAGGGGGGAGTCATCAGCTTTAGCGGCGCCCACAGGTTCTTCCTGACCCAAAGCGGCGGGACGCTCAGCCCCGCGGTCGACGCCGGAAACATGTCGGCGGCGGATGCCGGGCTCGCCGAACGCTCGACGCGCACCGACCTGGCGCCCGACCAGGGGACGGCGGATATCGGGTTCCACTATAAGCAGCCGTAGCCGCCGCGCCGGCCGCGGCCCGAACCGGATGGGCCCGCTTGCCTAGCTTGCCGCCGTGATCGCCTCGTGCGCGGCCAGCGCCGCCGCGGTCACCAAATCGTTGGCCGTGGCGCCGAGCTGAACGATCTGCGCCGGCTTGGACAGGCCGATCAGGATCGGCCCGATCACGGTGCCGATCCTGGCGCTTTGCACCAGCTTGGCGGTAATGTTGGCGCTGTGCAGGGCCGGCATGATCAAGACGTTGGCCGGCCCGCTCAGCCGGCAGAACGGGTAGAGCCGGCGCATGAGGTCGTAATCGAGAGCCACGTTGGCCTGCATCTCGCCGTCGTACTCGAAGTCCAGGGTCATCGAATCGAGCACCTTGACGGCGTCCCGGACGTGCTGCGCCTTCTCGCGCATCGGGTTGCCGAAGTTGGAGAAGCTGAGCAGGGCCACGCGCGGCTCGTGGCCCATGGCGCGCGCCCGGGCCGCGCTCTGGACCGCGATGTCCGCCAGCTCCTCGGGCGCGGGCAACTCGTGCACCGAGGTGTCGGCGGTGAACACCGAGTGCCCGCCAAAGAGCAGGATCGACATGCCGAACACGCGGTGCCCGGGCTTGGGGTCGAGCGCGCGCGTGATGTCGTCGAAGGCGACCCCGAAGCTGCGCGTCAGGCCAGTGACCATGGCGTCCGCGTCGCCCTGGGCGACCATGCAGGCCGCGAACACGTTCCGGTTCTGGTTGACCATGCGTTGGCAGTCGCGCAGCAGCGAGCCCTTGCGCTGCAGCCGGCCGTGGACGAACTCGGTGTAGCGCTTGTTGTGCGCGGACAGGCGCGCGTTGTGGATTTCCAGGAAATCCCCCGACAGGCCCATCCGGCGCAGGGCCTCCTGGACCCGGTCCTCGCGCCCGATCAGGATCGGCGTGCCGTAGCCGGCGTTGCGGAAGGCGAGCGCGGCGCGGATGGTCGCCTCCTCCTCGCCCTCGGCGAAGACCACGCGCCTGGGGCTCTGCCGTACCTTCTCGAAGATGCGCTGCAAGCTCGCCGCCGTCGGATCGAGGCGCGCGGCGAGCTCCTGCTCGTAGGCCGCGTGGTCCTTGATCGGCCGGCGCGCAACCCCGGAGTCCATGGCCGCCTTGGCCACCGCCTTGGGCACGGCGACGATCAGACGCGGGTCGAACGGCGCGGGGATGATGTAGTCCGGTCCGAAACGCACCCGCCGGCCGGCGTAGGCCCGGTCCACCTCGTCGGGGACGTCCTCGCGCGCGAGCGCGGCCAGCGCCTCGGCCGCGGCGATCTTCATCTCCATGTTGATGGTCGATGCGCGCACGTCGAGCGCGCCGCGGAAGATGTAGGGGAAGCCGAGCACGTTGTTGACCTGGTTCGGAAAGTCCGAGCGCCCGGTGGCGATGATCGCGTCGTCGCGGACCTCGTTGATCTCCTCCGGGGTGATTTCCGGGTCGGGGTTGGCCATGGCGAAGATGATCGGCTTGTCCGCCATCGACTTGACCATGGCCTTGGTCACCGCGCCCTTGGCCGATAGCCCGAGGAAGACGTCGGCGCCCTCCAGCGCCTCGGCCAGCGTGCGCGCCTTGGTGTCGGCGGCGTGCGCCGATTTCCACTGGTTGATGCCCTCGGCGCGGCCCATATGGATCACGCCGCAGGTGTCGCACAGGGTGACGTTGTTGGCCGGCACGCCCATGGCCTTGACCAGTTCGGCGCAGGCGATGCCGGCCGCTCCGGCGCCGTTGATGACGATGCGCACCGCGCCCATTTCGCGCCCGGTCAGGTGCACGGCGTTGATCAGCCCCGCCGCCGTGATGATCGCGGTGCCGTGCTGGTCGTCGTGGAACACCGGGATGTCGAGCAGTTCGCGCAGCCGCTCCTCGATGATGAAGCACTCCGGGGCCTTGATGTCCTCCAGGTTGATGCCGCCGAAGCTCGGGCCCAGGAAGCGCACGCAGTTGACGAACTCGTCCACGTCGCGCGTGTCGATCTCGAGATCGAAACCGTCGACGTCGGCGAAGCGCTTGAACAGGACGGCCTTGCCCTCCATCACCGGCTTGGCGCCGAGCGCGCCGAGATCGCCCAGGCCGAGGACGGCCGTGCCGTTGGACACGATCGCGACCAGATTGCCCTTGGCCGTGTAGTCGTAGGCCTTGCTCGGGTCCTCGTGGATCTTGAGGCAGGGCGCGGCGACACCCGGCGAGTAGGCGAGCGTCAGGTCGCGCTGCGTGGTCAGCGCCTTGGTCGCGCGGATTTCCAGCTTGCCCGGCCGGCCGCCCCCGTGCAGCTCCAAGGCCTCCTTTTCCAGCAGGGCCTCCTCGGTCAGGTGCGACTTGCCGTCGGCCATGAGACCTCCCTGCGGCGCCGCGGCGCCTGGCGCCGTGCGCCGCGCGGCGATTTGGTTCACTCGTAACCGATGTTAGAGAGCCGCCGGCGAGGCGTCAAAAAGAACGCGGGCCGGACGCGCGGTGCGCGCCGTGCCTCAATCCTGCGGCGGGCGGGTGTGCAGGTGTACGTCCTCGGCGCCGTGGCGGGTGAGGATCTCGCGCGCCTCGGCCTGACGTTCGGGGTCCTCGGCGCGCACCCAAAGAAGCAGCGCGCCGGCCTCCAACGCGCGCGCGAAGCTCTCGGTATGGGGCGTTGCACGCACGGTGTCGAGCAACTCGGCGAGCGCCGCGCCGGTCAAGCCGGCGGCGACCGCGCCGGCGATCGCGGCGCCGATCGGGCCGGTGGCGATGGCGATCAGTCCCGCCGCGGTGATCGGCCCGACGTAATTGACTTCGCCTACCAGGCCGGCCAGCGCCTGCTTCCAGGCCTCGCCCTGAGGGCCGGCGGCGCCGATCGACTCGTGGGTGTCGAGCACCGACAACTCGCTCGGCGCGAAGCCCGCGGCCAAGAGGTCCCGCACCGCCGCGGTGAACGGGTCTCGGGCGGCGAAGCGCCCGACCACTTCGGTAATCGATCCGGCATCACCGGCGTTGGGGCCTTCCTGCACGCTGGTTGTCCTCGCCTCGATCGTTTCGCGGTCGCGTTGCCTCGGCCACTGGATTGTGCCGGCGCATTCTGCCCCGGCGCACCCGGCTTGCCTAGTGCGCGCCGACCCGTGTTAACTTGGCCGCGCCGAGACCCGATCCACCCGACGACGAACGCCGCGCCCTTGCACGAGCGCCCGCAAACCGATCCCGATGCCGGCACGGGGGCCGCGCCGGCGCACGCGCCCGTGCCGGCGGCGCGCGACATCACGCCGATGATGGCGCAGTACCTGGAGATCAAGCGGGCGCACCCCGGCTGCCTGCTGTTCTACCGCATGGGCGACTTCTACGAGCTGTTCTTCGAGGATGCGCACAACGCTTCGGCCGCGCTCGACATCGCGCTGACCAAGCGCGGCCGGCACAAGGGCGAGGACATCCCCATGTGCGGGGTGCCGGTGCATTCCGCCGACGGCTACCTCGCGCGCCTCACCCGCCAGGGCTTCAAGATCGCAATCTGCGAGCAGACGGAGGACCCCGCCGAGGCCAGGAAGCGGGGCGGCAAGGCGCTGGTGCGGCGCGAGGTCGTGCGCGTGGTCACGCCGGGCACGATCACGGAAGACGTGCTCTTGGATACGCGGGCGCACAACTTCCTGGCCGCGCTGGCCGAGGCGGGAGGCGAGCTCGGCCTGGCCTGGCTCGACGTATCGACCGGCGACTTCTTGACCCAGCCGGTGGCGGGCGAACCCTCCGCGGCCGCGCTCTCGGCCGTCCTGGCGCGCCTATCACCGGGCGAGCTGCTGCTGCCCGAGCGCCTCCTGCAGCGGCCGGATCTGTTCGAGGTGCTCGGCGAGTCGAAGGCCGCGCTCTCGCCCCTGCCCTCGGCGCGTTTCGACAGCGAAAACGCGCGCGCCCGGCTCGAGGCGCTGTACAACGTCAAGGCGCTCGAGGCCTTCGGCGAGTTCTCGCGCGCCGAGCTGGCCGCCGCCGGCACGCTCGTCGACTACGTGGAGCTGACCCAGAAGGGCCGGCTGCCGCGCCTCGCCCCGCCGCGCCGCCTCGGCGCCGGCGCGGTCATGGAGATCGACGCCGCGACCCGGCGCAACCTGGAACTGGTGGCCGCGCTCGCCGGCGGCCGGCGCGGCAGCCTGCTCGGCACGATCGACCGCACCGTAACCGGGGCCGGAGCGCGTCTGTTGGGCGCGCGCGTCGCCGCGCCGCTGACCGACCCGGTGGCCATTGCCGCGCGCCACGATGCGGTCGCGTTCTTCGTCGAGGAGGAGCGCTTGCGCGCCGAACTGCGCGACCGCCTGCGCCGCTGCCCGGACGTGGAACGCGCGCTGTCGCGCCTGACGCTCGGGCGCGGCGGGCCGCGCGACCTGGCGGCGGTGCGCGATGCGCTCGCCGAGGCCGGAGCGCTGCGCGGCCTGCTCAAGGCCGACGGGCTGACCGCGCCGCCGGCCGCGACCGCCGCCGCGGCCCGCGACCTCGGCTTCCACGATGCGCTCGTCGAGCGCCTAACCCGCGCGCTCGGCCCCGAGCTGCCGCCGGGCGCCCGCGACGGCGGCTTCATCGCGCCGGGTTACGCGCCCGAGCTCGACGAACTGAGGACCCTGCGCGACGAGAGCCGACGCCTGATCGCCGGGCTGCAGAGCCGGTACGCGGTGAAGACCGGCATCCAGACGCTCAAGATCCGGCACAACAACGTGCTCGGCTATTTCATCGAGGTGACCGCGACCCAGGCCGACAGGGTCCCCACGGGCGCGGACGCGCCCTTCATCCACCGCCAGACGCTGGCCAGCGCCGTGCGTTTCGCGACCGTGGAACTGGGCGAGCTGGAGCGCAAGATCGCCAGCGCGGCCGACAAGGCGCTCGGCGTGGAGTTGCAACTGTTCGACGATCTGGTCGGGGAGGTGAGCGCACGCGCCGAGGAAATCGCGCGCACCGCCCGCGCGCTCGCCGAGCTGGACGTCGCCGCCGCGCTCGCCGAGGTCGCGGCCGAGGGCCGCTGGCGACGGCCCCGGGTCGATGGCTCCACAGCCTTTGCGGTGGTCGCCGGGCGCCACGCGGTGGTCGAGGCTGCGCTGGCCGAGAGCCAGAGCGGCGCCTTCGTCGCCAACGACTGCGACCTCGGAGCGGAGCGGCGCATCTGGCTGGTTACGGGGCCGAACATGGCCGGCAAGAGCACCTTCCTGCGCCAGAACGCGCTCATCGCCGTGCTCGCCCAGATGGGCTCGTTCGTGCCGGCCGAGGCCGCGCACATCGGCGTGGTCGACCGCCTGTTCAGCCGCGTCGGCGCGGCCGACGACTTGGCGCGCGGGCGCTCCACCTTCATGGTCGAGATGGTCGAGACCGCGGTGATCCTGAACCAGGCCGGGCCGCGCGCGCTGGTCATCCTGGACGAGATCGGGCGCGGCACCGCGACCTTCGACGGCCTGTCGATCGCCTGGGCCTGTATGGAAAACCTGCACGACGTGAACCGCTGCCGGGCCCTGTTCGCCACCCACTTCCACGAGCTGACGAGTCTCGCCGGCAAGCTGCCCGCGCTGTCCTGCCACACCATGCGGGTCAAGGAATGGCGCGGCGAGGTCGTTTTCCTGCACGAGGTGGCGCCGGGGGTGGCCGACCGCTCCTACGGCATCCACGTGGCGCGCCTGGCCGGCCTGCCCGGGGCCGTCGTCGCCCGCGCCGAGGAGGTGCTGGCGATCCTCGAGCAGGGCGAGCAGGCGGGCGCGCTGGCGCGCCTGGCCGACGACCTGCCGCTGTTCTCCGCCTCCCGGCGCGCCGCCCCGGCCGAGCCCGAGGCCTCCGAGCTCGAGCGCCGCCTGGCCGCGGTCAACCCCGACGAGCTCAGCCCGAAGGCGGCGCTGGAACTGCTCTACGAGCTCAAACGGCTGTTGAGGGATTGAGTCACGGGCCCCTTGCCGGAAACGTCAGGTGCCGCCGCTCGCCGTCGATCTCGACGACCTCGACCTCGATGCGCCAGCGCGCGGCCCGCGCGCGGTAGCCGGCGGGGTCGGGCACGGGCACG
>JBHHZJ010000038.1:0-29561 GCA_046758005.1 Kiloniellaceae bacterium
CCGGATCTGCTCCAACTGTAATGTATAGAGCGGATTCACGTGATTGATTGGAACCACTTCGCGGTTCCAATCAATCACGATCCGCTCTAGGCCGGCAATTCCGCCACGGCCACCGCGCCGGCGAAGGCCCGCGCCGGCGGCGGGGTCAGGTTGCTCACCAACCGATAGCGACGCCGGTCGCGCAGGGTCGGACAGGCGATGGCCCGCGCCTCGCTCGGGTCAACCACATTGGTCACGACCGCGTGCGGCAGGCCCATCAGGTCCGTGTAGATGCGCTCGACCTGCCATTCGTTCCATAACGCACCGCAATCGCGATAGCGCTCCCCGACGTTGATTGTGCTGCCCATGGCTCTATTCCCTCCTATGACTCTTCCTTATTATCATGTATCCGCCCGAATATATCAAGTGTTATTTCCATACGATTTTATATATCCTGAAGATTTCGAGCGGTTTCACTGTTAAACACCCTCATGGTTAGGGTAACATACCCTAGATAATCTCGAGTAGGACATGTTGTCCGGGTTTGGATAGGACGTTGCGCCCTACGAGCGTTCGACCGTCGGGCACATCGCCCGGTCGATCGTCCTGGCTGTGGCCAAGGTTCGCGGCAAGGCGCGCGGTCAGACCGCCGTCGGCCGTATGGATCCGGATCGCTCGGGCGTATCGGCGCCCCGTGGCCGCCCCACCCGCCGGGGGTCGTCCCGGCGAGGAAACCGCGAGCCGAGGTCAGGAACGCGCGCGAGGGCCAAGGAGGCGCCGCGGGGCGGGACGGCTGGGCGCTCGCGAATATCTATCGGCCTGTTAACGGTGTCTTAACCATGTTGCGTCACACTGGGTTCAATCCTCCCTGAACTCGGCCCCGCACGCTTTGCCTCCTGATCGCGGGGCCGTTTCTTTTGGCCCTTCTCCCGACCGCCCGGCGCCGCGCCGACGCCGCCGGCGCGCCTGGGCAGGGCGGCACAACTCACAGCGTGGCGATCTTATCGCGCAGGGCCTGGGTCAAGGCGCTGACCTTGCCGCCGTTGCGCTTGAGCACCGAAGCGTATTCGGAGCGCAGGGTCACGGCGATGCTGACGCCCTGGGCCACGATGTCGAGGATCTTGTATCCGTTCTCGGTCTTGCGGATACGCCAAGCGACTTCGATCGGCTCTCCCTGCCGACGGCGCAGTTCGCTGGAGACGCTGAAGAGGTTGGGATTCTCGCCGAACTGCCGGACCGCTCCGATCTTCAGCGTCTCGCCGGAGTAATCGGCGAACAGGGGCAAGAAGCGATAGACGATCATGTCCTCGAAGGCGGCGAGAAAGGCCTTGCGCTCGGTTTGGCTGGCCCCGCGCCAATACCGGCCGAGCACGAAACGGCCGATCGCCTCGATGTCGAAGCCCTCGTTCATCAGGACGCGGAAACGTCTCTCCTTCTCCTCCTCGCTGATGCCCGGAGCGGTCAGGTGTGCGATCGCGCGCTGGCTGAGGTCGATCAGGAAGGCGCCGGCGCCGGCGTCCGTCCCCGCCCGCGCCGGCGGCGCCCCCAACGACGCGGCCAGGACGATCGCCAACAGCACGAATCTCACGCCGCGCGGCAATTGCGCGGTGACCGTAACAACGACAGGCATGCCACTCTTCCTCCACCCAACGTGTTCGTTTCGCGCGACTCGGCCGCGCGTCCGTGCGCCAGCCTGCAATGGTCGGAACGGGTAGTCAAATCGCCCGGCGGGTGAGGCGCGGCATCGGGGTCAGGTTAACGGATGGGGTGTGGTTCCGGCAGGGATGGGAGTGCCAAAGGACTGGAGAGCCTGTTTCGTAGAGCTTCGGAATCCGTTTCGGGGAGGAAGCCACGGATCGCGCCTTTGCCAAGCCCCGCGCCCGCCCCTGCAGGATCATGTCTCGCTCATCGGCGGTCCGCCCGCCAGAGGCGCGGCCACGGCGCGCACACCATGGCCGTCGTCCGCCGCTTCGCCATCAAGCTCGTGGGCAACGCCAAGGACCGCCGCAGCCTCAAGACCCGGCGAAAATCGGCCGGATGGGATCCGGGCTACCTCCAGACCCTCACCGGTCCGCCGCCCTCGACCCCTCGTCAACCTCGACTCGTTGCCTTGGGGCGGGCCGGCTCGCGTTGTTCGCCGGGAGTCATGGGCCTATAGTTCGGCCGACGCGGCTCGGGCCACGAACGCCACTAGGGGAGAACGAAAACGGCCATGAGACGGCTTGTCTACTGCACGATGTTGTGTCTGGGCTTGGTGATCACGGCGAACCAAACCGCGCGCGCGCAGGACATGTTGCGCGCCGCCGCCGTGGTCAATGACGAGGTCATCTCGATGCTGGACCTCGACATGCGCATGCGCCTGACCGTCCTTTCGACCGGATTGAAGGATTCGCCGGAGCTGCGCCGCCGGATCGTCTCCCAGGTCATGCGCAACCTGATCGACGAGCGCCTCCAGGCCCAGGAAGCGGAGCGCCTGGACATCAAGATCAGCGACGATCAGGTGGACAGCGCGGTCGAGCAGCTCGCGGGTCAGAACAAGATGACGCGCGATGCCTTCGTGCGTTACCTGAAGAAGCGGGGCGTGCTGCCGGAGGCCTTGCAGGACCAGGTCCGGGCCCAGTTGACCTGGCGGGCCTTGGTCGCCCGGCGCTTGCGGCCGTCCGTGCAGGTGAGCGACGAGGAGGTCGAAGAGGTCGTCGAGCGTATCGTCGCCAGCCGGGGCACCACGCTGAGACGCATCTCCGAGATCTTCCTGGCCGCGGATAACCCCGACCGGGAGGATGAGGTCAAACGCAACGCCGAGCGTCTGTACGAGCAGCTGCGCGCCGGCGCCGACTTCGCCGCCCTGGCCCAGCAGTTCTCGGAATCGGCGACGGCGCCGCGCGGCGGCGACGTCGGTTGGGTGCAGGACGGCCAGCTTCCCGAGGAGGTCGATCGCGTGCTGGCCACGATGCGGCCGGGGAGCCTCTCGCCGCCGATTCGCACCCTGGGCGGTTTCCATATCGTCTGGTTGCGCGACCAGCGGCAGAGTTCGCTCGGCGAGGTGACGCTCGACCTGAAGCAGATCCTCTTCGCCCTGCCCTCCGGGGCCACCGCCGAGCAAAGGCGCGCGGCAACCGCCCGGGCGGCCGAAGTGCGCCGACGGATCGACGGCTGCGCCGGGGTCGACGATCTCGCCAAGACGGTCGGTTCCCCGGGTTCGGGCGACTTGGGGACCGTGAAGCTCAGCGACCTGCCGTCGGCCATTCGCGATTCGGTCAAGGCGCGCCCGATCGGCCGCCCGAGCGAGCCGGTGCGCGTGTCCGGCGGCGTCAGCATCCTGGTCGTGTGCGGGCGTACGGAAACCGGGATCGACCGCCAGCGCATCAAGGCGCAGCTCATGGACGAGCGGCTCAACATGCTCACCCGGCGCTACATGCGCGACCTGCGGCGCCGCGCCAACGTGGACATCCGCATATGATCCGCGCCAAGCGCGAGGACGGTCCGGCCCGCCGCCTGCCGCTCGCGCTGACCATGGGAGAGCCGGCCGGAATCGGCGCTGAGCTGGCGCTCAAGGCTTGGCGCGCCGCCGCGGCGGACGGCGGGCGGACGGGCCGGGCCGCGCCGCGTCCGCCCGCCTTCTTCGTCATCGACGACCCGGCGCGCGTGTCGGCGATCGCCCGCCGCTTGGCCCTGGAGGCGCCGGTCGCCGAAATCTCGGCACCCGAGGAGGCGGCCTCGGTCTTCGCCGGGGCGCTGCCGGTCTTGCCCTTGGACGTTCCCGCGCACGTGCGTCCGGGCCACCCGGATCCGGCCAACGCGCGCGCCGTACTCGAGTCGATCGAACGGGCCGTCGCCCTGGTGCGCGACCGCCGCGCGGCGGCGGTCGTGACCAATCCGATCCACAAGAAGGTGCTTTACGGCGCCGGCTTCGTGCACCCGGGCCATACCGAGTACCTTGCCGCGCTGGCGGACATGGGCGAGGCGCCGGTCATGATGCTCGCCTGCCCGGGGCTGCGCGTGGTCCCGGTGACGGTCCACCTGCCGCTCGCGGAGGCCGTGGCGGCCCTGTCCACCGCCGCCATCGTGCATGCCGGACGCGTGACGGAGCCGGCGCTGCGCCGCGACTTCGGCATCGCACGTCCGCGTCTGGCCGTTGCCGGGCTCAACCCCCACGCCGGCGAGGGCGGCGCTCTGGGGCGCGAGGACATCGAGATCATCGCCCCCGCGGTCGCCGAATTGCGCGCGGCCGGGATCGGCGTCTCGGGCCCGGAGCCAGCCGACACCCTGTTCCACGCCGCCGCGCGGCGGCGCTACGACGCGGCGCTGTGCATGTACCACGATCAGGCGCTGATCCCGCTCAAGACCATCGACTTCGCGCACGGGGTCAACATCACCCTCGGCCTGCCCTTCGTGCGCACCTCGCCGGACCACGGCACCGCATTGAACATCGCCGGCCAGGGCAAGGCGAACCCGGCCAGCCTGATCGCCGCGCTGGACACGGCGCAGCGCATGGCCGAGGCGCGCGCCGCGGCCGAACGCCGCTCCGTTGCCTGAGGCCGCCCCGCGGCTGCCGCCCCTGCGCGAGGTGATCGCCCGGCACGGGCTGCGCGCGCGCAAGGCTCTCGGCCAGCATTTCCTGCTCGACCTGAACCTGACCGGCCGCATCGCCCGCGCGGTCCCGGGGTTCCTGCCGGGCGCGGCCGGCGATCTGTCGCAGGGAACCGTGGTCGAAGTCGGCCCCGGGCCCGGCGGCTTGACCCGGGCGCTCCTGGCCGAGGGCGGGCGCCGCGTGATCGCCGTCGAGAAGGACCGGCGCTGCCTGGGCGCGCTCGCCGAGCTGGCGGCCGCCTATCCCGGTCGTCTCGAGATCCTCGAGGGCGACGCGCTGGAGATCGACGCGGCGAGGCTGGGCGCCGCGCCGCGCCGGATCGTCGCCAACCTGCCGTACAACGTCGCGACCCCGCTGCTGCTGCGCTGGCTGGCCGCACTGGCCGACGATCCCGCGGCTTTCGCCGGGTTCGTGCTGATGTTCCAGAAGGAGGTCGCGGAGCGGCTGAGCGCCCGGCCGCGGAGCAAGGATTACGGCCGGCTCACGGTCGTCACCCAGTGGCTGTGCGAGGCGCGGTCGCTGTTCGAGGTGCCGGCGCGCGCCTTCACGCCGCCCCCCAAGGTCGCCTCGACGGTGATCGGGGTGCGCCCCCGGGCGCGCCCGCTCGCGCCGGCCGCGCTCGGCGCGCTGGAGCGCGTCACGGCGGCAGCCTTCGGCCAGCGGCGCAAGATGCTGCGCCAGAGCCTCAAGGCACTGGGGGTCGACGTGGCGGCGCTGCTGGCCGCCGCCGGTGTACCGGAAACCGCGCGCGCCGAAGAGCTGGAGGTCGAGGCGTTCTGTGCGCTCGCCCGGGCGCTCGCGGGCGGCGCCTAACGGCGCTGGCGCAACGACTCGATGAAGTCGCGCAGGCCGACCTGCCGCTCGCGGCGCAGGCGCTCGGATTTCAGGATCGATTGCACGGCCGCGACGCTCTCGGCCACGTCCTCGTTGACGATGACGTAGTCGTACTCCGCCCAGTGGCTCAACTCGTCGGCCGCCTTGGCCATGCGCGCGTGCACGACCTCCGGCGGGTCCTGGGCGCGGGCGCGCAGACGCCGCTCCAGCTCGTCGGTCGAGGGCGGCAGGATGAAGACGCTGACCAGATCCTCGCGCGCCGTCTCGGCGAGCTGCTGCGTGCCCTGCCAATCGATGTCGAACAGCACGTCGCGGCCCCGATCCAAGGCCCGATCGACGGCCGCGCGCGGGGTGCCGTAGCAATGGCCGAACACGGTGGCATGCTCAAGCAGCGCACCGTCCTCGACCATTCCGTCGAACTCGGCCCGGTCGATGAAGACGTAATCGACGCCGTGTGTTTCGCCCGGCCGCTTGGGCCGGGTCGTGACCGAGATCGACAGGGCCAGGTCGGGCTCGCGCGCCAGCAGCTCGCGCGATATGGTCGTCTTGCCCGCGCCCGAAGGCGAGGACAGGACGAGCATCAGGCCGCGCCGCTTGATCGTCCCCTGCGCCATAGCCTGCCCGGCCGTTGCCCTATTCGATGTTCTGGACCTGCTCGCGGAGCTGGTCGATCGCGGCTTTGAGGTCGAGGCCGATGCGGGTAAGCGCCAAATCCCACGACTTGGCGCACAGGGTGTTGGCCTCCCGGTTCAGCTCCTGGCACAGGAAGTCGAGGCGCCGGCCGATCGGACCGCCCGCGACGAGCAGTTCGCGTGCCGCGGTGACGTGCGTGCGCAACCGGTCGATCTCCTCGCGCACATCCACCTTGGTGATCAGCACCGCGGCCTCTTGGGACAGGCGCTCCTCGGGCAGCGCCGGCGAGGCCTGAAGCAGCTCCTCGACCTGGCCGCGCAGGCGCTCGCGGATCGCCTCGGGCCGGGCGCCGGCGGTGCCCGCCGCGTCCTCGACGCATCGGGCGATCGCGTCGAGATGCCCGGACACGACACCCTTGAGCCGCTGCCCTTCGGCCCGGCGCATCGCGGTGAGCGCTTCGAGCGCGAGGACCAGGTCCTCCGCCATCGCCGCCTGACGGGTATCGAGCTGCTCCTTGGTCTCCGCCTCCTCGACCGTTTCCACCACGCCGGGAAAGGCGAGCAGGCCGTCAAGGCGCGGCGGCGCCGCGGGGGTCGCCTCCTCGAGCACCCGGACCAGCGCGATCAACTGCTCGAGCAGGTCGCGGTTCAGGTGCAGTTGGACCCGCGACCTGCCGCGGTCGATCGCTAGCGAAAGCTGTACGTTGCCGCGCGCGCAGCGCTGCTGCACGATGCCGCGTGCGGCCGGCTCGAGCGCCTCGTAGCCGGTGGGAATCCGACACCGGATATCGAGCGCGCGTCCGTTGACGCTCTTGATCTCCCAGGTCCAGCTCAGCACGCCGTCGCCGCCTTCCTTGCGGGCGTAACCGGTCATGCTGGCGATCGGTCCGTCTGTGCGATCCACGGGCAGGAGCTTGGCTGCGCTTTGCGGGACGGGCGGGACAGCGGCGCCTTTATATACGCCGGACCCACCGGCAACAAGCCGCCGTCCGGAACCGGGACGGACGCATGACCCGGGCCGGACGACGGGTTACACTTGCGTCACCTTTTGGTCCTCCCGGCAAAGCATGCCCGCGATGGCGGCACTCGACCCGCCCCACTGTGTCCTCATCACCGGCGCCTCGAGCGGCATCGGCGCGGCGCTGGCGCGCGCCTACGCCGGGCCGGGCGTCACCCTGGCGCTCAGCGGGCGCGACGACGCGCGTCTCGACGCGGTCGCCGAGGCGTGCCGCGCGGCCGGCGCGGAGGTCCGGACGGCGACCATCGACGTCTGCGACGGCGGGTCGCTGAGCGCCTGGATCGAAGACGTGGACGACGCCGCGCCGCTCGAGCTCGTCATTGCCAACGCCGGCGTCTCGGCCGGGACCGGCGGCGGCGGCGAGACGGACGAGCAAACCCGGCGCATCCTGGCAATCAATGTGGATGGCGTGGTCAACACGGTCCTGCCGGCGCTCGCGCGCATGCGCGCGCGTCGGCGCGGGCAGATCGCGATCATGTCCTCGCTGGCCGCCTTCCGCGGCTTTCCGGGCGCGCCCGCCTATTGCGCCAGCAAGGCGGCGGTGCGGGTCTGGGGCGAGGCGCTGCGCGGCCACCTTCACGATGACGGCATCGGCGTCAGCGTGATCTGCCCCGGCTACGTCGCCACACCCATGACCGCGGTCAACAGCTTCGCCATGCCGATGCTGATGGATGCCGACCGGGCCGCGCGCATCATCCGGCGCGGCCTGGCGCGGAACAAGGCGCGCATCGCTTTCCCCTGGCCCATGTACGCGCTGGTCTGCCTCATCGCGGCCCTGCCGCCGGCCTGCACCGACGCGCTGCTGCGCACCCTGCCGGCGAAGGAGTGAGGCCCGTTCGGGCCACGCCGATTCGGGTCCCGGGTGCGCCTAGTTCCCCTGCCCCTTGAGCTTACGCCACTTGGCGACGTTGCGGTTGTGCTCCTTGAGAGTCTTGGCGAAGGCGTGGCCGCCGTTGCCGTCGGCGACGAAATACAGGTACGCGGTCTGCGCCGGGTTCAGCACCGCCTCGAGCGCGGCGCGCCCCGGGTTGGCGATGGGTCGCGGTGGCAGCCCGTCGACCACGTAGGTGTTGTAGGCGCTCGGCGTCTCCAGATCCTTGCGCGTCAAGGTACGGCCCAGCGGCCCGGCACCGCCGGTGAGCGCGTAGACGACGGTCGGGTCGGACTGGAGGCGCATGCCGCTCTTCAGCCGGTTGATGAACACCGAGGCGACAAGCGGCCGCTCCTCGGCGACGCCCGTCTCCTTCTCGACGATCGAGGCCAGAACGACGGCCTCCTGGGGCGTGGCCAGCGGCAGGTTCGGGGTTCGTTTGGGCCACAGCTCGTCCAACACGGTCTCGAGCGCAGTGCGCATCCGGGCGATCATCTCGGCCCGGCTGTCGCCGCGCGCGTAGTGGTAAGTCTCCGGCAGCAGGGAACCCTCGGGCGGGACCGATGTCAGATGCCCATCGAGGCCCTCCGCGTTTTCGACGAGGGCCGCCGCCTCGGCGCTGGTCGCGCCTTCCGGCAGCGTGAGGCGGCGCACCACGGTCTTGCCTTCGAGCAGGACATCGACGACGCCGCGCATGGAAACGGTGGCGGGGAACAGGTATTCGCCGGCCTTGAGGTTGCGCGTCACGCCCAGGACCCGCACGCCGAGCCGGAAGACCAGCGAGTCGTCGATGACGCCGTCCCTCTCCAACTGGCGGGCGATGTCGCCCATGCTCGTGCCGCGCGGGATATAGACCACGGTGTCCGCGGCCAGCGGTCCGGGACCGTCGAAACGGTCGACCGCGTAGAACGCCAGCGCAGCGCCAAGCAGCAAGACGGCCGCGGCGGCCCCGGCCAGAACGGCGAGCCGGCGCACGGCCCGCTCCCGCCTAGTTGTAGCGGGCGAGCACCAGACTCGCGTTGGTCCCGCCAAATCCGAAAGAGTTGGACAGCGCCACCCCCACCGGCCGTTCCTTGGCCCGGTGCGGCACCAGGTCCACGTCGTCGCAGCCGGGCGAGGGATTGTCGAGGTTGAGGGTCGGCGGCACCACGTTGTCATTGATCGCCAGGATCGAGAAGATCGCCTCCGCGGCGCCCGCGGCGCCCAGAAGATGGCCGATTGCGGACTTGGTGGAGGACATGCTCAGCTTGCGGGCGTGCTCGCCGAAGAGCTTCTTCACCGCACCCAGCTCGATCATGTCGCCGAGCGGCGTGGAGGTGCCGTGCGCGTTGATGTAGTCGACGTCCGAGGGATCCAGCTTGGCGCGCTTCAGGGCGGCGGCCATGGCCCGGTAGGCGCCGTGCCCGTCCTCCGGCGGCGCGGTCACGTGATAGGCGTCGCCGGACATGCCGTAGCCGATGACCTCGGCGTAGATCCTCGCACCGCGCTTCCTGGCGTGCTCCAGTTCCTCGAGCACGACCACGCCCGCGCCCTCGCCCATGACGAAGCCGTCACGCTCCTGGTCCCAGGGCCGTGACGCCTTCTCCGGGGTATCGTTGAAGCCGGTCGACAGCGCCCGCGCGGCGGCGAAACCGGCCATCCCCAGCCGGCAGACCGCGGCCTCGGCGCCGCCGGCGACCATCACGTCGGCGTCCTCCAGGCCGATCAGGCGGGCCGCATCGCCTATGGCGTGGGCCCCGGTCGAGCAGGCGGTCACCACCGAGTGGTTCGGGCCCTGAAAGCCGTAGCGGATCGACACGTGGCCGGAGGCCAGGTTGATCAGCGCCGCCGGAATGAAGAAGGGCGACAGGCGCCGGGGCCCGCGCTCGTGCACCGTGATCGTGCCGTCGTGTATGGTCTGCAGCCCGCCGATCCCCGAGCCGATCATGACGCCGGTGCGCTCCAGGCTCTCCTCGTCACTCGGCTGCCAGTCGGCGTCCTCGACCGCCTGCTTGGCCGCGGCCAGCGCGTACACGATGAAGGGATCGATCCGCCGGCGCTCTTGCGCCGAAACGTAGTCGGCGGCGTTGAAGTCGCCTGCTTCAGTCTCGCCCTGCGGGACCTGCCCGGCGATCTTCGAGGGCAGGTCGGAGACTTCGAAGCTCTGGATGGCGCGCAGCCCCGACCGGCCGTTGACCAGTCGCTCCCACACCGGCCGGGCTCCACAGCCGAGCGGAGTGACCAGCCCAAGTCCGGTGACGACGACCCGTCTCATGACCGGTGACCGTTTGGCGCGGCGCGGCGCGGTCTCGCCCCACGCCGCGGCTCAGACTTGCTGCTGGATGAAATCGACCGCGTCCTTGACGGTCACGATTTTCTCGGCCGCGTCGTCGGGGATCTCGCAGCCGAACTCTTCCTCGAAGGCCATGACCAGCTCGACGGTATCGAGACTGTCCGCGCCGAGGTCGTCGATGAAGCTGGCGCTGTCGGAAACCTTGGATTCGTCAACGCCCAAATGCTCGACGACGATTTTCTTGACGCGTTCGGCGATGTCGTTGCTCATTGCCCTTAACCCTCAGATTGGCCGGCCCTCTTCGGCGGTGGTTCCGGACGCTGGCCTGCCGCCTTTGATCCCTGCCTGCACAGGGCGCCGCCTCTTATCACAGTTCTTCCGGAAATGCCAACGCCCGCGGTCGCGGCCGAGCCAAGCATCCGCACGAGCGCTATATCATGGCCATTCCCCCATTTACATGCAAGGTTTGGCCGGTCACGTAGCCGGCTTCCTCGCTGGCCAGGTATACCACGCACGCCGCCACGTCCTCGGGCGCGCCCAGCCGCCCGACCGGTACGGCGCCCAGCAGCTTGTCGCGCCGAGCCTCGCCCAGGGCCGCGGTCATCGCCGTCTCGATGAACCCGGGGGCGACGCAATTGACCGTGATCCCCCGCGAGGCGACTTCGTGGGCGAGCGCCTTGGACATGCCGATCATCCCGGCCTTGGCCGCGGCGTAGTTGGCCTGTCCCGGGTTGCCGGTGACGCCGACGACCGAGGCGATGCCGATGATCCGGCCCCAGCGGCGTTTCATCATGCCGCGCAGGCTGGCGCGCGCCAGACGGAAGGCGGCGCCCAGGTCGACGTTCAGGACCTGCTCCCATTCCTCGTCCTTCATGCGCAACGCCAGGTTGTCGCGCGTCAGACCGGCGTTGTTGACCAGGATGTCGAGGCCGCCCATGGCCTCCTCCGCCCGCCCGACGAGCGCGGCGGTCGCCGCGGTGTCGGACAGGTCGCAGGGCAGCACGTGGGCGCGTTCGCGCAGCTCGCCCGCCAGGCTCTCGAGCGCCTCGCGCCGGGTCCCGGACAGCGCGACCGTGGCTCCCTTGGCGTGCAGGGCGCGCGCGATGGCGCCGCCGATCCCGCCCGAGGCGCCGGTGATCAGGGCGTTCCTGCCGGAAAGATCGAACATGACGCTCCCCCCGTTCGGATTCGCGGGCGCCGTTCACAGACCTTTGATCAGGTCCTCGATCTCGGCCGGGGTGCCCACGGACAGGCCGGTCAGTTCGCGGTCGATGCGCCGGGTGAGCCCGGTGAGCACCTTGCCGGCGCCCAGCTCGACCAGGGTATCGACCCCCTCCCCTTTGATGTAAAGCACCGATTCGCGCCAGCGCACCATCGCGGTCACCTGCTCGACCAGCAGGTGACGGATGTCCTCGGGCTCCTTGACCGGCCGGGCGGTGACGTTGGCGACCAGCGGCAGGCGCGGCGGCTGCACGACGACCTCGGCCAGCGCTTCGGCCATGACGTCGGCGGCCGGTGCCATGAGGGCGCAGTGGAAAGGCGCGCTCACCGGCAGCATGATGCCGCGCTTGGCGCCCTTGGCGGCGGCCATCTCCACGGCACGCTCGACGGCGGCCTTGCGGCCGCTGATCACGATCTGGCCGGGCGCGTTGTCGTTGGCCGGGGCGCAGACCTCGCCCTGCGCGGCCTCCTCCGCGACCTCCCTGGCCGCCTCCAGGTCGAGGCCGAGAAGCGCCGCCATCGCGCCCTCGCACACCGGCACCGCCTCTTGCATGGCCTGGCCGCGGCGTTTGACCAGGCGCGCCGTGTCGGCCGTCGAAAGCGCGCCGACCGCGGCCAGCGCCGAGTACTCGCCGAGCGAATGGCCGGCGACGAACCGAGCCTTCTCGGCCAAACGCACGCCCCCCTCGCGCTCGAGCACGCGGACCACGGCCATGCTGACGGCCAGAATCGCCGGCTGGGCGTTTTCGGTCAGCGTAAGTTCGTCTTCCGGCCCCTCGAACATGAGCTTGGCGAGGTGCTGGGACAGCGCGTCGTCGATCTCCTCGAACACCTCGCGGGCGGCAGGGAAAGCGGCGGCCAGCTCGGCCCCCATCCCGACGGCCTGCGAGGCCTGGCCCGGAAAAACGAATGCCCGGCTCATGCCGCTGCTCCCCCCTCATGACCCGGGTCGGCGACCCTTGGCAAAAGCCGCCCAGAGATAGCCCCTGCGGCCGGCCTGTCAAGCTCTCCCAGAGGGCTTTCTAGCCCAGGGGACCGAGCCTTGCGCGCCGGGTCGTTTTGTGTATAGTCGCGCGCTTCGATCCGATCGCGCTTTTGCGACTGCTCCTTGCCGGCGCCCGGACGCCAGACCTTGCGTGGACGCCGGCTAGGGCCGGGCCGCTGGACGGACCCCCGTCAGCGCCGGCCCGCGAACGGCCATGGGGAGTGACAAAGGCATGGCTCTTTACGAGTGCGTGTTCATCGCGCGCCAAGACATCTCGGCCACCCAAGTCGAAGGGCTGGTCGAGCGGTTCACCGGCATCATCGAAGCAGGCGGCGGCCGGGTCGCCAAGAAGGAAATGTGGGGCCTGCGGAACCTGGCCTACCGGATCAAGAAGAACCGGAAGGGCCACTACGCCCTGCTCAACATCGAGGCTCCCTCCGAGGCGGTGAAGGAGATGGAGCGCAACATGCGCCTCCACGACGACGTGCTGCGCTATCTCACCGTGCGCGTGGCCAAGCTCGAGGAGGGCCCTTCGGTCGTCATGCAGGCCCGCGCCGGACGGGACGAGCGCGGCGGGCGCGACGGCCGGCGCGATGGCCGCGGCCCGCGCGGCGAGGGACGCGATCGCGGCCCGCCGCGGCCGCGCGGCGGAACCGCCGAGAAGGCGGAGGGTGAAGCCAAGACCGAGGAGGCCAAGGCATGACCACGGTCAAGGTCGTCAGCAAGGGCGCGGGCGTCCGCCGCCCATTCTTCCGTCGGCGCAAGAGCTGCCCGTTTTCGGGGCCGAACGCGCTCAAGATCGACTACAAGGACATACGCATGCTGCAGCGTTTCGTCTCCGAGCGCGGCAAGATCGTGCCCAGCCGCATCACGGCGGTCTCGGCAAAAAAGCAGCGCGAACTGGCCAAGGCCATCAAGCGCGCGCGCTACCTGGCGCTGCTGCCCTACCTGGTGCGATAGCCGGGAGGTTGCACCATGCAGGTCATTCTGATGGAGCGGATCGAGAACCTGGGGCAGATGGGCGACGTGGTCAGGGTCAAGCCCGGCTACGCCCGCAACTACCTCCTGCCGCAGAAGAAGGCCAAGCGCGCGACCAAGGAGAACCTCGCTCTCTTCGAGCAGCAGCGCGCCCAGCTCGAGGCGGACAACCTGAGGCGCCGCGAGGAAGCGCGGAAGGTGGGCGAAAAGCTCGACGGCCTGGTCGTCACCCTGATCCGCCAGGCCGGCGAGTCCGGGCAGCTCTACGGCTCGGCGAACACGCACAACCTGGCCGAGGCGATCACCGAGGCCGGCTTCACGATCGGGCGCGACCGGGTCGTCCTCGACGCGCCGATCAAGACCCTCGGGCTGCATCCGGTGAAGGTCCGCTTGCATCCGGAAGTGATCGTCACCGTCACCGCCAACGTCGCCCGCTCGGAGTCGGAAGCCGAGGCACAGGCCAAGGCCGGCCACGTGGTGAGCGCGGAGGAGCAGCGCGCCGCCGAGGAGGCGGCCGCCGCCGCGGCCGCGGCCGCGCTCGCCAGGATCGAGGCCGAGGAAGGGGCCGAGGAGGAGGCCGAGGGCCAAGGCGCTGAGCCCGCACCCGAGGGCGACGAGACGTCCTGACCCGGCGGCCTTCGGGGCGGATCCGGATTTCGAGATTTCCGGACCGGCGGTCCGATCGGGCTCTCGCCCGGAGTCCGATCCGGGTCAAGGCGGCGAGAGCCGCGTCGGCAAAATCGCTGGTCCCGCGCGCGGCGATTTGATACGCCGAACCCGGGACGGCGACCCGGGACTTATCCCCGTCATTCCACCAATTCACTTTTTTTCGGGATGCCCGGTCTCGGAACCGTCTGATAGGGTCCGCCGGCTATGGATCGCAGCCCGCAGTCGATTGTCTCGACCCTCCATAACGACGATTCCTACCGCCAGCCGCCGGTCAACTACGAGGCCGAACAGGCACTGCTCGGGGCGATCCTTGCCAACAACCGGGCGTTCGAGAAGGTGGCCGACTTCCTGCGCCCCGAGCACTTCGCCGACGAGGTCCACGGGCGAATCTTCGAGGCCTGCGGCAAGCTGATCGAGCGAGGCCAGATCGCCAACGCGGTCACGCTGAAGAACCTGTTCGAGCAGGACGACGCGCTGACCGATGTCGGCGGCGCCCGCTACCTGGCGGACCTGCAAGAGAACTACGTCACCATCATCAATGCCGCCCACTACGGCCGCACCATCCACGACCTCCATCTTCGGCGCGAGCTGATCGCCATCGGCGAGGACGTGGTCAACGAGGCGTTCAAGCCGGACCTCGAGGTGAGCGCGACCGACCAGATAGAGACCGCCGAGCAAAGGCTCTACGCCCTCGCCGAAACCGGACGCACCGAGGGCGACCTGAGGCCATTCAAATTCGCCGCCATCGAATCGATCAACATGGCCGAAGCCGCGCTCAAGCGCGACAGCCACGTAGCCGGCGTTCCGACCAGCTTCAAGGAGCTGGACCGGCTGCTGGGCGGGCTGCACCGGTCGGACCTCATCATCCTGGCCGGCCGCCCCTCGATGGGAAAGACTTCGCTGGCGACCAACATCGCCTACAACGCCGCCTCGTCGCGCCGCACGGAGACGGGCCCGGACGGCACGCCGGTCGAGGTGCGCGAGGTTGTCGCCTTCTTCTCGCTGGAGATGTCGGCCGAGCAGCTCGCCACGCGCATCATCTCGGAGCAGGCCCACGTGCGCTCCGATGCCATACGCCGGGGCGAAATCCGGGACGACGAGTTCGACCGCATCTTCGAAACGAGCCGCCACCTGCACACCTTGCCCCTGTTCATCGACGATACGCCGGCGCTCACGGTCCCGGCGCTGCGCACCCGGGCCCGGCGCCTCAAGCGCCAACAGGGCCTGAGCCTGATCGTGGTCGACTATCTGCAGCTCATGCAGGGCCCGCCCGGCTTGCGCAACGAGAACCGGGTGCAGGAGGTCTCGGAGATCACCCGAGGCCTCAAGGCGGTGGCCAAGGAGATCGACGTGCCCGTGCTCGCGCTCTCGCAGCTTTCGCGCCAGCCGGAGCAGCGCGACGACAAGCGCCCGCAACTCGCGGATCTGCGCGAGTCGGGCTCGATCGAGCAGGATGCCGACGTCGTCATGTTCCTGTACCGCGAGGAGTACTACCTCGCCCGCGAGCGGCCGAGCCGGCGCGGCAACGAGACGGCGGAGAAGTTCAACGAACGCCTGGCCAACTACGAAGGGCGCCTGGACAACGCGCGCCACGTCGCGGAGGTCATCATCGCCAAGCAGCGCCACGGTCCGATCGGCACCATCGAGCTTCACTTCAGCGGCGAGTTCACGCAGTTCAACGACCTCGTGCGCAACGACCACCTGCCCGATGTCCCGTCCTGAGACTCCCGGGGACGCAGGCCCGGCGGCGGCGCGCGCCGGCGCCATACTGACCGTCGACCTGGACGCCGTCCGGGCCAACTACGGGCGCCTGCGCCGGGAGTTGGGCCCGGTCCCCTGCGCCGCGGTGGTCAAGGCCAACGCCTACGGCCTCGGTCTGGCGCGCGTCGCGCCGGCCTTGGCCCGCGCCGGGGCGACGACCTATTTTGTGGCGCTGCTGGACGAGGCGATCGCGCTGCGCGAGGTCTTCGCCGAAGCGTGTCCCGAGGCCGAGATCTTCGTCCTGAACGGCGCTGCGGCCGGGCCGCCCGAAGACTTTCTCGCCCACGACGTGCGCCCGGTCCTGAACAGCCTGGGCGAGCTCGACGCCTGGCGCCACGCCGCCGCCGCGGCCGGGCGCGCACTGCCAGCGGCGCTCCATGTGGACACGGGGATGAGCCGGCTCGGCTTGGCGCGTGAGGAGCTCGAGACACTGGCCGGCGATCACGGCCGCCTGGCCGGGATCGAGCTGCGCACCGTGATCAGCCACCTGGCCTGCGCCGAGGAGCCGGACCATCCGTTGAACGCGCGGCAACTGGCGGCGTTCCACGCGGCCCGCGCCCGCCTACCCGCCGCGCCGGCGAGCTTCGCCAATTCCTCCGGCATCTTCCTCGGCTCCGCGTACCACTTCGATCTCGCGCGCCCGGGGGCGGCGCTCTACGGCGTCAACCCGACCCCGGGGCGGCCGAACCCGATGCGGCAAGTGGTTCGCCTGCAAGGCAGAATCCTGCAGGTGCGCGAGATTGACGCTCCTCAGACCGTTGGCTATGGTGCGACGCATCGTGTTCCCGGGCGCACCCGAGTCGCCACCGTTGCGGTCGGCTACGCCGACGGTTACCTGAGGTCGCTCTCGAACCGGGGCAGCGCATGGATCGGCGACCAGCGGGTTTCTGTGATAGGACGGGTTTCGATGGATTTGATCACTCTCGACGTGACCGCCGCGTCGCGCGAGGCGGTCCACCCGGGCGGCTTGGTGGACCTGATCGGTCCGCGCCAGGGGGTCGACGACCTGGCCGCGGCGGCCGGCACCATCGGCTACGAGATTCTCACCGCCCTCGGCGCGCGCTATCACAGGGTCTACCGAGGTGACTGACGGAGGCTCGACATGCCGATCCTGCAGCCCATCGGGCGCACGTTCCTGATATTTCTCGAGGCGGCCGGACGGCTGGTCCTGTTCGCGCTGACCGGGCTGTCGCACTGCCTCCGGCCCCCGCTCTACCTGCGCCTGATTGGCCGGCAGATGATCGAGATCGGCTACTACTCCTTGCCGGTCGTGGGCTTGACCGCGATTTTCACCGGCATGGTGCTCGCGTTGCAGAGCTACACCGGGTTCGCCCGCTTCGCCGCGGAGAGCGCGATCCCGAACGTGGTCGTCGTCTCGATCACCCGCGAACTGGGCCCGGTGCTGGCCGGGCTGATGGTGGCCGGGCGCGTCGGCGCCGCCATGGCCGCGGAGATCGGCACCATGCGGGTGACCGAGCAGATCGACGCCCTCGACACCCTGGCGACCAACCCGTTCAAGTACCTGGTGGCGCCGCGCCTGATCGCCGGCCTGACGATGCTGCCCCTGCTGGTCCTGATCGCCGATGTGATCGGCGTCTTCGGCGGCTACGTGGTGTCGATCTACAAGCTCGGCTTCAACCCGACGACGTACCTCAAGAACACGATCGACTTCATGGAGGCCGAGGACGTGATCTCCGGCCTGGTCAAGGCCTCGGTCTTCGGCTTCCTGATCACGCTCATGGGCTGCTACCACGGCTACCATTCCAAGGGCGGGGCGCAGGGTGTCGGCGCGGCGACCACCAACGCGGTGGTCTCGGCCTCGATCCTGATCCTGTCGTTCAATTACTTCATCACCGAGATGTTCTTCGCCCGATGACCACCCCGCCCGCCGCCCCATCCGCCGCCGGGGTTCCCAAGATTCAAATCCGCGACCTGCACAAGTCATTCGGCGAGAAGGTGGTCCTCGACGGGCTCGACCTCGACGTGGGCGTCGGCGAGTCGGTAGTCGTGATCGGCGGCTCGGGCACGGGCAAGTCGGTTCTGCTCAAGTGCATCCTCGGCCTGCTGACCCCGGAATCGGGCAGTATCAGGGTCGACGGCGAGGAGGTCGTCGGCCTGACCGAGCGCGAGCGCGACCGGATGCTGCGCAAGTTCGGCATGCTGTTCCAGAACGCCGCCCTATTCGACTCCCTGCCGGTGTGGGAGAACGTCGCCTTCGGCCTGATCCAGGGCGAGGGCATGGAGCGCACGGCGGCCAAGACGATCGCGCTCCAAAAGCTGGCTGCGGTCGGCCTGGGCCCCGAGGTCGCCGAGCTGTGGCCGGCCGAGCTGTCGGGCGGCATGCGCAAGCGCGTGGGTCTGGCACGCGCGATCGCGACCGAGCCCGAGATCATTTTCTTCGACGAGCCGACCACGGGCCTCGACCCGATCATGGGCGACGTGATCAACGACCTGATCGTCAAGTGCGTGCGCGAGCTGGGCGCGACCGCGCTGTCGATCACCCACGATATCGCGAGCGCGCGCAAGATCGCGGACCGCATCGCCATGCTGTACGGCGGCAGGATCATCTGGGCCGGGCCGGTCGTCGAGATCGACGGCTCGGACAACCCCTACGTGGACCAGTTCATCCACGGCCGCGCCGAAGGGCCGATCCAGATGGAGATCCGGGAACTCTAGCACACGCTTGGTCCGGCGGATGCGCGTGCGTAGGATGCGGGACGGGTCAGGCCCGCAAGGAGTCCCATCTTAACCGTGGCGAAGACCCAGTTCCGTTACGTGTGCCAGGCCTGCGGCGCGGCGAGCGCGCGCTGGAGCGGCCGCTGCGACGCCTGCGGCGAATGGAACACGATCGTCGAGGAGGCGCCGCGCGAAGCCGTGCCCGGGGGGCTCGCCCGTGCCGGCGGGCGCCGGGCCGGACGGCTCGAGTTCGTCGGGCTGGAGGGCACGGCCGGGCGCGAGCCGCGTCGCGCCACGGGCCTGGCCGAGTTCGATCGGGTCTGCGGCGGCGGCTTGGTCCCGGGTTCGGCGGTGCTGATCGGCGGCGATCCCGGGGTCGGTAAATCGACCCTGCTGCTCCAGGTCGCGGCGGCCTCGAGCGCCGCGGCGCCCTGCGCCTACATCTCGGGCGAGGAGGCGGTCGAGCAGCTGCGCCTGCGCGCCCGGCGCCTGGGCCTCGCGCCCGCACGGGTGCTGCTCGCAGCCGCGACCTCGGTGCGCGACATCGCCGCCGGCCTCGACGTCGCCGATCCGCCCGGGGCCGTGGTCGTCGATTCGATCCAGACCATGTACGTCGACAGTCTCGATTCCGCGCCGGGCACCGTGTCGCAAGTCCGGGCCAGCGCCCAGGAGCTGATCCGGCTGGCCAAGCGGCGCGGTTTCGCCCTCCTGCTGGTCGGCCACGTCACGAAGGACGGCCAACTCGCCGGGCCCAAGGTGCTGGAGCACATGGTCGACACGGTGCTCACCCTCGAGGGCGAGCGCGGCCACCCGTTCCGCATCCTGCGTGCGAGCAAGAACCGCTTCGGCCCGGCCGACGAGATCGGCGTGTTCGAGATGACCGACCAGGGCATGGTCGAGGTCGAAAACCCCTCGGCCCTGTTCCTGGCCGAGCGGCGCGGCAACGTCGCGGGTACCGCCGTCTTCGCCGGGATCGAGGGCACCCGGCCGGTGCTGGTCGAGGTCCAGGCCCTGGTCTCGCCCTCGCCGCTGGCCACTCCGCGCCGGGCCGTGGTCGGCTGGGACACCGGACGCCTGGCCATGGTGCTGGCGGTGCTGGAGGCGCGCTGCGGGCTGGCATTCCTCGGCAAGGAGGTCTATCTAAACGTTGCGGGCGGCCTGCGCATCGGGGAACCGGCGGCCGACCTGGCGGTCGCCGCGGCGCTGATCTCGGCGGCCTGCGATCAGCCGGTCCCGCCCGAGACCGTGGTGTTCGGGGAGATCGGCCTGTCCGGCGAGGTGCGCGCGGTCGCACGCAGCGACGCGCGCTTGAAGGAGGCGGCGAAACTGGGATTCTGCCGGGCGCTCGTGCCCCCGCGGCGGGCCAAACCCGGCGACAGTCGGGGGCGCGGGCAAGTGGTCGGATTGGAGATGCAGGAGATCGTCCACCTGCAGGACCTGGTGGCCCTGTTCGCCCCCGGGACCCTGAGCCGGATCAGCCGGCGAACGGCCGGCCCGATGGCCGGTGGCGCCGGCTCGTAGTATCCGGGGGCGGAAGGCATGGAAAACCTGCCCGTCAACGTCACCGACGCCGCGATCGGCATGGTGATCGTCGTCTCCGGACTGTTCGCGTTCGTGCGCGGCCTCGTGCACGAGCTGCTCGCCATCATCTCCTGGGTCGGCGCGGCGTTCGCCACCCTGTACGGCTTTCCCTACGTGCAACCCACGGCGCGGGAGTGGATCACGGCCCCGCTGATCGCCGACATGGCCGCCGGGGTGGCGATCTTCCTGGTCGTGCTCATCGTGCTCTCGGTCATTACCCGCCTGCTCTGCCGCCGGGTGCGCGACAGCAGCCTGGGCCCGCTCGACCGCTCGCTGGGGCTGCTGTTTGGCCTCCTGCGCGGAGCGGTGCTGGTGTGCATCGCCTGGCTTCTGCTGGTCTGGGTCCTGCCGCGCGAGGACCATCCCGGATGGATCGCCGAGGCGCGCAGCCTGCCGCTGGTCGAACAAGGGGGCGCGGCTCTGGCGGCCCTGTTGCCGGAGCGGCTGCGCGGCGCGCCCGCCACGGCCTCGGGCGGCCGCGGGAAGGCCTCCTCCGACAGCTACAAGAGCCTGCTCAGCCCCATCACGAAAGGCGATGCGCCGGGCGACAAACCCGGCTATAGGGAGCCCGAGCGGGACGCGATGCAGCGCCTGATCGAGGCCGCGACGCAGCGCGACGCCAAGGGCCCGGACAAATGATCACCACCCATCCCTTCGCTTTTCTCCCGGCCGGCGAGGACAAGCTGCGCGAGGAATGCGGCGTGTTCGGCATTTACGGTTACGCCGACGCCGCCGCGCATGCGGCGCTCGGCCTGCACGCCTTGCAGCACCGCGGCCAAGAGGCGGCGGGCATCGTCACCTTCGACGGCCGGCAGTTCCACGCCCACCGCGGCATGGGGCTGGTCGGCGACATCTTCGTCAGCGAGCGGGTCATGAGCCGCCTGGTCGGGCGCGCGTCTATCGGGCATGTGCGCTATTCCACGACCGGCGAGACGGCGCTGCGCAACGTGCAGCCGCTGTTCGCCGACCTGCAATTCGGCGGCTTCGCGTTGGCGCACAACGGCAACCTGACCAACGCGCTGACCCTGCGCCGGCAACTGGTCGAGCGCGGCTCGCTGTTCCAGTCGACCTCGGACACAGAGGTGATCGTGCACCTCATGGCGACGTCCGAGCTCCACAGCGTCGTTGACCGCCTCACCGACGCCTTGCGCAGGGTCGAAGGCGCCTACTCGCTGGTCGCCTTGGCCGACTCCTGCGTGATCGGCGTGCGCGATCCCTTGGGCGTGCGGCCGCTCGTCATCGGGCGGCTCGGCGCGGCGCACATTGTGACTTCGGAGACCTGCGCGCTCGACATCATCGGCGCCGAGTTCGTGCGTGAGGTGGAGGCCGGCGAGATGGTGGTGCTCGACGACTCCGGCGTGCACAGCCTGCGCCCCTTCGCGCCCGCGCCGCGCCGATTCTGCATCTTCGAGTACATCTATTTCGCGCGCCCGGATTCCGTGCTCGAAGGCGCCAGCGTCTACCAGCGGCGCAAGCGCATCGGCGTCGAGTTGGCCCGGGAGAGCGGCGTGGCGGCCGACGTGGTCATCCCGGTGCCGGACTCGGGCGTGCCCGCGGCGATCGGCTACGCCGAGGCCTCCGGCACGCCGTTCGAGCTGGGCATCATCCGCAACCACTACGTGGGCCGGACCTTCATCGAGCCGGCACAGCAGATCCGCAACCTCGGGGTCAGGCTCAAGCACAACGCCAACCGCGCCAGCCTGGCCGGCAAGCGCGTCGTCCTGGTCGACGACTCGATCGTGCGCGGCACGACCTCGATCAAGATCGTCGAGATGGTGCGCGCGGCCGGCGCCAAGGAGGTGCACCTGCGCATCGCGGCGCCGCCGACGGCGCACTCCTGCTTCTACGGCATCGACACGCCCGAGCCGGGCGAGTTGCTGGCCTCGAAGATGGACGTGGCCGCAATGGCCGAGCACATCGGCGCCGACAGCCTCGCCTTCGTCTCCGTGGACGCTCTTTACCGCGCGATGGGCGAGCCGGGCCGCGACCCGGAAAGCCCGCAGTTCTGCGACGCGTGCTTCACCGGCGAGTATCCGACCCAGCTCACCGACCACGACGGCAAGGACGAGCCGGCCCAGCTCTCCCTGCTCGCCGAGCTGGCGTGAGGCCGCGGGCCCGAGTCCCTCGAGGCCGGCGCTTCCGGTCATGTTCAGCCGCCTTCTGAGCGCGTTCGCCGCCCTGGCCGGGGCCGTGTTGCTGTCGCAGTTCCCGGCGTTCTACGACCAGTACGTGCAGCGCCTCGGCGGGCGGCTGGATCAAGCGCGCATCGAGGTCGGGCGGATCGAAGGCGCGGCACGCGCGGAACGCATGACCGTCGGCCAGTACATCGACGCGTTCCTGACGAGCGAAACCTCGGCGCACCGCCGTCAGGGGCGCATCTTGGGCGAGCAGGTGGCCGACCTCGAACGCTTGCGCTCCGCGCTGGTCGCGCTCGCCCCGGCGCGCGCCGTGCAGCGTCCGGGCCGCTTCGCGCGCCACGCCGACGCGCAACTCGCGCGGGCCACGCTGGACAACTTCCGGCCGAGCGTGCCGCTCAGGCCCGAGGGCTTCGTCTACGCCTTCGCAGGATTCGTGGCCGGCCTTCTCGTGGCGCGGGGGGCGGAACGCGCGGCCTCGGCCGTGCGCCGGCGAAGGCGGCCGGCGTGAGCGACGCGGCGCGCCCGCACGGACGGCTCGCCGGGCGCATCGCGCTCGTCACCGGCGCCTCGCGCGGTATCGGCGCGGCCGTGGCCAAGCGCTTCGCGGCGGAGGGGGCGCATGTGGTGCTCGCCGCCCGCACCGTGGGCGGGCTCGAGGAGGTCGACGACGCGATCCGGCGGGCCGGCGGTCAGGCGGCCACCCTGGTGCCCCTCGACCTGCGCGACTTCGACGCGATCGACCGCCTCGGCGCCGCGCTGCACGAGCGCTTCGGGCGACTCGACGTCCTGGTCGGCAACGCAGGCGTGCTCGGCACGTTGTCCCCGGTCGGGCATATCTCGCCGGAGATCTGGGCCGAGGTCATGGATGTGAACCTGACCGCCAACTGGCGCCTGATTCGCAGCCTGGACCTCTTGCTGCGCCAGTCCGACGCCGGTCGCGCGATCTTCGTCACCTCGGGCGCGGCGGCCCGGCCGCACGCCTACTGGGGCGCCTATGCGGTCTCCAAGGCCGCGCTGGAGATGCTGGTCAAGGTTTACGCCGCCGAGCTTGCCAAGACCCGGGTCCGCGCCAACGTGATCGACCCCGGCGTCGTGCGCACCGGAATGCGCGCCGAGGCCTACCCGGGCGAGGACCCGATGACCCTGCCCGCGCCCGAGAAGATCACCGACGCCTTCGTCGCGCTCGCGGAGCCGGCGTGCACGAAAAACGGGGAGATCGTGAGGGCGCGAGCCTAGAACAGATCCGGGTCGATAAGAATCGCCCGAAGGCGATTCATCGACCCGGATCTGCTCCAACTGTAACGTATAGAGCGGATTCACGTGATTGATTGGAACCGCGAAGTGGTTCCAATCAATCACGATCCGCTCTAGGGCGGGTCCCGAGCGGTGCTACCCCGAGACCGGCAGGGACAGCGGCGACAGCATCTCGGCGTCGCGGCCCAGTCGGTCGCGGGAGGCGGCCGTCTGCAGGCTTTCGCGTTGCGCCTCCTCCAGGCGCCGAGCGGCTTCGGCCGCGTCGATGGTGAGAACCGCGCCGTCGCGCACCACTTGGCGCCCGCCCACGAAGACGTCCCGCACCGCACGGTCGGCGGCGGAATAGACCAGTGATCGCAAGGGGTCGCGCGCCGGGCGCATGGCCGGGTGCTCCAGGTCGACCGTCACGACGTCGGCCCTGGCGCCGAGCGCGAGGCGCCCGATGTCGTCCCGGCCCAACGCCGCGGCGCCGCCGGCCGTGGCGGCATGGAACACCTCCCCTAGGCTGGTATCGTCCACGTGGCGGCCGGCGATGCGCGACAGCGTCGCCGCCAGGCGCATCTCCTCCAACATGTTGTGCGGCTGTGTGTCGGTGCCGAGCGCCATGTTGATCCCGGCGCGGCGATAGCGGCCGAAGCTTTCCAGCATCTGGCCGTAGCGGGAGAACACCAGCGGGCAGTGCGCGACGGAGGCGCCGGACTCCGCGATCAGACTCAGGTCCCGCTTCGTGTGCCAGGAGATCCAGGAATGATGATCCAGGAAGATCGCGTGGCCCAGGATCGTGCGCGACGTGAGCAGGCCGATGTCGGCCAGCCACTGGACCGGTGTCTTGCCGTGGCGCCGGGTCATCTCCAGCATGTCCCAGACGCTCTGCGCGGTGTGCAGCGTCAGAGGCCAGTCGCGTTCCTCGGCCAGCGCCAGGCTATCGCGCAGCAGTTCCGCCGAGCAGGTGTCCACCTGGGCCGGGCTGACCATGGCGGAAATTCGTCCGCTGGGATGGACGACCGCCGCCTCCATCGCCGCGACGGCGGCCTCGAAGGCGCGCCTGCCCGCGGCCTCGTCCCAGGCGTAGTCCACCGCATGCCCGGTCCGTGCGGCCCAGGCGGCGGAACGGTACATGGGTGCGGCCACGGCACGGATGCCCGTCTCGGCCAGGGTGTCCAGCCACCCGTCGTAGCAGATGGCCAGATCGGCGACGGTCGTCGTGCCGCTCGACAGCAGCTCGAAGACCGCCATCCGGGTGGCGGCCCGCATGGCCCCGGCCGCCGCGGTGCCGCTGTCCATCGAATGGCCCGGCAGGAACACCGGTTTGGGGTCCGCGACGGCGCTCATGTAGAGCGCGGGGTTGCCGATCTCCTCGGTGATGCCGCGCCCCAGGTTCTCCGACAGGAGATGGGAATGCACGTCCACCAGCCCCGGCATGAGCAGCCGGCCGGTGCCGTCGAAGACCGTGTCGACCGGGCCCTCGTAACCGGAGCCGATGAAGACGATGCGACCGCCCTCGAAGGCGAGGTCGATGCCGCGGCCGTAGACCTGGCGGCCTTCGGCCTCGTCCCAGAGGATCGCCCAGTCGGCGTTGCGGATCAGAGTCGTCGTCATGCCAGCCTCGCGCTCGGGTCGGACTCTCCTGGGCAGCGCGCCCCGGTGGCCGAACAGGATAGTCGAAACCTCCGCCAGACAGAGGGGATATTGGTGACGGGGACCGCGGTGGCGAACAGGTGCTACCTCTGTTTCGCATACGGGTTGTCACCCTTGCGCAACGTGATGCGGATCGGGGTGCCGGGCAGGTCGAAGTCCGCGCGCAGCGCGTTTTCCAGATAGCGCAGGTACGAGTCGGGCACGCCCGCGGGCCTGGAGCAGAAAATGACGAAGGTCGGCGGCCGGGCCTTGGCCTGGGTCATGTAGCGCAGCTTGATGCGCCGCCCGCCCGGCGCCGGCGGCGGGTGGGCCTGGACCATACGGGCGAGCCAGCGGTTGAGCGCCGCCGTCGGCACGCGCCGGTTCCACACCTCATAGGCCGTGAACACGGCCTCCATCAGACGATCCAGATTCTGCGCCCGCAAGGCCGAGATGGTCACCACCGGGACGCCCCTGGTCTGCGGCAGCGAGCGCTGGAGCCGCTCGCGCACCGCCGTGAGCGCCGCGCGCCGGTCCTCGCACACGTCCCATTTGTTGAGCGCGACGACCAGGGCCCGGCCCTCGTCCACGACCTGACTGGCGATGGTCAGGTCTTGCTTTTCCATCGGCGACCCGGCATCGACGAGCAGCACCACGACGTGAGCGAAACCGACCGCGCGCAAGGCATCCGCGGCCGACAGCTTCTCCAGCCGACCGGCCACCCGGGCCCGGCGGCGCAGGCCCGCCGTGTCGATCAGCCGCAAGGGTCGTCCCTCGTAGGACCATTCCACGGCGATGGCGTCGCGGGTGATGCCCGCCTCGGGGCCGGTCAGCAGGCGCTCATCGCCGATCAGGCGGTTGACCAGGGTCGACTTGCCGACGTTGGGCCGACCGACCACGGCGAGCCGCAAGACAGCGTCCGCTTCGGCTTCGGCCCGGTCCAACGGAGCCTCAGCCGCTGCATCGCCCTGCGCCGCGCGCCGCGCCGCGATCGCCTCGTGCAGGTCGCCCAGGCCCAGGCCGTGCTCGGCGGACAGGGGCACCGGTTCGCCCAGGCCGAGCCCGAAGGCCTCGAGCCGGCCGGCCTCGCCCGCGCCACCCTCGCACTTGTTGGCGACCAGGACCACGGGGGTTCCGGCGCGGCGTAGCCAAGCCGCGAAATGTCGATCCAGGGCGGTCACCCCGGCCCGCGCATCGATCAGCAGGAGCGCGAGGTCGGCCTCGGCAAGCGCACGCTCGGTCTGCGCGCGCATGCGCGCCTCGAGGGACTCGCCGCGCGCCTTGTCCAGGCCGGCCGTGTCGATCACCGTGAAGGACAGGTCGAACAGGCGCGCCTCGCCCTCCCGCCGGTCGCGCGTGACCCCCGGGTCCGGGGCGACCAGCGCTAGGCGCCTGCCGACCAGGCGGTTGAACAGGGTCGACTTGCCGACGTTGGGCCGGCCGACGATGGCGACGGTGAAGGTCATGCGTGTGGCCCTCGGGCGTCGGGAAGGCCGCCGCGGCGGCGGCCGGCCACGCTCAGCGCATGGCGATCAGGCTCCCGCCGTCGGTCAGGAAGTAAAGGCTCTCTGCGGCGACGACCGGCGCCACGGTGACCGCGCCGGGCAGGTCGATGACACCAAGCACCTCGCCCGTGTACGGCGAGACCGAAACCGCCTCGCCGTGCGATCCGGCAACGATCAGGCGATCCCCGGCCAGAACCGGGCCGGTCCATTGGATCGGGTCCTCCTGGTCCTCCGGGTCCTTGAAGCGCGGCAACGGCCGCACCCAACGAATCCGGCCGCTGCGCCGGATCAGGCACACGAGCTGCGCATCGTTGCTCAGGACGAAGATGAAGTCGCCGCCGATCCAGGGCATCTCCACGCCGCCGATCTCACGCTCCCAGGCGCGCAGGCCCCGGCGCAGGTCGATCGCGACCATGCGCCCGGAATGGCTGATGGCGAAGACCATGCCGCGGTCGATCACCGGGCTGCCGCGGATATGGGCGATGTCGCCGAGCGGATCGACGCGGGTCACCGACGACAGGCTGTCGTTCCACAGCGGCCGGCCGTTCTCGGCCAGCAGGCCGACGATCTCGCCCGAGGAATACGGCGCGACCACCGTGGAGCCGGAAACCGCGGGGCTGGCGCCGCCGATCAAGCTGGTGGTCTCCTGGATGCCGCTGTGGCTCCACAGGCGGCGCCCGTCCTCGGCGTCCAAGGCGATCGTCTGGTTGTCCAGCGTGACGACGAACACCCGCCCGCCCGCGGCCGCGGGGGCCGCGCGCATCGGCGCCGAGACGCCCTGCCGCCACACCTCCTCGCCCGTCGTCGCGTCGAGCGCGAAGACCGTGGCGAAGCCGGTCGAGACGAAAATGCGCCCCTCGTCGTACGCGATCCCGCCGCCAAAGTAGCCGCTGTCCTCGTCGTCCGGCTCAAGGTCGCGGCGCCACAGGACGCGGCCCCGCTCGGCATCGTAGGCCGTCACCTTGGACAGGGCGTCCATGCTGTAAACCACGCCGTCGATCACGAGGGGCTGGGCCAGCAACTGCCGGTCGGAGCGCGAACCGGCCCCCACGTCGCTGGTCCACACCCGGCGCGGCGCCTGGCCGAGCGACAGGTGATACATGGCGTGCGCCGGGCTGCCGCCGTACTGCGTCCAACGCGGGTTGACGTAGGGCGCGGGCAGACGCACCCGCAGGTCCTCGACGGCGGGGTCCGGTTCGAGCCCCCGGTCAAGGGCGAGTATCGCGATGCGCTCGCCCGTCAGCTTGTCCTTCCGCGGCGGCCCGAAAAGGTCGGCGATGCCAAGGCTCTCGCACGCCGAAGGGGCCAGGCCGAGAGCCGCCAGAATGACCAACCGCGTCAGCTTGCGGCGCATGGCGCTCGCTCACTCCTTGATCGCGGCGAGCATCTGAGTCGCCCGGGCGCGGAGGCCGGACGGGGCCTCCCGGTCGTCGGCGATCTTGGTGTAAAGATCCCTCGCCGCGCCCCGGTCGCCCTCGCGCAGGGCGAGCAGCGCCAGAAGCTCCCGGGCCGTGGCCCGGAACGGCGCGCCCTCCTCGGCCAGCGGCGCCAAGCGCTGGCGCAAGGCCTCCGGGTCGCCCCGGTCCATCTGGTGCAGGACCGAAAGCAACGTCGCCACAGCCTGGAACCCCGGGCCGAGGTCGCCGTTGGCCGCGATCCGGTCCCAGATCGCGATCGCTCCCTCGACGTCGCCGGTCTCGGCCAGGACCCGGGCCTGCTCGAACGCCGCCAGGCCGCGATAGCCGCCCCTGCCCGGGTCGCTCAGCTCGGCCAGGGCGTCGAGCGCCGCGGCCTCGTCGCCCGAGGAGGCCGTGGCCAACGCCTCGGCGAACCGGTCGGAAAGCTTCTGACGTTGGCTCAGTTCGTAGGTCCGCCACGCCTGGGCCGCGGCCACCCCGAGGACGACCGCGACCGCCAGGCCGATCGCGGTTCGGCCATGCTTCTTCCAGAGCTTCTCGAGGTTCTCGCGACGAAGCTCCTCGTCGACTTCCCTGAATATGTCGGCCACGAACTGTTCCTTGGTGCCGAATCGCCGGATCGAGGAGCGGACTGCGACGGCCTCGGCCGGCGCCGGTTGATAACGGGAACCGGCGCGCCGATCAACCGGTATCGCGGCCCGCCGCCCCGGTGCGGCCCCGGGGCGCGGCGCTCAGGCGGCGCGCCATTTGATCGAGCAGCCCATCGAGGGGATCTGCTGGGCCGGGCCCTTGCCGGTGTCGGCGATCAGGACCATGGCCTCGTAAAGCTCGCGCCGGGCGCCCTCCACCAACGTGGTCTTCGATTCGTCCAGCCGGCCCCGGTACTGCAGCTCCAGATCCTTGTTGAACCCGAAGAAATCGGGCGTACACACGGCGCCGTAGGCGCGCGCCACCTCCTGGGTCCGGTCGATGACGTAGGGGAAGTTGATCCCGTACAGCTTGGCGAAGGCCTTCATGTTTTCGAAGGAATCCTCGGGGTAGGCCTCGGTGTCGTTCGGCATGATCCCGATCGCCCCGATGCCCTTGGCCTCGAGCTCCCCAACCTCGCGCACGATACGGCGGATGACGGACTGCACGTAAGGACAGTGGTTGCAGATGAACATGACGAGGGTGCCCTTGGGCCCCCTGACCTTGCTCAGGTCGTACATTTGCCCGTCGATCCCTTCGAGCTCGAAATCGACCGCCTTCCAGCCAAGATCGCACACCGGCGTCACCGCAGCCATTGCAAGCCCTCCCGAATGCCAGACCCATGTCCGACGGATCCGGACCCGTGCCTTGCCCGGGACCCGGCTAAGTATGTAATACGCAAATAAATCGGCGCGTTAAAGGCGCTTTCCGATTTTCCTGCGATGCCCCGGTTTTCGGAACGGCGCCGGCACGCCATGGGGCAGGAAAGTTGGATCGTCGATTCGACGGCTTGGCCTTGGCGCTGCTGAACCGCGGCGTCGTTGCGCCTCTGAGGTCGGTCCGCCACCGGCCAAACACCAACAGGACGAAAAAG
>JBHHZJ010000039.1:0-29467 GCA_046758005.1 Kiloniellaceae bacterium
AAGTTGGTCCAATAACCACGGGTTAGCGAGAGGCTGCACCGCAGGGCGGCGCCCCACAACGGGGCGCCGTTCGCCCTTGCGCTACGGACCGGCGGCGCGTTCCGGAAGCCCCACGGTGCGTCTCGATCCTCCCCGGCCGGTCGCGGTTTCCGGGTCCCTCGGGCCAAGGGGCCACCGGGGGGACCGAGCGAGGTGTCGGGATCGTTTCCATTCCTGCCGTCCCGAAAATCAGAGCGGTAACTATCTGAAATAATTGTAGACATTTCCCGTCCGCCACCATTTCGGACGGATTCGGCGCGGAAAATGGTGTCGGGATTTTTTACACTCGCGCCGGGGCGCCGCAGCTCCGCCCCGCAAGCGGCGTTTACACACTATCTATCGGAAATATCTGGTTAATTGTTGCATGGCCCGGCGCCGGCGCGGCGAAACGCGCGCCCAAAAGTGTCGGGATTCTTTACACCTCGATTCGCGCGCCGCGGCCCCGCTTCGCCGGCGCCAACCTTATGTTAACCATCGGAAAGAGTTGGTTAATTCGTGGGTCCCCCGGCGCTTCCGGGCCCCAATGCGCGCCCTGGAAGTGTCGGGATTCTTTACACCTTGTGGCGAGCGATCCGGGACGGCGCCTTTTAAGGCATTGATTTTCCGGAATAAGCAAATTTGGCACAGAAACTGCGTAATTTTGGGCAATACCATAATGCGCGTATGGGAGGGAGATCCATGAGACGGCTACTCGTACCCGCGCTGGCCTTGGGCCTCTGGGTCGTGGGCTACACCACGCCGGCGCACAGTTTCGCGATCGCTTTCGCCGACCTGAACGAGCAGCTTCTGTTCAGCAGCGCGGACGCGCCGACGCAGCCTTCCCCGTTCACGCCTGGCGACTGCCCGGACTGCCCGTTCGACATCACGAACAACACCGGGCAGGTGTGGACGGATTTTCACCTCGAGGTTCGCCTGGGCGCGAACTCGTTCGGAACGTTCTTCTTCGTTCCCTCTGGGGGCGGATACGACGGCGACGTCTACGAGGGACCCGGGACCGACACATTGTCTGCAGATTTGCACTCCATCGACATCGTCGGCCTGAACATCGCGGACGGTGGCGTCTACAGCTTCACGGTGGACATGGACGCCTTCGAACTGTTCGGCACATACGAACTGTTCGGGTTTCCGACCGTGAATGGCGTGAATGGCGATCGAGTGGCTGTCCCCGAACCGGGCAGCCTCGCGCTCTTCGCCCTGGGCCTTGTCGGGCTGGGCTTCATTGCGCGCAGACGCAAGTTGGTCCAATAACCACGGGTTAGCGAGAGGCTGCACCGCAGGGCGGCGCCCCGAAACGGGGCGCCGTTCGCCTTTGCGCCGCGGATCGACGGCGCGCGCCGGCCCATCAAGCGGGCAAGGGAGGCGCATCGATGGCGGCCGAAATCGACATCTACAATCCCGACACCCTCGGCCCACCGCTCGGTCAGTACACCCATGTGGCGCGCGTCAAGGCCGCCGAGTACCTCTTCGTCGCCGGCATGGTCTCCGCCGACAGGGCCGGCGACATCGTCGGCGAAGGTGATTTCGACGCCCAGTGCGGGCAGGTGTTCGCCAACGTCGAGGCGGCGCTCAGATCGGCCGGCGCGGATTTCTCGAATGTCGTTCAGTTCACCACCTATATCGTCCATTCCCGGTGGATCCCGAGGTTCATGGCGTTTCGCAAGCGGGAGTTCCCGAAGATGTTCCCCGGCGGGATTTATCCTCCCAATACGCTGCTCGTGGTCGATCGCCTCGTGAACGAAGCCTTTCTCATCGAGGTCCAGACCATCGCGGCGATCTAGCGCAAATGCGGGCGATGCGGAATCAGCGCCCGAGTTTGCTTTAGAACCAGTGCTGCTGGTAATCGTAGAACCGCCGGTAGAGGCCGCTTTGCGCCGCTTGCTCGTAGGCCATCTTGAAGACCCCGAACAGCTCGTCGTACAGCGATCTCACGTCCTGCGCCGGCTCGACGACCGAGTCCACCGTGACCATGGCGTCCACGGCGGCCTCGGTATCGGCGAAGTGCCGCGCCGCCACCGCCGCCAAGACCGCCGCCCCGAGGACCGTACACTCGCGCGTCTTCAGGAGCGTCACCGGCCGGCCCAGGACATCGGCCTGGATTTGCACGAAGGATCTGCTCTTGGTTCCGCCGCCGGTCAGACGGAGGTCCCGGATTCCGCCCGAGAGGTCGCGGTCGAAGGCCTCGACCATGAGCCGCATCTCGCAGGAGCAGCCTTCCAGGATCGCGCGAATCATACAGGCCCGATCGTGGTGCAGGCCGAGCCCGAAAAAACCGCCGCGCGCGGTCACGTCATAGTAGGGCGTCACCTGGCCGGCGAAGAACGGGTGGAAGATCGCCCCGCCGCCGCCCGGCGGGGCGGTCGCGGCCTGGGCGACGATCAGGTCGTAGGCGTTCACGCCGAGACGCTTGGCCGACTCGATCTCGGGTCCGGCGAAGTTGTCGCGCCACCAGCGCAGGCAGCTTCCGATGGCGAAGGCGCCGCCCTCCAAGTCCCATTTGCCCGCGATGCCATGGCCGCCAATGTAAGGCGCGGAGCCCGTCACCAGGTCGGGATCGTCGAGGTGGGCGACCATCATGGCCGCGGTTCCCACGGTGATTTCCGCCATTCCCTGCCGGATCACGCCGGCCCCGACGGCCGCGCATTGCTGGTCCCCGGCGCCGCGGCAAATGGGGATTCCGGCGGGCAGGCCCATCGCCTGCGCCGCTTCGGCCGAGAGCCGGCCGACCATTGCGCCCGGCGGCCCCACCGGCGGCAGGAGCTCCCGCGCAATACCCGCCGCCTCGAGGATTTCGTCGCTCCAGTCGAGCCGGCGTATGTCGAGCATTCCGTTGAGCGTCAGCGAGGCCGGGTCGGTTTCGAAAGCCTCGGCGCCCATGCGGCGAAGGAAATACTCCTGCCCATTGACGATCCACCGGACCTTGGCCATGAGGTCCGGCCGATGCCTGTTCAGCCAGGCGATCTTCGCGCAGGCCCAGGAAGAGGATAACGGCATCCCGGTGATCGCGCGGTGGCGGTCGGGATCGATCCGCTGTGCCAAAACCCGTTCCATGTCCTTGGCCCGGCTGTCGTTCCAAACGACCGCGGGCGCGAGCAGCCGCTCGTCTTTGTCGAGAAGCGCGAAGGTGCCCCGCTGACTGGAAAATCCCAGCGCGCGGATCGCGTCGCGGCGTGTCCCGGCCGCGGCGGCGGCGGCCCGGCTGGCCTTGCAGATGCCCTCCCAGACGACCGACATGTCCTGTTCGACCCAGCCGGGATGCGGGTGCAGGCAGGGATATTCCTGATAGCCGCTTGCCGCTTCCCGGCCTGCGGCATCGAAAAGGGCGACCGTGACGCCCGTGGTCCCGGCGTCTACGCCGACGAAGACAGGCAGGTTCGCCCCGGCCACCGGTTTTTGCCTATCGCTCGCCCAGCGAGGCGACCCATGCGGACAAAAGCGCGAAGAAGCGGGCACGCTCGGCCCGTTCCTCCGGAGGCAGGGAGGCGATCAGCTCCTCCTTGAGCGCGGCCACGTCCGGCACATCGGGATAGCTGCGGATCGCTTCCGCCGCGAGCACGGTATCGGCGCTCCCGTCCCACCGGCTGTTGACGGGGAAGCCATAGGGCTCGAGCGCATCGTGCCATGTGGCGTCCAGGCGAAGCCACCGGCCATCCAGCTTGGCGCGGACGTAGTGATGGAAATCGCATACCTTGTCGTCGCGAATCATCCGGGTCAGCTCTTTCGGATAGGAATCGTGCAAGGGAAGCCTTTCGTTAAAGTATGTGAAGATGGTGACGATTTCGGCCGGATGGTTTTCGGCGCGCAACAAATCACGGAGCAGGATGTGCTTGCCCGAGCACGATCCGACGTTGTTTTCGATCACTTTGACCGGGTCGCGAACGCCCGCCGAGCCATACGGGATATTTCGCACGGCGTGAAAGAGCCGGACCAGCCGCAGCCGTCCGTCGCCGCGGATCCGCTTTAGGAAGTCCCGGTATTCGGCGTGCACCATACCCATGGCGTTCCTTGCTTCAGACAGACAGATGCCGAAGCATCACGTCACGGTTGGCGATGTCTGCGCTGGACAGCCTCGCGACGGTCTTTCCCTTGTCGAGGACGTAGCCACGGTGGGACACCGCCTCGATCAGGCCCAGGTTCTGCTCCACTAGGACGATCGTGAGCCCGATTTCCCGATTGAGTCGCGCCAGCGCCTTGCCGATTTCGATGATGATGCTGGGCTGAATGCTTTCCGAGGGCTCGTCCAGGAGAAGGACCTCCGGTTGGCCGACAAGCGCCCGGCCGATGGCCAGGGCCTGCTGTTCCCCGCCGCTCAGGGTCCAGCCCTTCTGAGCGAGACGTTCTCGAAGAACCGGAAAATACTCGAAGACGAGATCCCAGTTGTTCGCCTGGCCCTCGTTGATCCGCTCGCCCATGCGCAGGTTTTCCTGCACGGTCAGGTGGGAGAAGACCTGTTTGCCCTGGGGCGCGTATCCGAGCCCGCTGCGGGCCCGCTCCTCGGCCGGTCGGTTGGTAATGTCGATCCCGGCGAAGCCGATGGTCCCGCTTCGGGCCTGAAGCAGCCCCATGATCGTCTTCATCAAAGTGGTCTTGCCGACGCCATTGCGACCGACGACCGCGACGATCTCGCCGCGCCCGAAGGAGAGATCGACCCCTTGGAGAATGTCTCCGGCGCCGTAACCGCTGCGCAGATCCCGGACCTCGAGGAGGGCTTCAGTCATGCCGTTCCCCCAGGTAGATGCGTTGCACGTCGCGGTCGGTTTCGATCTCGGAGATCGAGCCCTGCCGGAAGATCTTGCCCTGATGGAGTACCGTGACCCTTTGCGCGATTTCGCGCACGAAGCTCATGTCGTGCTCGATGACCACGATGGTCGGTCCACGCGCATTGAGCTGCTTCAACAATCGGGCCGTCTTGCCCGTTTCGTCCGGCGTCATGCCGGCGGTGGGCTCGTCCATGAGCACGAGGCAGGGCCGGTTTCCCAGCGCCATGCACATCTCCAGCCAATGCTGTTCCCCGTAGCTGAGCGTGGAAACCGGGTCGTCCCAGCGTCGGCCCAGATCGAGGTGCGTGAGCGCCCAGTCCAAATGGTCCCCGTCAAACGCCTCGCGACTGCGGGCGATGGTGATGTTCTGACCCACGGTCAGGTTCATGAAGATTCGCGTGGTCTGGTATTTCATGCTGATGCCCAGACGGGCGCGCTGGTAGGGTTGGACCCGGGTAATATCCCGGCCGTTGAGCAGGATGTGTCCTGACTGGGGTTTGACCAGCCCGACGATGAGCTTGAACACGGTGGATTTGCCCGCGCCGTTCGGCCCTATCAGGCAGTGCAGCTCGCTTGCCTCAAGCGACAGGTCGATGCTGTCCGCGGCGACGATGCCGCCGTAGGACCGGGACAGGCCTTGGAGTTCCAGCACACTCATCTTCCGCCTCGACGGCCGAACGGCCCCCTCAAGCGGTGCGCCAGGGTCGTGACGATGCCTTCGGGGGCAAACATCATCCCAAAGAACAGCAGCGCCCCCATCAGGACGAAGGCGAACTCGCCGCTGTAAACCGCCAGCGCATCGGATATGTACTCGAGCGCGATGGTGGCCAGAACAACCGCGCTCAGGCTTGTCTTGCCGCCGACCGCGACCCAAAGCACCGGCATGGTCGCGGCCAACAGCCCGACCGAGGAAGGGGTGATGTAGTTGCCCCAAGAGACGTACAGGATGCCGCTTAGCCCGGCCAGAAAGGCGGCCGCGACGAAGACGACGAGCTGGTATTTGCGCACGTCGTAGCCGAGCAACTCGGTGCGCTCCGAATCCTCTCGGATGGCAACGACGACGTGGCCGAAATGGGAATTGGCCACGCGCCGCATCGCGAGAAAGACGGCCGCCGAGATGGCCACGACCAGGTAATACAGGGGAAAGGTGAAGCCGTTGAACTCGAGCGATCCGACGGTCAGCGAGGGAATGTTCGTCATGCCGTTGTAGCCGCCCAGCAGCGCCCCGCCGATCCGCCATTCGTAGCCCGCGGTCTGCCCCAGGAAGGTCTCGAGCACAAGCGTAAGGACGAGGGTCAGGACCGGGACGATCCAGCCGCTCACCCGGCCATAGAAGACGAAATATCCGAAGGCGATGGCGGCCACCGTCGTCAGCAAGAGGGCGAGCAAGGCCGCGACCAGGGTGAGCGTACCGCCGCCCATGTTGATCGCGATGACCCCGTAGCAATAGGCCCCGATGCCGAAAAACGCCATTTGCCCGAAACTCAGGACGCCGCAGTATCCCCAGAGCAGCGCCAGACCGAGCGCCAGCGGCACGTTGAGGAGAAAGCTGGTGAAGTTCGAGGCGGCGAAGGCGGAGCCGAAAACCGGGTACACGAGCAGCCCGGCCAACACGGCCGCAAAGCCGCCCCAATACGCCGCACCATTGAAGTGGGTCTGCGGGCCGTCCAGCCCGAGCCGCCGCGTGAGCGAGCCGCTCCGTTGCGCCGTGCCGGCCGCCCGGGACAGGATGGACGCCTGGTTCAGGCTCTTGAATCCGTTCATCGCCGCTCGGCCGCCCGGGTTCGCCGGCGACGCCCAAGGCGCAAGTCCTGTAGGTAATATGACAACCCTTCGGGAAGGAAGCGGATGATGATCAGGGCGGCCAGCATGAGGCCGATTCGGCCGGCGAATTGCCCCAGCTCGGAGGACAGCGGCGTCGAGATGACCGACAGAAACCCTGCGCTGCTGAGCGCGCCGAGCAACGGGTTCACGCCGCCGCCGATGACCACGGTGATGAACGCCGGCGCGATGAAGGTACTGCCGAATAGCGGCACAACGGTCGAAGTCGGTGCGTAGAGCGCTCCCGTCAGGCCGGCCAGCGCCGCGCCGAGCCCGAAGGTGAAGGTGTAGATCCGATCGGTGCGGGTGCCGAGCGCGCGCGCCATGTCCGGGTTCTGCATGGTCGCCCGCATCTCCATGCCGAGCCGCGTGCGGTAGAAGAACACCCAGCCCGCGCCGATCACCGCCAGCGCCGCGAAGGCCAACACGAGCAAATAGGTGGAATAGGAATAGGCGCCGTATTCGAACCCGCCGAGCGGCATTTCGACCGCGCGGAGGTAAGGCCCGAAAACGAGCAGCACTCCCTGGCTGAGAATCAGACTGATCCCGAAGGTCGCAACCAGGGCGTTCAGCTTGTTGCCGTACAACCGGCGCATGGCGAAGCGCTCGAGCACCATGCCGAAGAGTCCTACGACGACGGCCGCAAGCGGGATCGTCAGGACGAACGGCACGCCGGCATGGTAGGCCAACGTCGAGGTGTACGCGCCCAGCATGATGAACTCGCCGTGAGCCAGGTTGATGATGTTGATCATCCCCAGCACCACGATCAGCCCCAACGCGGCGAACAGAAGGAACGCTAGGTTGACGAGGAACTGGTAGAGAATATTGAAAAGCTCGGCATCCATCGCACGCTCCGGAGGACACTGCGCAACGCGCGGCGGTATGCCCTCGCCCATGCCGGGGAGGGCATACTGCGCGAGACCCTTTACAAGTTTTTCTTGAAGTAAGGGTCTTCCTCGGGAGTGTACTGCTTGAACTCGGCGTTGCGCACCAGGTTCACGCCCAGGCGTCGCGTCCACCAGGGCTCGATGCTGGGCCACTCCTGCACGAAGTTGATCGTATGGTCCTCCTCGCAACGGGCCATACGGATGTAGTGGCTCAGGTGATGGGTCGCGGGGTCCATGAAGACCCAGCCTTCGGGCGCCTCCAACCCGATGCCGGATTCGAGGGCTTCGCTCACGGCGGCCTGGTCCGTCGTTCCCGCGATGCGCACCGCGACGGCGTAGAGATGCGTCGCGATGTAGGCGTTCTGGGCCTGTTGCGAGATGTAGGGCTCGTCCGGGAACATGGCGCGCCAACGCTTCACGAAGTCTTTGTTCCGATTGGTCGGAATCTCCTCCATGTAGTTGACCGCCACGTGCATCCCGGCGAGCGCGGGCGGAGCGAAGCGGCGATGCTCGTATCCCTGGGCCATGTTGATGCTCGAGCCCATGGGATAGCGCACCCCCGCGGCATTGGCCTGCGGATAGTAGTTCGAGTGATTCTGGCCGGTGATGTACATCATCAGCCAGTCCGGGTTGGCCTTCTGGATCCGGGATATCGTCGAGCTGAACTCCGATACGCTGAGCGGGATGAACTCCTGGCCGACCACCTCGGCGCCGATCACCGGTGCGAAGGCGCGGCTCCACATGGCGCTCAACTGGCCGAAGTTGTAGTCGGCCGCGGGGATGTAGAACCTCTTGCCGAAGTTCGCCACGCAGTATTCCATCGCCGGAATGATCTGTTGTTCGGCGACGGCGCCGGTGCAGAAGGTGTGCTTGTCGGCGACCCCTCCTTCGTACTGATTGTTGTACCAGTAGAGTTGATTGGTCTGCTTCATGATGGGCCGCAAGGCCTCGCGTTCGGCACTGGCGAACCCGCCCATGAGGACGTCGACCTTGTCCTCCAGGATCAGTCGCCGCGCCAACTGCTGGAACTTGCGGTTGTCCGACTGCGGATCGGGCGCGATGAGCTCGATATTACGGCCCAGCAGGCCCTTGTCGTTGGACGACACCAGAATGTCGTCGGTGTCGTCGTAGCCATTGCCGCCGCCCACGCCGCCCGGGCCGGCGGGGCCCCACCGTAGCATGAAGCCGTCGTTGATCTCCTTGATGGCGAGCTGGGTCGCGTGGTGCTTGGGCGCCCCGAACAGGGCGAAGTTCCCCGACCGGTCCTCCAGCAGGCCGAATTTGATTGGGCCGCTGGACGCGGCTCGGACCTGAACCGCCGGCATCCCGATGACGCCGGCGGCCACTCCCGTGGCGGCGGCGCCCGTGAGGAAGGTCCGCCGGCTCACGCGAAGGGCGCCGTCGGATCGCGGCGCTTCGTCTGCCGGAGCCTCCCGATGCTGTAAATCCACGTCCGTGGATGTATGCTTGCCGTGCCTAATTTCACCCATTTCAAGCCTCCTTCCTTTCCTGCCTTGGGCCAATTTGCGAATCGCTTCTCTCGGCTTTCGGTTGTCCGGCCTCCGGGACGGTCCGATCCGAGCTCGGCAATGCCGGCGATCCCGGCTCGGTCCGCTCCGGCGGCCGGGACCGGGCCCCGGCTTCCGCGACCTCGATGACGGCGCTGGCCAGGGCCGCATCGACGATGAGGGTGTTCACGAAGCCGCCTCGGGCGGCCGCCAGGACGGCGCGTGCCTTGGCCGCGCCGGTGGCGACGCCGATCGAGGTTGGAACGCGCCGCAGCTGCTCGATCCCGATCGTAATCAGCCGGTCGTACAGCTCGGTCCGCACCAGGTTCCCCTCGGCGTCGATGAAGTACGAAAAGACGTCGCCGACCGCCCCGGCGGCCTTGAGTGTATCGAGATCCGCGCGCGGGATGTAACCGCTCGCCAGCAGGGTCGAGGATTCGACGGGAACGAGCGAGCCGATCCCGACGATGGCGATGTCGATCGAGTCGAAGTGCCGGAACGTGTCGAGGATCGAGCTCTCCTTCAGCAAGAGATCCCTTGTCTCCTTGTTGTCGACGATGCCCGGCGCATGGAGCAGCACGGGATCGACCCCTAGCTTGCCGGCCAGCCGGCGCGTCACCTCCTGGCAATCGAACTGAAGCGTGAGCCACTTGTTCCCGCCGGTGATCTGAACGACGGTCACGCCCGGCACGTTATGCGCGGCTAGCTGGTTGACCAGCTCGAAGGTCGTGCTGCCCCAGCCCACGCCGATGGTTTCGTTGCGCGTGATCAGCGCGTCCAGGAACTCGGCCCCGGCCGCGCAGGTGCGCTTCTTGACCTCGTCCTCGGGCAGGTCGTCCTCGATCTCGACAACCAGGGAGGTCTTGAGGCCCAGGCCCGCCTCCAGGCGGCGCGCCAACTCGGACTCCCGCGCAAACGGCGTTGTTATCTCGATCCGGACGATGCCGGTTTCAACCGCCTCCTTGAGGAGCCGGCCGACCTTGTGGCGCGACAGACCAAGGCGCGCACCGATCTGCGCCATGGTGAGCTGGTCCCGGTAGTAGTAGTGGCAAACCTTTGCCAGCAGTTTCAGGGAAATGCTAATGATTGCACCATATGAGCGGTTATTGCGCAAATGGTAAAGATCGCCCGGCCTCCGAGTCAACAGGGAATCCGTTGGGGCCGTGCTAGAGCGGATCGTGATTGATCGGAACCACTACGCGGTTCCGATCAATCACGTGAATCCGCTCTATCCATTACAATTGGAGCAGATCCGGGTCGATGAATCGCCTTCGGGCGAACCTCATCGATCCGGATCTGCTCTAGCCGAAGATTCCGTACGCCGCGGAAAATCCTCGATTTCTGCGCAACGGATTTGGCGCGCGATTGGCCGCGCGCAGGCGTGCGTTGACCGGGCGAAAAGCCGTCAAAGCCGGGCGGCGGCGCCGGCCGACGGTGGCCCCGTCGTCCCCTGCCTGTGCTCCGGGCTGTCCGAAAGTCCGTGAAACAGGGCAAGACAGGGGAGCGCGTTGTCACGCCGAGGAGGTCCGTCGTTCGATCCCACGCGCGCCCGCCATCGATCGCCACGCGGGCGACCCTCACTTCCTGGTCAGGATGATCTGCTGGCCCGCGTCGTCGATGGTCAGGCGGAAGTGGTCGAGGAAGCTCATGCCGAGCAGAGCCTTGCCGCCGATCCGCGCGTCCTCGATGAAGAGCACGGCTACGTCGCGCACGACCGCCTGACCGACGGTGACCGAGGCGAGCCGGCCCACCTTGGCCTTGACCTGCCCGCCCGCGGTCTCGGCCATGCCGTCCTCCAGGTCGGCCGCGCGAAAGCCGAGCCGGCCGATCGTCGAGGCCGGAAGGACGATGGTGCTGGCGCCGGTGTCCAGAATGAGCGGGAGCTGCCGCCACGCGCCGGTCGGGCCGACCAGGACCGCGTCGACCTCGTGGTGCGGGCCGCGGCGCGTGGCCGGCACCGCGAAGCGACTGGGAATCGCGGCGGCCGGGCGTTCCACCCCGAGGATGCGGACCTCGGCGATGTTGCCGGCCGAATCGTGCATCAGCATGTAATTGTAGCCGAACAGCAGCGATTTGAGGCGTGCCGCCAGATTGCCGCCTTCCATCTCCCGCGCGGAGGCCTCGCCGACCCGTTCGATCCCCTTGACGGCCACTCCTTCGGCCTCGGCCAGCGTGCGCAGTTGCGCCTGCAGGCCGCCCTCGGGAACCTCGGCCAGCGCGGGCGCGGCCAGGGCGCAGACGAGGATCACGGCCGACAAGCCGCCCGCGCGGCGGCGGCGCTTGCCGCCGGAGGCGGCGGCCCATGGCGGCGCGACAGGTCTACGGCGCTCCATGATGGAAACTGTCCAACATAGCGTTTAGCAAAACCTTATCGCGGCCGGGCGCGCGAGGACAGGCGCCCAACGCCGGCCAAACAAAAAAAGCGCCCCGCGGGAGCGGGGCGCGCCAGGGTCGGGCGGGGAGTATCCCAGGGAGACTTGTCGTTTCGGCCCGCATGCGGCCAAGGACGACCCGGCGGGTCGCCGGCGCGGAAGCGAGGCTTGTTAGAAGAACTCGTTAACGGTGAACCCCGAGGTCTGTATCAGTATGACCCAAACCAGGAACACGACCAGCACGAGCGCCAGCCCGGCAGTGAGGATTTGGTCGATCATGGCGGCGGCCCCTCACGCCCCCGCACGCCGCGCCGGGCGACTCTCACCCGCCGCGCGTAGCGTTCATGCAGCACGTCCAAGAGCGTTAGGCCGCCCGGATACGCGGCCAGAACCACCACCGAGACGATGATTGTGATCTCAAGCGCACCACCCATCATCGTTCGCCACCATTGACGATTTGACCGGCTCAGGCATGCCCGATTCGCCGCGGCATGAGCGTGTCAAATCTGTGGCAAGGATGAGCCAAATTGCACGCTTCGGACGCGCCCGTGCGCCCGCCGCCGGCGCCCCCGCCAGGCCCCTGCGGGCGGTCGGATCGGGCTCGGATATCGCGAGATCCCGGCCTGGAGATTTGGTATTACTCGGGGGCCAGCCGCCGGCCTTGCCGCCACGCCCAGGGTGGCACGAACTCGCCCTTCCACAGGCCCTTGCGCGCGGCCCGGGCGGCCTCCTCCCCGGCCACGTAGTCCTCGGCCGCCGCGCGATCGGCGAGCGCCCAGCCCTGGGCGACCAGCCAGGCGTTCAGCTCGTGCTGTCCGATCCCGGCCAGATAGCACACCGCCGTCACGCTGCGGTCCCGATGACGCGCCTTCTCGACGCAGGTCACCCAGTGCGGGCTGACCCGGTTGATCGCCGCCCAGCGCGCTTCCATGCCGCACGGCCAGACCCGGCCGGCGGCCCGGCAGGTCTGGCCCACCTCCGGGGCGTCGATGCCGAACAGCCGGACGATCTGCCCGGAGAAGTCGAGCGTGTCCGCGTCGATCACGCGCGGCCGGCCGACGATCTCGGCGGCGCCCGGCGCGGCCCACCACAGGGACGCGACGATCGCCAGCGCGCCCAACGCCGCCGCGCGGCGCGGGCCGGTCCCGGCGTCCGCCTGTCTTGCTCGGCGACTCGCCCCTTGACAGGGCTCCGGGGTCGGCGACAAAAACTCTCTCGCAGGGTTCGTGAGGGCTCGGACGGGTCGCCGCGGAACGCGGTGAGCGCCGCCCTGGAAAACCGCCATGAAGTCCGCTACACCCTTTGTTGAGACAGTGTCGCTGACCGATTATCGCAGGAGGAGCGATCGATGAAAGCAAGAGTTTTCGCCGCGGCCTTCGCGCTCGCGGCCGCCGCCATGCTGATCGGCGGGACGGCCTGGGCGGACGGGAACCCGGCTAAGGGCAAGAGAGTCTTCAACAAGTGCAAGGCCTGCCATAGCCTGAAGGAAGGGAAGAACAAGATCGGGCCGCACCTGGCGGGCATCCTCGGCCGCAAGGCGGGCTCGGTCGACGGCTTCAAGTACTCCAAGGCGATGAAGGGCTCCGGGATCGTCTGGACCGAAGAGACCCTCGAGGACTACCTCAAGAACCCGAAGAAGTATGTTCCGGGGACCAAGATGCTGTTCCCCGGGCTGAAGAAGGAAGCCGATCGCGAGAACGTGATCGCTTATCTAAAGCAGGCGGCGCAGTAGGCCCTGGCGCCGCGCCGACGGCGAGCGCCGGGCCCTCGGGGCGCGGTAGGGTGTTGTTGAATGCGCGGTCGTGTGTCCGCGCCGGCCGGTAGGGTTGGCCCGGTGCACGGCCGTGCGGCGAACGGGGACGTTACGCTCCCTTAACCAAGACCGGCTAAGCTGGTTCGTGCTGGAAGGGCCCCCTCGCGATGCCATACGTCGTCCGCGATCCGGCCGGACGGATCACCGAAGTCCACGCCGCCAGGACCGAAGCGGCGCGGGAGGAGTTGGCGCCCGATGACCCGGCCCTGCGCGGGTTTTTCGGCCAGGGCGGCGGCTCCGAGGTCGAGCTGGGGCTCGTCGCCTCCGACCTCGAACTGATCCGCGTCGTCGAGGATCTCATCGCGGCCCTGATCGAAAAGCGCATCATCGCGCTCACCGACCTGCCGAAAGCGGCCCAGCAGAAGCTCGCGCAGCGCTACCGGCTGCGCACCAAGCTCGCCGACCTGCACGGCATCGTCGGCGAGACCGACGAAATCCTCCTGCCCTGAAGCCCTCGACCGGAGAACGGGCCGCGCCGCCGCGGCGCCGTCCGTAAGGGCCCGCGGATCGTCCCGAGCCGCGGGGGCTTGCCGAAAACAACACAACCATTTATGAGCTTGTACGGGGCCCGAATCGCCCCGTGGCCGCAACATCGCGTGGAAGGCGGCGCGACCATGCCGCAGGGAGCCGATCCAGGCGCCGGCACGCAGGAGCCGAAACCGCGGATCGTTCAATACCGGAACCGGCGCTATTCGATCCGGCTCGAGCCGGTGTTCTGGCAGGCCTTGGACCGCCTGGCCGAGCGCAGCCGGATGCGCCTCGGCAGGTTCGTCGCCGAGGCGGCCGGGCGCTACCGCGGCAGCAATTTCTCCTCGCATCTGCGCGTCATGTGCATGCTCGAGGCCGAGCTGGGGCTCGCCCGCGCCAGCCTCAGGCCGACGCAGAGCAACGTCATGGACCTGGTGGAGGCGAGCTTCAGCCCCGGGCTCGTGCTGTCACGCTACCGGACCATCATCGCGTATAACGACGGCTTCGCGGACTGGCTCGGCCGGGACCGTGCGCCCGCGAGCGGCGCCGACCTGACTTCGGTGATCCAGGTCCGCACGCGGCGCCCGCTCAACGACGTCTGGCTCGAGATGATCGCGGGGACGATCGCCTCGGTCGACGCCAACGTGCTGCACGTCCAGCCCGGACGGGTCCTCGCCGCCGCTGCCCGCTTCGTCGCCCTCCAGCCGCAACAGGACGAGGAGTTCTACGCGGTCCTGTGGATCTCGACAGGCCGACGGGCGGCGCCGGAGGCGGCGTTTCGGCCCGTCCCCGCGCCGGGCTCGGCGGAACGGGGTCCGGCTAGGCGGCGTTCGGATCGTTGACAATAAGCAGGTCGGTCGGGCTGTACACCGTGATCCCGCTTTCGAAGCTGTAGAAGTGCAGCCCGGTCACCTCGAGCCCGCTCGCGGTGACGTGCTCGGCGGCAATGCCGGCCTCGGCCAGCGATTCGGCCGTGACCAGGTTGACCGGCACGTCGCCGCCGGCGAACAGCACGACCTCCCCGGCGGCGTCGGGCAGCAAATCGCCGAGCGTGAGCACGACCGAATCGCCGGTTTCCGCCGGGGCTAGGTGCTCGAAGTCCACGAACAGGACATCCGGGCCCTCCGCCAGCAGCCCCGCGCCGGGGGCCGCGGCATCCGGAGCCGGTTGTTCCTGCCCGTCCACTGCCTGACGGTCATTCACCCTGGCCATGTCCGGCGCACCCAGGCCCTTTCCCTTAACGACACGTTATCCGAGCACGGGGCCCCGTGCCATCGCAAGTGAAATTCCTGGGGCAACAATATGAACGGAACAAGAACATCGCGCGATGCCGTGCAAATGCCGGCCCCGGGCCGATCCGGCCCGCCCAGGCCGCGCAAGACCGCGGCGCCCGGGCCCACCGGGCGCGATCACGGATTCCGATTGCGTCCTGAACGGTCGGGGCCGCGTCCGGCCTAGCGATCCACCCCTAGGCCCTCGAGCCAGGTCTTGTTCTCCACGACCGCCTGCTCGGGCGGGCGGATGTCCAGGGTGTCCAGCAGCATCCCGCCGACCGCCAGGATCCGGTACGAGGCCAAAAGCTCGTTGGTCTGCGCGGTGACGAGCTGACCGCTCGACACGAACAGCTCGTTCTCGGCGTCGAGCACATCGAGCAGCGTGCGCTGGGCCACCTCGAACTGCTGGCGATAGGCATCGCGGGTTTCCATGTTGAACCTGACCGCGTCGGACAGGTCCTCGACCCGCTGCCGGCTTGCCTCGAGCGCGAACCACGACTGGCGCATTTCCCGCTGCGCCTCGAGGAAGGAGCGCATGCGCCGGTTCTTGCTCTCGGCCAAGCGCGACAGGGCCTCCTGGCGCGCGGCCCGGTCGATGCCGCCGCGAAACAGGTTCCAGCGCAGCCGCACCATCACCTGATTGTTGAACTCGTCGTCCTCGATGCCGTCTCGGTTATCGTTGTACTCCGATTCCGCCTCGAGCGTGATCGCCGGAAAGAACGGAGCCTCGGACAGGGAAACCTCCGCCACCGCCGTCTTGACGTCGGCCTCGAAGATTCTGGTGGTCGGATTGTTGCTACCGGCCAGGGAGACCGCGGCGTCGAGGTCCGACGGCAGGATGCCCTTCGGGAACTCCACGGCCCGCAACTCGTCCGGGAACTGCCCGATGATCCGCGTGTAGGTCGCCTCGGCGTCGCGCAGGTCGTTGAGCGTCTGCGTCAGCGTGGCCCGCGCGCGCGCCGCGCGCGCCTCGGTCTGGACCACGTCGGCACGGCTGCCGCCACCGCCCGCCAAGCGCTGCCGCACCGCGTCGAGGATCGTCAAATGGATTCCCAGGTTCTCCTCGGCCAGGCGCACCAGCTCACGCTGGCGCAGGACCTCCAGGTAGACGCCGATCGCATCGAGGCCCAGGAACTCGGAGTTCTCGGCAACCCGGCGCGCCGCCGATTGGACGCGCGCCTTTTCCCGCGCGATCGTGCTGTCCGCCTCGAAGCCGTCGAAGATTCGCTGCTGCAGCGTAACCGACGCCTCTTTCCGCGTCAGCGTCAGGTCCGGCTTATTGTTGGGGTCCGCCCGGGTCGCGCGGTCCTCGGTCCGTTCCTTGCCGATCCCGGCGGCCACGTCGATCTGCGGCAGCCACAGACCCCGCGCCTGCCTCAGCTCCTCGTCGACCGCTTCGCGGTTGCTCGCCACGATGCCGATGTCCGGGTTGGTCGAAAGGGCGAGCTCGACCGCTTCGGTGAGGGACACGCCCTGGGCCGCGACCGATCCAGGAATGATCAAGGCCGTGCCCAGCAGCACCGCCCTGAAACAAGAGGACACTCCCCCGTCCCACGAGTGAAATCTCATTCCCCCGTCCCCTCTTTGCGAATGACTCCGCCTCCGAGCCCACACTCGATTGAAAAGCTTAATGATTGCCTGTGTATTACGCCTTTTGCGCGTACATTGTCAACGCATTCGGCCCGCGGCCGTTACAGCGGTAAGATGAATACAAAAACTTAACACATGATCATTGGAGCATCAAATCTCGAACAAGTTCTGTTTCGGCCCTGCCAAGGCCGGGCGCGACAACGGGCGGCCGCGCGCTCGGCGTTGCGGCGCCGGGCGGGATCCCTTGCGATGCGGCGGTTTGGGCCGCGAGAATCGCGGCGCCGCCGGCGCGGCACGGCCATAGGCCGGTATCAAGCAAGAAGGCGCTGGCCACGCCCGGGTCAAATCCATTAACCTTTTCCGAAGTCTCTAGGGTTATCTATACTGATTGCTGTTAGCGAAATATTTCTCGATATTTCGGGCGGAACGATCCGCCGAGCCGGCGCGTGTCCGCGCCGCCGTGAGGCAACGATCACGGATCGCCGGCCGTCGCGGTTAAAGGAAATGTTTACTTTCGGGCGGGCAACTCGTTTGGCATGACGGCCGGAAACGACAAACAAGGAGCCGCGGCGGCGAGCTCCGGTCCCGATCCCAAATCCGGACCGGAGGCGGCGGGCGACTCCGCGCCGCTCGGGCCGAGCCGGCCCAAGCCGGCCGCCAAGCTCGTCCGGGCATTCGCGGCGGCGTCCCAGGCCGAGCCCCGCACGGCGGCGGCCCGCCCCGGCGGCGAGCGCCCGACCGCCGCCGAGGGGCGGCCGGCGCGCGATGCCCCGGGACCCGGCGAGGCGCCCCGTGTGACCGCAGCCAAATCCGAGGCCGCCAAGCCCGAAGGCGCCAAGGTCCTGAGCGCGGAGGACGTGCTGGAGCAGCCGCGGGAATGGCCGATCGCGCCCTCGGCGGTCGACTTCGTCGATCCCCTGCTGTCCTGCCTGACCACCCTTGCGGGGCTGTTGCAGCGGCCGATTTCGGCCGAGGCACTCACCGCCGGCCTGCCGCAGGGCGCCGAGCGATTCAGCCCCGAGCTGGCCGTGCGCGCCGCCGAACGCGCCGGGCTCGACGCACGCATCACGCGCCGCCCGAAGCTCACGCAGATCCTGCCGGTGACCCTGCCCTGCATCCTCCTGCTGAAGGGCCAGAACGCCTGCGTCCTGGTCGGCTACCCCGACCGCGGCACCGCCGAGATCGTCATCCCGGAAGGCGGCACCGGCGCCAAGACCGTGCCGGTCAAGGAGCTGGAGGAGCAGTACACGGGCTACGCGATCTTCGCCCGGCCGGAGTTCAAGTTCGACCAGCGCGCCTCCGACATCCGGCTGGCCCAGCCGCGCGCCTGGTTCTGGGGCACCTTGGCCCGGTTCTGGCCCATTTACAGCCACGTTCTCATCGCCTCGGCGCTGATCAACACCTTCGCGATCGCGAGCCCCCTGTTCATCATGAACGTTTATGATCGCGTGGTCCCGAACAACGCGATCGAGACGCTGTGGGTGCTCGCGCTCGGCGTGGTCACCGTCTTCGTCTTCGAATTCGTCATGCGCAATCTGCGCACCTACTTCGTCGACGTGGCGGGCAAGAACGCCGACGTGATCATCGCCAGCCGCCTGCTCGAGCAGCTCATGTCGATGAAGCTGGCGCACAAGGGGCCGTCGACCGGGGCGATGGCCAACAACCTGCGCGAGTTCGAGTCGCTGCGGGAATTTTTCACCTCGGGTACGCTGGTGGCGCTCGTCGACCTGCCGTTCATCTTCCTCTTCGTCGCCGTGATCTATCTGGTGGCGGGTCCGGTCGCCTTCGTCCCGCTTGGCGCGGTACCGCTCGTGATCCTGGTCGGCGCCGTCCTGCAGTTCCCGCTGCGCCGCGTGATCGAAAAGACGCACCGGGAATCGACCCAGAAGCATGCCCTGCTGGTCGAAACGATCGACGGCCTCGAGACCATCAAGGCCGCGGCGGCGGAGAGCCGCGTGCAGCGGGCCTGGGAGCGTTTCGTCGGCATGACCGCGGAGTCCTCGGGCAAGGCGCGCTTCCTGTCCGGCCTGGCCACGACCTTCGCCCAGGTCTCGATCCAGCTCTGCACCGTGGCGGTGGTGGTCTACGGCGTGCACCTGATCGCCGCCGGCCAGATCACGATGGGCGCGCTCGTCGCCGCCACGATCCTGGCCGGCCGGTCGCTCGCGCCGCTGGGCTCGATCGCGGCCATGCTGACCCGCCTGCAGCAGTCCCGCGTCGCGCTGCGCTCGCTCGACGCGATCATGAAGTCGCCGGCGGAGCGCCCGCCGGACAAGATGTTCCTGCACCGGCCGCGCCTGTCCGGGCAGATCGAGATGAAGAAGGTCAGCTTCAGCTATCCGGGGCAGGAGAGCCGCGCGCTGGACGGCCTCTCGTTCCGGATCAACCCGGGCGAGCGGGTCTGCATCCTCGGCCGCATCGGTTCGGGCAAGAGCACCATCGCGCGCCTGTTGATCGGGCTTTACGAGCCGGCCGAGGGCGCGGTGCTGATGGACGGCACCGACATCCGGCAGATCGACCCGGCCGACCTGCGGCGCAACGTGGGCTACGTCTCGCAGGACAACTACCTGTTCTACGGCACGGTGCGCGAAAACATCGCCTTCGGCGCCTCGCACGCGGACGACCAGACGATGCTGCGCGCCGCCAACGTCGCCGGGGTCACCGACTTCCTGCGCACCCATCCGCTCGGCTTCGACGTGCAGGTGGGCGAACGCGGCATGGGCTTGTCCGGCGGGCAGCGCCAGGCCGTCGTCGTGGCCCGCGCGCTGCTGCTCGACCCGCCGATCATCTTGCTCGACGAGCCGACGAGCAACATGGACAACTCGACCGAGGCCGTGTTCAAGCAGCGCCTGGCGCAAATCCTGCCCGGCAAGACGCTGCTGCTCATCACGCACCGCAGCTCGCTCCTGAGCCTGGTCGAGCGCCTGATCATCGTCGATTCCGGCAAGGTCGTGGCCGACGGCCCCAAGGAAGAGGTTCTGACCGCGCTCAAACAGGGCCAGATCCGCGCCTCGCGCGGGTAACGGGAACGGCGCCGATGGCGAGCCGCCAGGAAGACCTTCACTTCATGCCCGACGTCCACGCGGCGGCGCGGCGGCGCGGCCACGGCTTCGCCTACGTCCTGACCCTCATGACGCTGGCCTTCCTGACCGTGATGGGCGTGTGGGCGCACTACGCCGTCCTCGACGAAGTGACCCGCGGCGAGGGCCGGGTCATCCCTTCGAGCAGGACCCAGGTCATCCAGAACCTGGAAGGCGGCATCCTGGCGGAAATCCTTGTGCGCGAAGGCGACATCGTGGACCGGGGCGACATCCTGGTCCGCATCGACAACATCGCGGCGCAGGCGAACTACCGCGACCTCCAGGCCCAGTACTACACCCTTCTCGCCACGGTCGAGCGCCTCAAGGCCGAGCAGGAAGGCCGCGAGATCGCGCTGAGCGAAGAGATCCTGAAGAACGCGCCCGTCGCGGCCGCGGACCAGCGGTCCCTGTTCGACTTCCGGCGCCGGCAGCTCCAGGCGCAGATCGCGGTGCTCGAGGCGCAGGCCAAGCAGCGCCGGCTAGAGACCGCCGAGCTGGCCAGCCGCCGCAAGCAGCTGGAGCGCAGCCTGCAGCTTGCGCGCGAGGAACTGGGAATCACGGCGCCGCTCGTGCGCAACGGCGTCATGCCGCGCGTCGAGCTGCTGCGAATCGAGCGTCAGGTCGCCGACCTCGAAGGCGAGATCAGGACCATCCGCCTCGGCATCCCGCGCCTGAAGACGGCGGCGAAGGAGGCCGAGCAGCGCATTGAAGAGGTGCGCCTGAGCGCCATGACGGAGACCGCCAACGAGCTGAACCGGGTCCGCGCCGAGCTCAAGTCGGTGCACGAGACGCTGTTCGCCGGCAGGGACCGGGTCACGCGCACCGAGGTACGCTCGCCGGTGCACGGCACGATCAAGGAGATCAAGCAAACCACGGTCGGCGGCGTGATCCGGCCCGGCCAGGACATCCTGGAGATCGTCCCGCTCGACGACACGCTGCTCGTCGAGGCGCGCATCCGGCCGGCCGACATCGCCTTCCTCCGGCCCGGCCAGGAATCGATGATCAAGGTCGCGGCCTACGACTTCTCCATTTACGGCGGGCTCAAGGCCAAGCTCGAGCACATCAGCGCCGACACGATCAAGGACGAACAGGGCGAGAGCTTCTACCGCGTGTATCTCAGGACCGATCAGAATACCCTGATGCACCAAGGCAAAGAGCTGCCGATCATCCCGGGCATGACCACCACGGTGGAGATCCTGACCGGCAAGAAATCGGTGCTCGACTATCTGTTGAAGCCGATCCTCAAGACGCGCGACCGCGCCCTGCGCGAACGGTAGAATCCAGATTCTGGAGACAGTATACTTAATTCCGTGAAATAAATATACTGTCCCCAAATCTAATACTGTCCCGGAAACTACAGGCTTTCGCCGCCTACGCTCGGGCGAGGCGGTCGCGCCTGCCAAAGGGCATCGTGAGTCGATCACAACGCCCTTCGGCATTAGTCATTGATTTATCACAACTTTTAACGCCGATTAACCACGTTCGGCAGCCCTTCCTTAACCGGCGCCGGCGATCCTTGAGCCCCCCGGAACCATTCCCGAACCGGCAACCCCGGGTTGAGTGGAGCTCACGGATTGCTTCTGCGTGGCTCAACGGCCGTCCGCGCGATCATCGTGTTCCTTGCCCTGGCGGCGCTGCGTCCCGGCGCGACCCAGGCCCAGACGCTCGCCGAGGTGGCGCGCGCCGGCCAGACCGCGCGCGCCGGCCTGTTCGGCTCGATCGAGTTCCGTGCGGAGTCCCTCGACGGTCTGCCCCAGTGGACCCGGGTCCTGGCCGCCATGGAGAAGGAGCGCGGCGCCTTCGCGCGCTGCGTCCGGGTGGCCGCGCGGTGCACGACCCCGGCGCTGCGCAGCTGGCGCAAGATCATCGCCGCCGCCGCGTCGCTCGATCGCGCGGCGCGCCTCAGGGCGGTGAACGACTACTTCAACCGCTGGCCCTACCGGCAGGATCCGGACGTCTACGGCCGGAGCGAGTATTGGGCGACGCCGAGCGAGTTCATGGCGCGCTCGGGCGACTGCGAGGATTACGCGGTCGCCAAGTACTTCGCCCTGCGCCAGCTCGGCTTCGGCAAGGACGAGATGCGCATAGTCATCCTGACGGACGAAATCCGCGGCATCGGACACGCCGTGCTGGCGATCTATGGCGAGGATGGCATACTGGTCCTGGACAGCCTGTCGAATTTGATCGTATCAGACGACCGCTACAAGCATTACGTCGCCCAATACTCCATGAACGAGACGACCCGCTGGGCACACGTCGGGGGCTTCGAACGGAAGTCCAAGCCCGCCTACCGCGGCCTGGTGGCCCGGAGATAGGCGATGGGCGCCTCGGCGCGAGGCGAAGGCGCGGTCCCGTCCGATTTCCTTTCCGGCGACATCGACATCTCCAATCCGGGCCCGGAGCGTGCCCACACCCTGGTGCGCGGCGCGTGGGTGGTCGCGGTCGTCGTCGCCCTCGCCGTGCTCGTTCCGGCGGTCGCGATCCATCTGAAGTGGCTCGAAATTCTCGGCGAGTTGGAGCGCCGGCTGGAGATTCTCGCGCGCGGGCGGGCCGAGGTCGTCGCCGCCTGGCTCGATGGCGTGACGCGCCCGGTGGACCGCGTCGTCGACAGCGAGATGTTCCGCCTGTTCGCGACCGAGGTCGACCTGGCCCGGGGCGACGTTTCCGACCTGGCGGCGGGCGCGGCCGCGCGTCCGCAAAACGCGGACCCGCCTGCGGGTCTCGGCGCGCCCCTGGCGGCGCAGATTCCCTTCATGGCGCAGGTCCTGAGCGACTTCGCCGAAAACGCGGGCTTCCTGGCCGGCCATCTGATCGACCGCGACGGCGCGGCCTACGTGAGCAGCGCCGGGGCGCCCGCGCTCGGCGCGGAGCAGCGGGCCGTCGCTGCAGGGGTCTTCCAAAGCGGCGTCCTGCGCTACGGGCCCGTGCGCGCCACGCCCGCGGGCCTGGTCCTCGACCTGTTCGCACCGGTCTTCCGGGCGCAGAGCGAGACCGGGCGCGACAGCCCGGTCGCCGTGCTCATGCTGAGCGCGCCGGCGACGGCGGGGCTGAGCGCGCTGCTGGCGCCGCCGCCCCTGTCCGAGCCCGGTGAGCGCGTGAGGCTGTTGCAGATGGCCGGCGGCGCGTTCTACGAAATCGCGCCGGGCGGGGCGCCGCCGCTGCGCGCGGTCGAACCGTTCCGGTTGAGCGCCGCAGAGCGAACCATCCCCTTCGCCAAGCGCCGCGGCGTGGCCGAGGACGAGGCGCTCTATTCGGTCGGCGCGGCGGTCTCCGGCCCCGCCTGGTGGGTCGTGCAGGAAATCGACGCCGAGGCGGCCGCGGCCCGCCTCGACGGCTTCATCACCGCGGTCCTCGCCGTTGCGGTCCTCGTGGTCCTGACCGTGGTCGCCGCCTTCGGCGCCTTTTGGTGGCGGATGGCCAACGAGCACAGCGCCGCGCTCGCCGAGCAGTTCCGCCGCCTGGCCGGGCGCATCGACGCGCAGAAGCGGCTGTTGGACAGCATCAACGACACGATCACCGACTACATCGGGCTCAAGTCCCTCGACGGCACCTACCGCTACGTCAATCCGGCCTTCGCCCGGGCCATGGATCGCGATGTTCGCGGCGCGGTCGGGCTCGACGACGCGGCGATCTTCGGCAAGGGCACGGCGGACCGGCTGAAGCACTCGGATCAGAGGGCGCTCGCTTCGGGCGCGCCCGTCACCGTCAGCGAGGAAGTCTACCTGGGCGCCAGGGCGCGCCACCTGCAGGTGACGAAGGTGCCGTACCGGGACGACAACGGGGCGCTGGCCGGCATCGTCTCGGTCACGCGCGACGTCACGGACCTGGTCGAGGAGCAGAAGAAACGGGAGCGCGCGGTCCGGCAGACCGTCGCCGCGCTGGTGCGCGCGGTCGAACTGCGCGATCCCTATCTCGCCGGGCACTCGCGCCGGGTCGCCGGCTTCGCCGGGGCCGTGGCGCAGCGCCTTGGCGCCGGCCCGGAGGACGTCGCCACCGTGGAAATCGCCGCCAACCTGTCGCAGATCGGCAAGCTCGGCGTGCCGCGCGAAATCCTGACCAAGTCGAAACGGTTGACCAAGGCCGAGATCGCGCAGATGCAGCGTCACGTCGAGCACGCCGCGGAGGTCCTGCGCGGCATCGACTTCGACCTGCCGGTGATCGAGACCATCGCGCAGATGCACGAGCGCCTGGACGGCGGCGGCTATCCCGAGGGCCTCTCGGGCGACCGGGTTCGCCTGACGGCGCGCGTCCTGGGCGTCTGCGACGTCTTTTGCGCGCGCATAGAGCCGCGCGCGTACCGCCGGGCCATATCCGCCGACGCCGCCCTGGAAATCCTCGAGCGCAACGGCGACCGCTACGATCCGGCCGTGGTCGCCGCCCTTCGCGACGTGGTCGGCTCGGTGGCCGGCGACAAGCTCATGGCCGGCCTCGGCGCATCATAATCCGGCGCGCGCCCGCGCATCCGAACGGCCGAGGCGACGGGCTCGTTTTTCCGCGCGCTTTGATATATGAGAGCGGCATGATCCTCCGGGCCCAAGTCCTCGGCTCGCGCCTCCGGCGCCAAGCCGCCGCGGCGGTCCTGGCCATGCTGGCCGGCCCGGGCGCTGTTGCCCATCCGTTGGCGGCCTCCCGGCTGGGCCAGCAGACCGGGCGCATCGAGGTCAACGCGATGGAGTACCCCTGGAGCGCGATCGGCCGGGTCAACGCGGGCGGGCGGGGCCACTGTACGGGGTTCCTGATCGGCGCGCGCAGCGTGCTCACCGCCGCCCATTGCCTGTACGACCCGCGGGAGGGGCGCTGGCGCGGCGCCAACGAGCTGCATTTCGTCGCCGGCTACCAGCGCGACACCTACCTCATTCATTCGCCGGTCGCGAGCTACGAGCGCTCCGGGCGCTACGTCGCGGCGGCCGCCGCCTCCGCCAAGAACGCGATCGCGGACTGGGCCGTGCTGAGGCTGGAACGCCCGATCGGGCGCCAGGCGGGCTGGCTCGGCCTGCGCCGGCTGGACCGGCGGTTGCTGGCCAGGATCGAGCGCGGCGCGGCCAGCGTGGTGCAGGCGGGCTACCGCCGGGGTTGGACCCACATCATGTCGGTCAGCCTGGGCTGCGGGATCACCGGATTCTTCGGCGGCGGCCTCGGCATCGCCCATGACTGCGACGTGGCCGAGGGAGATTCCGGGTCTCCGCTGCTCGTGCTGGCCGACGGCGAGCTCGAGGCCGTGGGCCTGAACGTCATCGACGCCCGAAGCAAGGCCGGGCGGGTCGCGGGCGCCCTGTCCACGGCGCTGTTTCACCCGGATGGCGGCATCCCCCAGGCGGTCGGGGCCGCGCGGCGCGCCGGTGCCGGGTGGGGTCCCGGCAGGCCGCCCGGGCGGGACAGCCCGGCCTCCGCCTTGCCGCTGTGGACGATCGACCGCCTGCTCCGCGACCTCGGCCACCTCGGCCCCGCCAAGTCCGCGCACGACCCGGCGATCCGAAGGGCCGCGATCGAGGGCTTCGAGGTCCGGGCCGGGCTGCCCGTGACCGGCGAGCCCTCGCTCGCGCTGCTCGCCCGTCTGATCGAGGCCGTGGACCGGCTGGACGCGGCGCCGAAGTCGCGCACGAACTCCCAACGCAGATGATCACGACATGAGGGCACACCGATGAGCGATATCTTCGTCGACGGGGTCCGGTCGGTCGCCGTGGCCAACGGCGTGGCGCGGATCGAGCTGGTGCAGCTGCAACGCGACGCCGGCCAGACCAAGCTGGAGCCCCAGGTCGTGGCGAGGCTCATGATCCCCGTTGCGGCGCTCAAGGAGTTCGCCGCCCACCTCGCGACCAGTGTGCAAAGGATCGAGGCGAACGCGCGCACCCACGGCGAGGGCAACGCGGGGCAGACCGCCGACGTCGATCACGCGCTCGAGAATCTCTAACGGGGACTTCTCCCGCCTTGGCCGCCGGCGCGGCGCATTTCCGGGGCGCCGGCTGCGGAACCTTCGCCGGCCCTCAGAACCCGGGCCAGGGGCGCGTCATTCGTCGCAGGCGCGCCGCCGTCGCGTTGCGCCAAGCCGCCTCGCGCGCCACGTCGGACAAAGACAGGGAGGTTCCACCGGGCCCGCCGGCCGCCTTCGGCATCGGCGCGGCGAGAGGAGCGGGCGCGCGCCCGTTCCGCGGCGCCTGGCGAGGGAACAGGTAGGATCCGGAGGTGGCGGGCTTGCCGGACGCCCAGGCCGCGCCCTCCAGGTCGCGGGGTTCGGCCGGCGCGGGCCCGGACAGAGCGAGCAGGAACACGGTGGCGCCCAGCACACGCGCAAGCCAGATACGTGCCGCCATGCTCTCCTCCGTTCGTCCGGCGTGGTGGTGTCCGGCCCCTGTGGCCGCCCGGAGGCCCGTCGGAACCGAATTCAACGAATCATTAACGGTCGAAAGCTTAAGACTCCGTTAACGACAGTATTTGACGAGGCTTTTCCTATCAAACGTTCGGCGCTTCGAAATCTTCCGATGCCACAGGAATGTCACAACGCGAATGAGGTTCAGAATAGTTCCGGATTTTTCGGATTTTCTACCAGGGGCGGGTCCCCGGCTCCCGAACCGGGCGCCATGCCCGGCACATGAAAGAAGGGGGGCGCTCCCTGCGCCCCCCGGGACCGACTCCGCGGTCCTTCGGCGCATACCGGCGAGCGGATGAAGCCATCCACTCGCCGGTATGTTGTCCTTGGTTTGCGCGCCGCCGCCCAGGGCCAACCCGGCGCGCCGAACCCGATGAGCGCACGAGTCGCCTCGCGCGCTCATCGGTCTCAGACGATCGTGGTGAGATCGTCCGCGGTGATGGCGTCCGGAGCGACGCCGCTGACGAGGGCGAGGATCTCTCCGGCGGTCGTGAAAACCACGGCCTCGCCCGAGCCGTTGTCGCCGACCGTGACGTTGCCCGTGTCAAGCCCGCCCTCCAGGCCGATGAGGTCGGTCCCGTCCTCGAAGTCGGTGATCACGTCGGCCAGGTAGAGCGCGGCCCCGCCGTCGCCGGGTGCGAAGACGAAGAGGTCCGTGTCCGCCCCGCCGGTGAGCGTGTCCGCCCCGGGACCGCCGCGCAAGGTGTCGTCGCCGGCGCCGCCGTCGATCACGTCGTCTCCGGAGCCGCCGGTCAAGGTGTCGTCGCCCAACCCGCCGAGGATGGTTTCACCCGTCACGTGGCTGGAGGCGGCCAGGGTATCGAGCACCAGGATCCCGTTGCTCGCGGTCGAGCGGTCGCCGTCGCCGTCCTGGATCGTGTACTCGAAGACGTCGGTCGAGGTGCTCGCCACATCGATCGGCGAGACGTAGCTCCAGGTGCCGTCGGCCTCGACCGTCAGCGTGCCGCCCAGGAAGGTCTGGACCGTGGAGCCGATGGGCGCCGTCAACGTCGTCGGGCCGCCGGAGCCGTCGTCGCCCGTGTAGGCGAGGCTCACCAGTGCGCCGTCCGGCGCCGGCCCGTCGGCCCCGAAGTCGTCGTTGGCCAGCAGGTTGACCGCCCCGGAGCCGGTGCCGACCGCGTTGCCGCCCTCGTCGACCAACGGCAGGGCGTCCGAAATCGCCGTCGGACCGTCGTCCTCGATGGTGACCGTCGCCGTGCCCTGGACCGAGTCGCCGTCGGCGTCGGTCACCGTGTAGCCCAGCGTCAGGAACTCGTCGGCGAAGTCGACCGTGCGAGTGAAGGCGACGTTGTCGATCGCGCCCGAGCCGTCGAGGAACACCTCCATCGTGGCCACGCCCGCCGTGCTGCCGAGCGACAGCAGCGTCACACCGTTGTCGCCGGTTTCGGAAACCGGGAAGGACGCCAGCAGCGTGCCCGCCGCGTCGAACAGGTTGACGGTCGTGTCTTGGCCCGGCTCGATGTCCATGACCGTGATCGATTCCATGGTCACGGGGCCGATACTCGAGAAATCGAGCGTCAGCTTGGTGTTCGCCGCGCCCGAATCGTCCGGGACGCTCAGGTCCCGGGTCACGATCAGCATGTTTCCGAGCGGCGCGTTGTTGACGAACGCGCTGCCCGCCTCGCCGCCGGTTCCGACGCCGGGCCCGCCGAAGTCCTCGTTCGGGGTTCCCAGGTCGGTGTCGATGGTCGTCCCGCCGACGACCGGCAGGTCCGCCGAGTCGAAGATCATGGCGGTGTTGATGCCCGGAAACTCCACCGGATTGTCGCCGGCGATTCCGATCGGGCCCGAGCCGCGGTCCGCGAACACCTCGCTGACGATGGTGCCTGCGCCGAGGCCCTCGAAGGTGATGACGTCCGTGAATAGGAAGCCGGTCGGCTCCGGGTTGGCCTCGTCCGGGTCGAACGGGTTGTCGTGTTCGACGGCCCGATACTGCACGAACCACAGGTCCGCCTCCGAGGCGTTATCCCGCCCGCTCGGCGTGCCCGTCTCCTCCAGGAACGCGACGAACGCGATCGGGCCCTCCGCCGAGCCGACGAGGCCCAGGATGGCCCCGCTTTGGTTCGGGTCGTTGAACAGCAGGATGGGATCGCCCGTGGCCGTGTCGACCAGGCCGCTGTCGGTCCCGTCGGTGACCGCATCGAGCGCGATGGCTCCGGGTCCGTCCGCGCCGTAGTCGAAGTCGAAGGCGTTGCGGGCCACGCCGATCTCGGCCGGCGGCGACCCCTCGAAGACCAAGTCCAAGGCCTCCGCCAGCCCCACCGACTTGGAGTCCGTAGCCACGTCGTCCGGGTTGTCCACGCCCGGCGTCTCGTCGTGCGTCACGGTCACGTTCTCGACGCTGGGCCCGTCGTCCTCGATGGTGAACGCGACCGTGCCGCCCGCCGCGTCGCCGTCGGTGTCGGTCACCGTGTAGGTCACCGCGAACGCCTCGTCCACGAACGGCGCAGGCTCCGGATTGGCCTCGTCCGGGTCGGCCGGGTTGTCGTGCTCGATGGCCCGGAACTGGACGAACCAGGCATTGGCCGTCGAGGCGTTGTCCGGCCCGCTCAACACGCCGGAGCCCTCGAGGAAGACGACGAACGCGACGTCGCCCGCGACCGTGCCGACGTGGCCCACGATGGTGCCGTCCGGCCCGTTGACCAGCAGGATGTCCTGGCCGGTCGCGGTGTCGTCGAGGCCGCTGTCGGTCCCGTCGGTGACCGCGTCGAGCGAAATGGCGCCGGGGCCGTCGGCGCCGAAGTCGAAGGCGAAGCTGTTCTTGGCCGCGCCGAGGATGGTCGGCAGCGGGGCGCCGAACAGCGCCGTCAGGGCCGCGACCAACGCAGCCGACGAAATCAACGTGTCGTTCGACGACGGATCGATGCCCGGCGTCTCGTCGTGGATGACGGTCGTGCCCTCGCCCGCGTTCGGCTGGTCGTCCTCACCGGCCTTGACCGTGACGGTCAAGGTCGCCGGGTCGCCGTCCCCGTCGCCGTCCTCGAGGACATAGCCGAAGCTCTCGTCGAAGGGGAACGTCAGACCGCTCGACGATGCGGGCGGCTGATACTGGTAGAAGCCGACCGGCTGCCCCGTGCTCGTTTCAAGCAGCGTGATGGTCAACGTGCCGCCCGCAGCGGTCCCGATCGACAGAGCGCCGGTCACGATAGCGAAAGACCCGCTTCCGGCCGTCGGCAGACCCGTCGTCTCATCGGTGACGATGATGCCGTCGCCGGCCGCGTTCAGCGTGTAGACCACGCCGTCGTGCGTGAGCGAGCGGATGACCCCGACCCCGTCGGCGCCGGCGTCGTCGGCCTGGAGCGTGCCCCGGAGATCCGGATCGGTGTCCGGGTCCACGCCCGTGATCACGTTGCCCTCGGTCGCGCCCGCGCCGCCGAAGACGGCCATGTCGGTGTCGTCGAGCGCGATCGGCGAATCGTCGTCGATGACGACCTGCAGCGTGTGCGTCGCCGTGTCGCCGTCGAAGTCGG